>JANLWX010000201.1:0-2545 GCA_031364845.1 Candidatus Eiseniibacteriota bacterium
CGACTGCAGTTTGGTCAGGATCAGGCCCACCTTTTTGAAACGGCGAACCCGTTGACGCAACCGAGCCAACTTGGCCAACGCGGTATCGGTGCGACAACGACGATCAAACAGACCGTAGATCTCGTCCATGATCTCCCGCAAGGCACGCAGGTGCGGCAGGCCACGCGTGATATGCAGCAACGTTTTGCGTTCGGCTGGCGTGAGCTGATGGCGGACGAACAGGTATCGGCCATCGAACAAGCCGCGGATTTTTGCTTGCAGGCGTTTGCGTTTCTGGGCGAGTCGTTTCGTCGCTTTGCTGGGCCGACCCTTGGGCAACTTGGGTTGCTGGGCCGTGAGTTTCTTGCGTTCCTGGGCCAGCGCCCGCAAGATCGCCTTGGTCAGTTCCGCGATGGTGTGGAACTCGCACACTTGATGCGCGACCTTGCCGAAAACCTCGGCGATCGGCACCGGATACAAGGCCGACGCATCGGTCGTAATGCCACACAGCGTGAGGCCGCGTTGCTGGAGCATGGCTTGGAATTTTCGGAAGAAAGCACGGATGTCGTCGTGGGTGGGAGCGTGATCCAACACTTGATAGCAGAGGCGTTTGAAATTGCGATTATCAACGATCGACAAGATGCAGAACGGGCCGTCGTACTATGAACACATTAATTGCAAGCAAAAATCCTTGACGCCAGCACCCGGTTGGTGTTGAATGATCCGAAATAGCCAACCGGCGCGCCGCTAGCCAACCGGCGAGCCGGTTATGTAAACCCTTAAGTTTAGTCACATCTCTGTGACTCCAAGGGCGGCCGCACCTTCAAGCATGGCTTGAAGTTGCATCCAGCCACGCCACAGGACCAGCCAGCCCGGCGGATGGTCCTGTTTCCGATTTTGATGGCCGCCCATCCGCGCCAGCGCGTAGTAGAAATCGTAAACGGACCAGTCCATCCGCGCTTCTTTATGACGCCACGCCGACAGCATCCGCACCCACAACTGCGGCACACATGTCGTCGCTGGCCGAGTCCTGGCGTCGACGGCCCGGCTTTCATCGCGCAACGTTAACAGCAATATCGCCGTCACCGACAACAACGCGATCGCCACGTCCAGACTCGCGCGGGTCGTGAACTGCATGTTCTCAATCTCGACCCCGGTCTTTTGCGCCTTGTGATATTCCTCGATGATCCAGCGCAGCCGATACCATTCGATCCGCTCTAGCGCGTCCGCCAACGTTTGCACGGGCACGTTGGTCAGCAGAATCCATTCGAGCGCTTCGACACCTTTCGGCGGGTTCGTCTCCGCCACACGCACTACCCAGCACACCAGCGGCACGCCACGCTCGTCTCCGCGTTTTTGTCGCGGCGGCAGGATCGTCACTTGCTGCCAACTCACGCTCACTTCCGCCGTCCGCGCCTTTTGCCCGTTCTTCGCCTGGACCTCGATGGTGTGCGTGCCGACGCTCGGCAGCGCGCGGGCCAAATCGTGCAGCTTGATTTTCTCGATGACCGGCGCATCCGCCTCGGTTTTCCCAGGGATTTGCCGCTCGATCCAGCGATTGTGCTGCGAACGCACGACATACTTTTTGCCCGCCTGATCCGTGTAATCCAGATACTCCGTGATGTCCCCGCCCCGATCAAGAATCTCGACCCACAACTGCCCTGGGGCGTGATCGGCCGGCAGCGCCGGGATGCTCTTGCTCATCTTCTTCCACAGCTTGCTCTCCAGTTGCGGATGGTTCCTGCAGGCCTCGCGTTTTTCGCCCTTGGGGACGCGCCGACGACGATGCAGAATTTGGCCCGCGAGTCCGAGCACTTGCCGCGTCGCTGCTTCGACCGCCAGACAATTATGGCAGTAGAGTCCGCGCCCATGGCCGTTGCCGACTTGGCCCAGATCTTCGATGGACGCGAGCCCCGAATAATCCAGGACGGTGGTGTCTTGCAGGAGCAACACCACGCCTGGCGTCGCCTTCATGCGCGTCCAGGTGGCCTGGTTATGCAAGGCCATCAAGTCGGCATGACAAACGCGCTCATTGTTCGCGAACCGATAGAATGCCTCCAGGTCGGCCGGATTTTGAAACCGGCTGGGAAAGGTCTCGTTGGGATGGGCCGCCAATTGCTCGGCGATCACCAAGAGACGATCGTTCAATCGCTTGTCGCCCAGATCCGCGGCTCCGAAATTCTCTCGCGCGAACGTTGTCGCAATACCGTCCATGGCATCCTCCGTTAAGTGCTTCCCTGCCAAAACTTGCAGCTGAAGCAAATATACGGAAGATGTGACTAAACTTAAGGGCTCACGCTTCCGGCTCGTTGCGTCCGTACGATCGTCACGCCGGCTTGATGCCGGTCTCGACCGGGACGGTTGCCGTGGCCTTGCCCGCGAGGGTGCCGGTTGGTTCCTCGTGGACGCCTTCGCCGAACATCAGCAGCAACGGGCTGGCAATGTAGATCTAACTGTAGGTGCCGACGAGGACGCCGACCACCATGACGAAGGCGAACAGGTGAACGCCGGGACCGCCGATGAAGTAGAGCACAACGACGACAAGCCACACCGTCAGCGACGCGAG
>JANLWX010000020.1:0-16889 GCA_031364845.1 Candidatus Eiseniibacteriota bacterium
CTTCGATCCGCGACGATTCGATCGCGATCATGCGGCCATCGGGCGTCGGCTTCGCATGGAAGAAGTTGCGCGAGTGCGGCCCGAACATGTGGAACGTCCCCGAGCCGTCGGGGTTGGTGAAGAACAGCGGGAAGCGGTTCATCGTGCCGAAGTGCTCCCAGCGCGTGTAGACGATGCGCCCGTCCGGCAGCAGTGCGGGATCGAAGTCGTCGCTCTGATTGAAGCTCACGCGCTCGAGATTGGCGCCGTCGGCATCGCACACGTAGAGGTGCTCGGACGTCGAGTGGTTGTACTCGTCCATTTCGCCGTCACGCGAACTCGTGAACATGATGTGGCCGTCGGGCAGGTAGAGCGGATCGAAGTCGTGCCCGCCCCCGCTCGTCACCTGGCGCAGCCCGGTGCCGTCGGCGTTGATCTCGAAGATGTTGCGATACGTGTCGCCCGAGCGCCGCATCGAGAACAGGATCTTCTTGCCGTCGAACGACACGTTAGGATCGGAGATCGCCGCGCCCACGAAGTTCGTGATCGGCGTCACCACGCCGTCCGGTGTGATCGGCGAGAGCTTGAACAGATTGCCCGCCGCCCACGTGCGATTGAGCGTCTCTTCGGCGGTCGTTTTCACGAACACCAGCGCGTCAGTGGTGGTCTCTTCCTGGATGAGATCGTCGGGGGCGCTGTCCCTGCAACCCGTGAGAGCCATCGGAACGAACAGTCCCAAGGCCAGGCACGCGAACAGCGTGCGGGTGGCGCGTTGCGGGAGACGCTCGATCATGTGCGGGACGTTCCTCCAGTTCGGCGAAGTCATGGGCGCAGGGTGCGGTAGAACGTTAGACCGACGGTCTGCTGCAGGTAGTCGTAGGTGACGACGCCGTCGCGATCGCGCTCGCGGCCGAACACCGTCGCGTAGCGCACATCGCCACGCAGCGCGAGATCGTTGCGCACGTACCACTCGAGGCCGCCGCCGAACGCGAGCGCGTTCTTGGTGACCGGCGATGCGTTGAGCGAGCGACCCGGGAACACGAACAGCATTCCGTAGCCCGCCGCCGCGTACGGCTGGATGCGTCCCGCAAACGGATGGCGCACGATCGCGCTCAGCGAGTGCAGCACCGCGTGCACCGACTCGCCGGGGTTGTGGCCGATCGACGCTTCGTAACCGAGATGCGCCCCCGGGTTGTACGTCGCGCGCATCAGGAACAGCGGTTGCGAACCGAAGCGGCCGTAACCCGGCGACAGCGCGATGCGGTTCGTGAACGGACGCGGACCCGGATCGAGCTGGTACGGATGCTCGCCGATCTCGGGCACGAGTGCTTCGGGACGACGCGCCTCTTCGGCGCGCGCCGCGGCGACCGCGACCGCCATGAGCAGCGCCGAGATCACGAACGTCCACACGGCGCGGCGGGGGGTGATGGCGCGGCCGCGGCTCATCGTGCGACTCCGGCGAGGATCCAGCCGTGGATCGCGACGTAGCCGCTGTCGCTGATCGAGGCGAACGGCTTCACCGCGTGCGGGGTGCCGCCGGCGGCGAGTGCCAGCGGCTCGGTGAGCACCGGACTCGCGTCGCGATTCGTAGCACTCGTCTGCAATGCGATCTGGTCGAAGTCGAAGCGCGCATTCTTCGCACCCGGAGGCGACAGCTCAAGCGAGCCGCGGATGCCGCCGCCATGACAATCGCCGGTTGCGTCGCAGCCGTGGCGCACCAGCACAGGTTCGACCAAGCTCTCGAACTGCTCGAAGCTCAGCGCGAGCGTCGCACCACCGCCGGGCGGCGGTACGGGCTGCGTCGGATGGCTGCAGCCATCGACGATTCCCGGCAGCGCGAGCGACGCGATCAACAGTGACGCCGCCCTTCGTGCGTTCGCGTGGCTGACAGACAACTCGGACCTCCGGATCGTGCGAACCGCAATCCCTCTGCTGCGAAATGCTGGGTGAAGCGAGCGACGCGAGCCGCCTCGCGCACCGGTCCCATGAGGGTTGCGGCATGTGAGGACAACGACTTGCGCCTCGCCGTCAGCGTGCTGCTCGGCCGTCCGGTGGTTGAGCGCCGCTCGACAACGCAAGCGCGAGGCCATCCATGCGGTGGGTGAACGTGCTGAAGGGTGGAATCGCGCAGCGGCGTGCGCGTTTCAGAAGAACGCGACGTGGAACCACGCGCGTGCCTGAGGCTCGAGGACGAAGCGATCCCGCAACTGCTCCTCGACCCACACGGTGTCGACACCCGCAGAGCCCGGCTGAACCAGGACGACGCCGATATCGGTGAGTGCCTTCGCCTTGCGCTTCGCCGCTTCGGTGCCGAGCACGAATAACGGCGTGTCCCACGAATCGCACGCGAGTGCCGAGCGCGCGACTACAGTGACCGACAACAGACCCTCGACCGGACGCCCCGTGCGCGGATCGAGGATGTGGCCGAACTTCCTGCCGTTCGAAGGAACGAACTGCTCGTATTGACCCGACGTGGAAATCGCATCGCCGTCGGACAGCGGAATCCGCGCAAAGAAGCGGATGCGATCGTGCGGATCGCGGATGCCGATGCGCCACGCGGGCGCGTTCGGAGGATGGCCGATCGCAGCCATGTTGCCGGTGAGATCGACGAGGGCATGCTGCACGCCGTGCGCTTTCAGCGATTCGGCCGCCACGTCGACCGCGTAGCCCTTGGCGATTCCACCGAGGTCGATGCGGATGGAGTCGGAATCGAAGCGTATGTGGCGGGTCGTTGCGTCGAAGTGCACGCGTTGTGCGCCGACGTGGCGGAATGCTTGTGCAACTTCAGCGTCGGTGGGAACACGGCGCACGCCACCGATGAAACCCCACAGGCGAACGAGCGGTTCCACGGTGATGTCGAACGCGTGTTCGGAGGCTTCCCATAGACGCAGTGCCGCGCCGATCACGCTGGCGACTTCCTGCTGCACGGTCGTTCCGTGCGACGCTTCGCGGTTGATGCGCGCGACTTCGCTGGTCGTGGTCCAGTTGCTCATGAGCGAATCGACGCGCTGGAGCGCTGCCTGCGCAATCGCGGCGGTGGATGCGGTGGCGGAAGAGTCCGCGGTCACAAGAGCGACGTTGGCGTAGGTGCCCATCGTGCGGGTCGGGTAGACGACGACGCGCGGGGCTTCGTTGGAGAGCGCGGCGTGCGGCGGCAGGAAGCAGATCATAAGCGCCAGCGCGGCGAATGCTCCCACACACCCAAAACGCCACTCGCGAGATTCCACTCACACCTCCAGTGGACCGGATGCCGAGACGGCATCGCGTGACGCCCAGATATGAGGTGTCGGCAGCGGAGCGTGTGGGGTTCAGCACGCGATCGGCATCACTTGTCGGAACAGTGACCTCGGCTGGATCGCTCCATGCATGGCTCAGATGCGGGCCGAAAAGAAACCATGACCCGGTCAAACCTATGGAGGGCGTCATGCCGGAAAAGAAGACCATCGAACGCGCACGCAAGTCGAAGCGCGAGGGCAAGTCGGCGAGCACTCAGGCCGGCGAGTTCATTCGGGAAGAGATCCATCACATCCGCGATGGCAAGCACGGAGCGCGGTCCACCGAGCAGGCGATCGCGATCGGCCTGTCGAAGGCCCGACGCGCCGGTGTGAAGATGGCGGAGCCCAAGCGCGGAGCGGTGTCTGCGGAAACGCGCAAACAGATTGCGCGCGACAATCGCGTGGGGCGCCAGGGCGCAGCACACCATGTGAACAAGGCGCGCTCCCGTGCGATGCACGAGAAGCTGGAGCACGAGGGCAAGTCGGCGGTTTCGCACCGCGCGCTGTCAGAGCATGCCCACGAAGTGGCAATGCGACGAGGCGCTGCGGCCCGGCATGCGTCGGCGATGAAGGCTGTGCGCGCTCGCACTCACGAAGAGCGCAGCCAGAGCGCGAGGAAGGCGGCGCGGACGCGGGCTTCGCATCGCTGAAGCCACAACGAATGGAAGTGCACGACGGGTCGATCGCGACAAATGCGGTCGGCCCAATTTGTATGCCTGCAGCGTGCCCCCGCGACGATCTTGACGATTGCCGGCCAAGACGCACTTGCACCGATGTAATACCGGCACTCCCTCTTTTTCATTCGAGGCAATAGCTACCCATGTAAGCACCCATAACGCGGTTTGAAGGCTCTCTGACATACGTTCCAAATGCGCTGATAGCGCGCGTTTCAATGCCCTTGTCGTTCCGCTGAAGCCGGATGGCACCGCCGTTGCGAGAGTGACCGATCAGCGCCCGATGTCCGGGCGTGAAAGATGAGATCGAATGAGAAATGAAGCTGAGCCCGGACCAATCGTGGACCGACAGCCCAAGGGTGCGAATGAGTCGGCGGGCCGCAAATGTGGGATCGAATGAACAATCGACACGAGACAAAGGTCGGAATGTTCGCAGCATCCCACGAGCACAGCAGTGAACCGAACGGGCAACACCGCAATCAGAGGCGCCGGGATCGTGACTGGTCCGGAACTTTTCTGGAAAACCGAAAGGAGGAGCAGTCATGAGTTCGAAGCGAAACAACTTGAGAACGCTCGTCCTCGGGCTGACGATGATCGGTTCGACGGCGTTCGTTACGGCAGGCAACGCGGCGGTGTCCGCGGATCTACGTGCGGGCATCTATCCGGACGGTGAACGCGGCGCGATCGGTGCCGGCCTCTTGACGCCGATTGGCAATCAATATCGGTGGCACTTCAACCCGAACGCTGAGATGGCATTCGGCGACCGGGATGTGGTGTCGTTCAACGGTGACGTGCATTACGACCTGGCGTACCAGCAGCCCACTTCGGTCTGGCTCGGCGCCGGACCCGCAGTGATCCTGCGTGAAACTGCGCGCGATGAGCGCGAAACCGGTTTGGGAATGAACGTTATCGCGGGCTTTGGCAAGACTCACGGCGATGTGCGCCCGTTCGGCCAGCTCAAGGGCGTCATGTCCGACGAGAGTGGCTTGGCCCTCATGGGTGGCGTGCGCTTCTAACAATGTGACGAGCTTGGATTGCTGGGCGCCAAGCAAGTACCCCAAACAGAACGGTGGGCGCGAGGGTATTCCTCGGGCCCACCGTTTGATTTGCATCAGACGGCGCCGATTACTTACTCGACGACGACCACGCGCTTCGTCGCCGAACGACCCGCCTGCCTCACCACGACCCAGTAGAGCCCGGGATCGAGTCGGGCGCGGTTCGGAGCAATCACGTGACTTCCTGCTCCCAGTCCCGCGAGCGACTGATGCTGCACGCGCCTTCCCGACACATCCAGAATTTCGAACTCGACCGGGGCCGGATCCGAGATTTCGAATGCGACCTCGAATTCGGAACGCGCGGGATTCGGGTGAATCGCGATGCGACCGAACGCGAGTCCGTCGGGAACCTGTACCGTGACCTCGTCGCTGAACCATGTGCGGCCGCCGTCGACGATGCGCAGGCGGTATGCGTAGCGCGTGCCCGCGACGACATCGCGGTCTTCGTAGCGCAGGCGGTTCGCGCCATCCGCGGTGAGCTGGGCGCGAGCTTCCCAAACCTCGGCGCTGCGCCGTTCGAGCGTGACCTGCGCGGCGACTGCAATGTTGGAGTACCACGCCACGCGCACGAGTCCCGGCTCCGCGAACGCCTCGATCAGCGACGCCAGCGCCGGCGTCGTGCGATCGGGAATCGCGAGCACGACCGACACCGTACCCAGGCCCGGATTCGGGAACACGAGATCGTCCGCGCCGTCTTCGTCGAGATCCCCAGTTGCGAAACCGACGGGTGCCGTGCGGAGGGCTCCGATGAACCCCGCACCGGCTCCCGAGGGATGGACCGACGTGAAACTGCTCAGAGCGTCGCTCGAGACCACGAACTCCTGAACGCCATCGCCGTCCACGTCCGCGATCGCGACGCGGTTCGCATGCAGCCCGATCGGGATGTCCTGGTCATGAACGAGCGCCCCATTGCCGTCGTTGAGCAGGACGCGCGCGAAGTATGCGTCGATGTCCGGATTGAAGATGGAGATCGCATCCGGCTTGCCATCGCCGTTCACGTCCCCGAGCGCCGTGGCAACGACGTTCTCGTTGAGGTCCAAAACGTTCGTGCGCGTGAAGACCCCCGCTCCATCGCCCAGCCACACCTGCGCTTGGCCGCTGTGCTTGAACACGAGATCGGCTTTTCCGTCGCCGTTCATGTCGGCGGCATCGGGCGTGGCCCACGGACCGAACAGCGGAGCGGCGCCATTGAGCGTGGCGCGGAGCGGGTTGAACGCGTACCCCGATCCCTCTCCCACCGCGATGTCCAGGAGCCGATCACCCGCCCACAGCAGCAAATCATCTTTGCCATCGCCATTCACATCCGCGACCCGTACGGCGTCCACGTGCAACGAAGTGTTGATCCGGTGGAAGGATGCAGCGGGAGCGGCGGGGCTGAGGTGCCTCCCGATCACATATCCCGGAACCCCGTCTGCGGTAATGAAGATCAGCTCCGGCCACCCATCGGCATCTCCATCTCCCGTGCCGACGAGCCGCCCGGAAGATTCGTAGAACCTGGGCGCGAGCAGAGATCCCTCGCCATCGCCGTGCAGCACGCTGAACACACAGCCATCCGGGCAGCCCAGATTGTCGACCACGGCATCCAGATGGCCATCGTTGTTCATGTCCGCAAGTTCGACATGAATCGGCCCTGCTCCGGTGCTGAAATCGGTGTCGCGGCCGAAGTTCCCAAGGCCATCGCCGATCAACGTCGAGACGCCGAAACCACTCGGCACCACGATGTCGGGCAATGAGTCCCCGTTGAACGGGGCGAGCGCAAAGTGCTCTTTAGCCCCTCCCTGCCCCGTCACGATCTCCGGTGCCCAGTTCCGCGAACCCAGGTTACGAAGCACCGAGAAATGCGTGGACAAACCCGCAACGCACGCGACGACGAGATCGACATCGGCGTCTCCGTCGACATCCGCCGCCTGGACTTCTTTCGAGTTTCCCGTCACCGCGACCGACGCTGCGCTCCACCCCGCCAATGTCCCGGTGCCGTACTCGATCGTGACACTTCCATCGAAACCCGCGAGCGCGATGTCGACATAGGAATCGTTGTCGAGGTCGCCGGTCCACAGCGACACGATGTCGGGAATGGACGCGATCTGGATCGGCTCATCGAACGTTCCATCGCCATGACCACGTTCGACGTGAACGCCGATGGTGGACAGACCGATCACGTCCGCAAAGCCATCCTTGTCGACGTCACCGGTTTCGAGCTTGGCATACCGTATCGTAGGAGCGTCCGGAGTGAGCCCGCCGCCGTCCGACAGGTAACCCGTGCCATCGTTGAGGAAGACGGCCACGCGAGAGGCGAACATGTTGCCGTTTTGACCGCCAGAGGTCGCCGCCAGAACATCGGGCCACCCGTCTTCGTTGACGTCGTCGATGGCGATATCCCTGATCGACCGGCCCGACAAGAAGATCGAAGGGTCACGCGCGAAGTCGTTGCCACGAAACACCACGAGCCGGTCATAGACCTCCATGACAAGATCGAGGTCGTTGTCGCGATCGAGGTCGCCCAACTCCATGATGCGCGACGCAACGCTTCCGCCTTCCGTCGACGAATAGCCGCGGTAGCTGAACGCGCCCGAGCCATCCCCGATCATCACCGAGATCGAGCCGTTGTCGGTGCTGTTCGACGAGACGACGTCGAGACGCCCATCGCCATTGAAGTCACCGGCGACGACCGCGACCGTTTGAAAGCCGCCGCCTCCGCCGCCGTTGGACGGGCCGGAGCTGGAGTGGAGGAACGGGGAGCCGAATTGCGGGAATGGGGTGGCGAAGGCGGTCGTGGGGGCGAGCGCGAGCAGGGCGACGGAGATTGCGTGGCGGAAGTGCATGGCGAACTCCGGGTCACCGTCCGTTGGTGTGGGGTTGCGTCTTGGACTCGGGCGCGGAGTGGGGGTGGCCGCGGATGGTGGGGATTCTACGGTGTTGAAGGGCGGGGTTCATCGATTAAATCGGGACTTGGTCCAAGCACCGCGCCGCACCAATGCGGGGCCGCTCCGTGAGGGCGGATGAGACGAATGCCAGCCCTAGTCTTCCCCTGTCGTCTTGCTGGCGAACACCATTGGCCTGGCCAATTTCGGAGGGATAATGATCGGCCACCAGAACGGGGCATCGCGCCAACCGCGGATGGGTTTGCCTTTGATTCTGGCGTACCAGGCTGGGATTCCAGTTCGCGTACGGCAGTGAGGTAGGCCGGCTTACCGCCAAACAATCGTACGATCTCGACTGGCGTGCCAAACGTGGTGAGTGGATCCACCTTAAGGATGTCGAGAGACTCGACATTGCGAATCCCACCGTCAGCGCAATTTCTCTCACCGCCGGTGATAGTTTTGGCTTGGGGATCACCGCGTGCTGGAGCGCAGCCAGGCGCACCTGCCATTCCGGCGTTCGTTTGCTTTGAATTCGCGATCCTCGACCTGCGCGGGACGATCCGGTTGGGGGCCAAGGCAATTGTGTCATCAGTGATGACACTTTCTCCGGATCAGCCACCCCCCCTACTTCAACTCCCCCATCCCACCCGCGCGGTACTTCTCGATGTACCCTCGCAGCTCATCGCGTGAAGACGCGACGAACGGGCCTTGCTGCACGATCGGAATCCCGAGCGGAACACCGGCGCCGAGCATGAACCGCAAACCATCAGCCCCCGCGCGCAACACGATCCGCCCGGTCTCCAACCCAAACGCGGCCACATGGCCTGAAGCCAACGCGGCATCCGCATCCGCCGGCCCAACGCGCCCATCGCCTTCCAACACGAACACGAACGTATTCTCGCCGTGCGCGGAATCGAATGTAGCCTCCGAGCCGGAAGGCATGCTCACGTACGCATAGCACGTCACATTCGGCGGACCATCAGGTCCACGCGCGTCGCCCAAAGACCCCGCGAGCAACCGCACCTCAGCCCCACCGGGCCACGCAAGAACCGGAACGCGCTCCGCGCCAAACGCCGCCCGCGATGGCGCGGCCTGCTTCGCCGCGAGCGGAATGTTCACCCAGGTCTGCACGCCATGCACGCGGGGTCCGGTCTCGGCGGGGTTCTCTTCGTGTTGCATGCCGGAGCCGGTGTGCGCCCACAGCAATCCGCCCGGCGACACCGAGAGGTCTTCGCCGAGGTTGTCGCGGTTCGTGAACGTGCCTTCGGAGTCGGGCAGCAGGTAGGTCGACACGGAGAAGCCTGCGTGCGGATGCGGCGCGAAGAAAGGGCCGTTCATGCGGAAGTGATCGATCAGCAGGAACGGATCGAACAAATTTCCGAGCATGTCGTGGTCGAGGTGCACGGCGTGGAATGTGGGTGCGGGGTTCATCACGTGCCCGGCGAGGATGCGCGCGGGCTCGAGGACTACGGTCGATGAGGGCACTAAGACAGCTCCTACGGCGGCGCAGGATTTAAGAACACAGAACCAAATTCGCGCGCTCCGACCCTGACGGGTCGGACCGCGCGAGTTACACAGTCATTTCGTAATAGATGAGCGGGCATCCGCGATACGACACGCGTCCGGTCTCGCGAAATCCACACTTGGCGTAGAAACCTCCAGCGCCCGCAGGGGCGTTGTAGGCGTCGAGCCTTATCGCATCGGCGGGCCACTCACGGGCAATCCTACGCGCTTCGTCAATGCACTGACGACCGATGCCGCTGCGTTGGATCGCGGGGTCAACGGCCATCGAGGTGAGATAGAGCGCCCTGGCGAACGGCCGGAAGTACGAGGGGTCGATCGCCCAGGGCTTGCGGGTGCCCAATGCCAGGCTCGCGATCACGCGCTCGCCTTCGCGTACGACGTACACGCTCGAGCGGCGCATATCCCACAACACGCCGCGCACGGTGCCGCCGCGCGACCACATGCCGTTGCCGTAGTGCTCCGTGAGGGCGTCGGCCACAGCGACACGGAGTGCCAGGATTCCGAGTATGTCCTCGGGGGTCGCGGGGGCGAGTTCGAGTGTCGGGGTCACGGGCACATGATAGCCACGGGCCGGGTGGGTCCGGCAACTACGGGGATCGGCCTCGAATTCGTGCCTTGCACGGTGCGCGGTCGTTGCGGGTTCATGGCCGTCCGCCATGCTACCTTCCGCGTATGTCTCTCACCGTTTCCGATCTCGAAGAGCTGCGCGCGCTGCTGGGCGACGATGGTGTGCTGGCGAGCAAGGCGGCGCTCTTTACCTACGATGCCGATGCGCTGGTGCTCGATCGTCATCTTCCGGACGTGGTGGTGCTGCCGCGTTCGAGCGACGAGGTCGCGGCGGTCGTGCGCTGGGCGTACGCGCGCAAGATTCCGGTGACGCCGCGCGGCGCGGGAACGGGCTTGGCGGGCGGCGCCACACCGGAATTCGGCGGGATCGTGCTGTCGGTGAATCGCATGGACCGGCTGCTGCGCGTGGATCCGGATCGTCTGCTGGCGTGGGTGCAGCCGGGGTTGGTGAACCTGGCGCTTTCCCATCAGGTCGCGGCACACGGTCTCTACTACGCGCCGGATCCGGCGTCGCAGCAGGTGAGCACGGTGGGCGGCAATGTCTCGACCAACGCGGGCGGGCCGCACTGTCTCAAGTACGGGGTCACGCTCAATCACGTGCTCGGGATCACGGCGGTGCTGCACGACGGCACGGTGCTCACGTTGGGCGGCGAAGCACTGGATGCGCCGGACTTCGATCTGGCGGCCGCGATCATCGGCAGCGAGGGCACGTTGGCGATCGTCACCGAGATCTGCGTGCGGCTGCTGCCGAAGCCCGAGGCGGTGAAGACGATGTTGTTCGACTTCGTCACGGTCGAGGCGGCGTGCCGCAGCGTGTCGGCGGTGATCGCGGATGGGATCGTGCCGGCGGCGATGGAGATCATGGACCAGCACACGGTCGAGCTGGTCGAGGCGTGGCTCCACATCGGGCTCGCGGTCGATGCGGGTGCGGTGCTGCTGATCGAGGTGGATGGGCCTTCGATATCGCTGGCTTCGCAGGTCGAGCGCATCACGGCACTGGCGCTGGCGCACGGGGCGCGCTCGACGCGGGTGGCGAAGGACGAGGCGGAGCGCGCGGCGATCTGGCGCGGGCGCAAGTCGGCGTTCGGCGCGTATGGGCGCACGGCGAGCGGGTTCTACATCATGGATGGCGTGGTGCCGCGCACGCGGCTGGCGGAGGCGTTGGAGACGATCTATCGGCTCGCGCGCGAGCGCGGGCTCGAGGCGGGCAACGTGTTCCATGCGGGCGATGGCAATCTGCATCCGCATGTGTTGTTCGATGCGAACGATCCGGCGGCACAGGCGCGCGCGCTGGATGCGTCGCACGAGATCCTGCGCATGTGCATCGCGTTCGGCGGAACGATCTCGGGCGAGCATGGCGTGGGCATCGAGAAGCGTTCGATGATGTCGGAGCTGTTCGCGGCGGAAGATCTCGCGACGATGGCGGCGTTCCGGCGCGCGTTCAATCCGGACGAGCTATTGAACCCGGGCAAGATCTTGCCCGGGGGCGGCGGATGCGGCGAGGGGTCTGCTGCGCATGCGCATTTGCATGCGCAGGGGGATGGGTTGCGCGGCGGAGTTCCGGCGCAGCTCGGGGGCATGGCGGCGGGGTCGGGCGATGCGGAGGGGCCGTGGATCTGACATCGACGCGCGCCTTGCGCGCGGCGAACTGTCCGCGCGGACAGTCGCCCTCCGCGACGCATTCGCGGAGCGTGTTATGACGATCGTCCCCGGCATCCTCACCGAGCGCGCGGTCGATCCGGAGCGCTTCGCAACTGACGGCGTTGCCCCGCGGCTCGCTTCGCGACCGCGGGATCGCGGTGAACTGTGCGAGATCGTCAGAGCGGCCGCGCGTGATGGGCTTTCGATCGTGCCGTGGGGTGGTCACTGCGGCATCGAGCTTCGCTCGATGCCGCAATATGATCTCGCGATAGACCTCTCCGCTCTCGATCGCATCGTCGAATACGTCCCCGAAGATCTCACGCTCACCGCCGAATGCGGCGTGACGATCGCATCGCTCGGCGCCACGCTCGCGGCGCGCGGCCAGGAGCTTCCGCTCGAAGCTTCGCACGCAACCCGCGCCACGCTCGGCGGCGTGCTCGCGACCAACGCTTCGGGCGCGCGACGGATGCGCTTCGGCTCACCGCGCGATCGCATTCTCGGCGCGCGGTTCGTGCTGGGCGACGGCACGCTCGCGCGCACCGGCGGCAAGGTGGTGAAGAACGTCGCGGGGTATGGCATCCACCGGATGCTGTGCGGCTCGCGCGGCGGGCTCGCGATTGTCGTGGATGCGAGTCTCAAGCTGCTGCCGGCGCCGGCGGCACGCTCGGCGCTGATCTATGAATTCGACGCGGCGGCGATCGCCGATGCTTCGCGCTGGGCAGACTTCGCGTGCGAAGAACCGGCGGCGTTGACGGTCGTGAGTTCGTCGATCGCGTGCGGGGCGCGCGACGATGCGAATCAGAGGGCGGCGCTCCCCGGCGCCACGGGCCAGCGCCCCTACTGGGTCGTGCTAGGTCTCGAAGACGAACCGGAGCGCATCGCCGAACTGCGAACGCTCGCGGTGAAGCGCCTCGGCGAGCCGGTCCTCGAACTCGCAGGCGCCGATGTCGTCGCACTCTGGCAGCGGCTCGCCGATCTCGAAGACTCGGGCACGCCGCGCCTCACGTTCAGCGGCTCGCGGCTGACGCCGGCCGCCCTCGCCTCGTGGGTCGCGAGGCCGGCCGGAACCGGCTGCGTGTTCCACGCGGCCTGCGGGCGGCTGCACGTGTTCGAAACCACCGACCATGCGCCTCAAATCGAGCAATTCCTGGCGCCTGAAGGATTCGTTCGCATCGCCTCCCTGCGAGCGCGCGGCGACGACGCCCAACCCGGCTCCACGGCGACCACCGCGCTGCGCCAGCGCATCCGCGCCGCCCTCGACCCGGCCGGGATCTTCGCCCTGGGCGAGCACTGGGTGCGTTCGTCGGGATAAGACGTTGCCGCGGAACCGGCCCGCCCGCGCCGGTGTAGATCCTGCACGGGACAGCCCCCTCTGGAGCTTGCCTGGGTTCCGGCCGATGCCATAGCCTGAAGACCTCCCCCACCCGCGCCGCCCGACCCTGAGGATCCACCATGTCTCCGACGTTTCGCCGATTGTTCGCCTTGTGCGCCATCGCGCTGATCGCGATCTCCGCGCCGGGCTGCGGCAAGAAGAATCCGAAAGATCCCGTTCCGAGTCTCGCGCAGGAAGACGCCGACGACATGGTGCAACAGGTCGCGATGATGCTCGCGTCCGACCGTGGCGGCTGGCTGTTCGACATGCACAGCACGCGCGAGTCGATGCCGCTGGGCGGGCCCGTGATCGGCGCGCCGTCGCTCAGCGACCGCGTGCTGCTGATGTCCTCGACTCCGGGCGGCGGATTCCGCACCAACCGCGATACGGTCGTGGTTCGCGGATCGATGAACTTCGCGTTCACCTACAGCTATAGAGACACCGCGAGCCGTGACACGCTGCTGTGGACGCCGGATGTGATCGAGGTCGAAGGGGTCAGCATCGCGAACGGCACCATCAACGCGCCCGGGTTCGACGCGAACTTCCATCACCAGGGCGATCCGTTCACGGTCACCGGCTTCGAAGCGGGTTCGGACACGCTCAACTTCACCGGCGTCGGCGACGACTCGATGTATGTGACGTTCACGCCGGCATTCCGCACCGGATCGCGCCGGTTCGCGACGGTCTCTTTCGTCGACTTCGATCTCGATATGGTGCGTGACCCGGCGGGAAATCCTTACCCGACCAAGGGTCTCGCGAACATGTTCCTGTTCGCCGACATCCTGACGAGCGCGAATCCCAACGATGTTTTTGCGACGCTCGAATCGACGGTGACGTACTACTTCGACGGCACGGCGACTCCGATCGTCGGCATCACCAACGATCTCGACAACGAGACGCCGAAGTTCCGCTACCGTGCGGATCTTCGCAGCGGAGCGATCACGCGATTGCCTTAGGGCGTAACTCCGCGCAATGGCGCGGGCTCATAGGTCTGAAGTTTCCACCTGCCGCCCGGGCCGCAACGCCCGGGCGGTCGCTGTTTGTCATCGCGCGGGGCTCGGGGCATGATCTGCGGTTCACGGAGGGAATCATGGATCTCACGTCACTCCTGCCGCTGATGCTGATCGTCACTCCCGTTGCACCCGGCCGCGCGCCCGCGGCGGCTCCGCTCGCCCACACGTATTCGATCGTCGCGCGCGATCCCGCGACCGGCGAGATGGGCGTGGCGGTCCAGTCGCACTACTTCTCGGTCGGGCCGATCGTGCCGTGGGCCGAAGCGGGCGTGGGTGCCATCGCGACGCAATCGCTGGTGCTGGTCGACTACGGGCCCAAGGGGCTCGAATTGATGCGCGAAGGGCTCACAGCGCCGCAGGCACTCGAAGCGCTCAAGCGCATCGATCCGAATCCCGACGTGCGGCAGGTCGCGATGATCGACACCGCGGGCAACATCTCGGCGCACACGGGGCCGATGTGCATTCCCGATGCGGGACAGGTGGTGGGCGATCAGTTCTCGGTGCAGGCGAATCTGATGGCGAACGATCGCGTGTGGCCGGCGATGGCGGAGGCGTACAAGAAGGCGACCGGTGATCTGGCCGAGCGCATGATGCAGGCGCTCGAAGCCGGCGAAAAGGCGGGCGGCGACATCCGCGGGAAGCAGTCGGCGGCGATGGTCGTGGTGCGCGCGAAGGCTTCCGGAAAGCCGTGGCTCGATCGCGTGATCGATCTGCGCGTCGAGGACGCGGCCGATCCGTTGAAGGAGCTGAGGCGGCTGGTGCGGCTGCGGCGCGCGTACAACTTCGAGGATGCGGGCGACAATTTCATCGCGGAGAAGAAGTCGAAGGAAGCGCTCGAGGCCTATGCCGCCGCGGCGAAGCTCGCGCCCGAGGTCGTGGAACTCCAGTTCTGGGCCGCGGTCTCGATGTTCACGAACGGCGAGGAGGCGCAGGCGCTCGCGACGTTCCGCCGCGTGTTCGCCAAGGAAGGCCGCCGCTGGGTGGATCTAATCCCGCGCCTCGCGCGCGTCGGACTGTTCCCCGACGATCCGGCAAAGATCGAGCAGGTCCAGCGGCAATGGCCCGGACACAAGGGGAGCAAATGAGCGCATCATTGGGTGGCGCCCCGCGCGGCATCGGCCACAATGCCGAGCGCGCGCCGCGCAGCCGGTCCGGCGTGAAAGAAGGCGTCACGAAGCAGGTGTCGTACTCCGAAGGCTGGCGCGAAGCGCGGGAGTTGATCTGGGCGAACCGCTCGAGGCTCGGCATGGGCCTGGGGCTGATGCTGGTGAGCCGGATCTCGGGGCTGGTGCTGCCCGGGACCACGAAGATTCTGATCGACGACGTGATCGGAAAGCAGCGCACCGATCTGCTGGTGCCGATCGCGATCGCGGCGGGATCGGCAACACTGCTGCAGGCGGGCACGTCGTTCGTGTTGTCGCAGTTGCTGGGCGTCGCCGCACAGCGCGTGATCACCAACATGCGCAAGAACATCATGTCGCACGTGATGCGCCTCCCGGTGCGCTACTTCGATGCGACGCAGACCGGCGTCCTGATCTCGCGCATCATGAACGACGCCGACGGCGTGCGGAATCTGGTCGGCACCGGGCTCGTGCAGCTGACCGGCAGCATCGTGACGGCGCTGATCGCGCTCGGCGTGCTGCTGTATCTGAACTGGCGGCTCACGCTCGTGAACCTCGTGATCCTCGGGCTGTTCGGCGGATTCATGACCTTCGCGTTCCGCACGCTGCGCCCGCTGTTCCGTGAGCGCGGGAAGATCCAGGCCGACGTCACCGGGCGGCTCACCGAATCGGTCGGCGGCATCCGGATCGTGAAGGCCTACACCGCCGAGCGCCGCGAGCAGTTGGTGTTCGCGCGCGGCGCGCACCGGCTGTTCCGCAACATCGCCAAGAGCATGACCGGCGTGTCGGGCGCGCAGTCGTTGTCGGCACTCGTGGTCGGCGTGGTCGGCGTGATCATGATGCTGATCGGCGGCCACGACATTTTGGCGGGCCGCATGACGCTCGGCGCGTTCATCATGTACGTGACGTTCACCGGCATGCTCGCGGCACCGCTGATGGAGCTGGCCTCGATCGGCACGCAGATCACCGAAGCATTCGCGGGGCTCGACCGCATCCGCGAGATCCGCCGCATGGCGACCGAGACCGACGAGGACGCCGTGCGCCAGCATCTGGGCGGACTCCATGGCGACGTCGAGTTCGAGAACGTGAGCTTCGAATACGTCGAAGGTACGCCGGTGCTGAAGAACGTGTCGTTCGTGTCACCGGCCGGGACCGTGACGGCGCTGGTCGGATCGAGCGGGTCCGGCAAGAGCACGCTCACGAGTCTGATCATGGCGTTCAACCGGCCCGGCTCCGGCGTGGTGAAGATCGACGGCCGCGATCTCGCGTCGCTGCGGCTGGGTGAGTACCGCGCAAAGCTCGGCGTGGTGCTGCAGGACAACTTCCTGTTCGACGGCACCATTGCCGACAACATCGCGTTCTCGCGCCCCGGTGCCACGCGCGCCGACATCGAGCGCGTCGCCATGATCGCGCACTGCGACGAGTTCATCCGCGGCTTCGAGCATGCCTACGATCAGATCGTCGGCGAGCGCGGAGTGAAGCTGTCGGGCGGCCAGCGCCAGCGCGTGGCGATCGCACGCGCGATCCTGGCGGAGCCGCGGATTCTGATTCTCGACGAAGCGACCTCGAGCCTCGACAGCGAGAGCGAGGCGATGATCCAGGACGGCCTGCGCGCGCTGATGAAGGATCGAACCACGTTCGTGATCGCGCATCGGCTGTCGACCATCGTGAACTCCGATCAGATCCTGGTGCTCGAGCACGGCGAGATCGTCGAGCGCGGCACTCACGCCGAATTGCTCGAGAAGCAGGGCCGCTACCGCGAACTGTACGAGCGCCAGTACCAGCTCGAGATGAACCGCTTCATCAA
>JANLWX010000078.1:0-2162 GCA_031364845.1 Candidatus Eiseniibacteriota bacterium
CCTGGCGCCGCGTGAAATCGTGCAGGCGATGCATCGCTCGCTCGCGCGCGCGACCGAGCCCAACCGCTTCGCCACGTTCTTCCTCGCCATCGCCTCGCGCCGCGAACGCCGGCTGCGTTACTGCAACGCCGGCCACAACCCTCCGCTGCTCGTCCGCCGCGACGGACACGAGCTGCTGCAGGCGACCGGGATACCGCTGGCGATGATTGAGGACATGACGTGGGACGATGCCGAGCGCCCGTTCGAGCCGGGCGACACGCTGGTGCTGTACTCGGACGGGGTCACCGAGTACCCGTACCGCAAGGAGTTCTACGGGGATGAACGCTGGGAGCGGATGGTCCTGAGCGTCACCGCCACGGGAGCGGGCGCGGCGCAGATCGGCGAGGCGCTGCTCGGCGACGTGCGCGCGTTTGCGCGCGGCCGGCCGGCCGCCGACGACGTCACGATCGTGGTCGTGAAACGGCGATAGGGCCCCGCGCCTCCGTGCGCGCGAGCCCCATCCCCGGCGTCTCAGCGATCCAGCGCCACGCGTCCGTACGCGGCGTGGATCACCGATGTTCGTGGTGATCGAGCACCACGCGTCCGTGCGCGGGCTCGATCACCGACGGTGTTCATCGGGGCGACGCGAGCGTCACCCCGATGTGCGCGACAGCGCGGCGTCATGCCGCCTGGACGCGTTCCCTCGACATCGAATCCTTGAACATCGCGATCATCCGGCGGTTGAACACCGGGATGTCGTCCGGCATCCGGCTCGTCAGCAGCATGCCGTCGCGGACCACGGGTTCGTCGAGCCACGACGCACCCGCATGGTCCAGGTCCGTCATCAGCGACGGATACGACGTCATCCTGCGTCCTTGAACGATGCCCGCCTCGATCAGCAGCCAGGGCGCGTGGCCGTTGGCCGCGATCGGCTTGTCCGCCTCGTAGAACGCGCGG
Organism: Candidatus Eiseniibacteriota bacterium; assembly: GCA_031364845.1. Taxonomy (GTDB): domain Bacteria; phylum Eisenbacteria; class RBG-16-71-46; order RBG-16-71-46; family RBG-16-71-46; genus JANLWX01. The sequence continues at coordinate 937 of JANLWX010000078.1, forward strand.
ACCAGCTCCACGGCGGGCATGTGCATGCGCAGCCGGTCGGGGTTCATCAGGCCCCCCGGCAGCATCAGCGCGTCGAAGTCCTCGACGTGCGCATAGTCCAGCGCCACGTCGACGTGAATCTTGTTGCCCCAGTTCTTCTGGTTCCACGCGCGCACCTTGCTGGAGCGCGGGGACACGATATAGGTCTCGGCGCCGGCGTTCTTGAGCGCCTGGCGCGGCTTGTCGAGCTCGATCTGCTCCACACCCTGGTCGAGAAGAATCGCCACCTTCATGCCTTCGAGTTCGTTGCTCATGACCCTGTCCCTTTCGTGAACCCTTCGAGTTCCAGTCCGTCCGTGTTGCCGTCACCTAAGGACGGAGCAAGTGGCGGGCCGCTTTCTCGTCGCGTTGCCAAGTGGCTTCAAGCGGCGCAGATACATCGCTTCATGGCTCGCGCGGGGCGACGCGGAAGCATGAATTTCTTACATGCTCAGCGGAGCGGGGCGACCCTGGCGCCCCAGCCGGCGCCCTTGCCGGTCCAGCTCTGGCGATCGAGCGGGAGGTGACCGACGTCGCTGAACGGCTACCGCGAGCTGGTTCCGCGCGCTTGCTGAGTCGAAACCCGAGCGCGATTCAAAACGTTACGTCGCAATGTCTTGCAGGCGTGGCGTCCGGGATCTGGCACCCGGATTCAAGTCCCACTCAACCCCTTGATCCGATCCTTCTTGCGTGGGAGATGGCGCATGCCGGCGCCAGTCATTGCCCCCCCGAAGGCCCACGTTCGGTGCATGACCGATCGCGGCGATCCAATGACCCGGTTCGCCGGGCACGCGCGGAGACGGATCCATGGCAACTGGTCGCAGTGTGGTTCGGGCAATCATCACGATTGCGCTGATGGCGCTCGCGAGTCGCGCGAACGCGGCATGGATGTGGGATGGGAACCAGGATCGCATCGACGACCGCATCGCGTCGGTGCAGGCGAACGGCATCGCTGCCGCGCACGTCGGCGGCGTGATGTCGGGGCGGTTGCGGTTCGCCGTGTTCGACGGCGTGGCGCCGCTCGAGTACGGCGTCTACATCGGCTACGACCATCATCCGACGGAGGCCGACATCGCGGCGCTCCAGTCGATCGGCGTCCCGGTGCAGGTGCGTTACCGCTACATCGACTACGTGCGGACGCGCGTGAGCTTCGCCCGCATCCTTGAGGTCGCGACGCTGCCGGGAGTCACGCGCGTCGAGTCGATCCC
>JANLWX010000080.1:0-2173 GCA_031364845.1 Candidatus Eiseniibacteriota bacterium
CGTGAACTCCGATCAGATCCTGGTGCTCGAGCACGGCGAGATCGTCGAGCGCGGCACTCACGCCGAATTGCTCGAGAAGCAGGGCCGCTACCGCGAACTGTACGAGCGCCAGTACCAGCTCGAGATGAACCGCTTCATCAACCCTGGCGAGGACTTCACTCCTGAAGCGATGCGGCCGAAGGCGGTGAACGAGCGGGAAGTCGCGGCACCGCCCGTGGCATGACCACATCCTTACATCCCCTGCCGCCACGGCGCGCGTCCAACGAGTTACCCATTTCCCGAAGTGACCCGCAGACGATCCACTCCGGATCTCCCCTGAGGATTGCGCCCAGCGGAGGTACATCTTGAAGAAAGCGCCCGAAAAACCCACTGCGGATCCCGTCCTCCAACAACGGCTGCAGGCCGTGCGCGGGGATCTGCTCCAGCTCCACAAGGCCCTTCTCGACGCAGAGCAGCGCGCCTACGAACAACTCAACGGCCGCGTGACCTCGAGCGGACAGCTGTTCAAACTGGTGCTGAACCACCCGCGATTCTCATGGCTGCGGACGTTCTCGGATCTGGTCGTGCGGATCGACGAGATGCTGGAAGGCGATGAACCGTTCGTTTTGGCCGACGTCGACGGAGTGATCGCCACGGTGAAATCAACCGTGACCCCGAGCGAGACCGGAAATCAGTTCGAGCGGCGATACCACGCAGCGCTTCAGCAGGACCCGGGTGTGGTGATGGCGCACGGGATGCTGATGAAGACGCTGGGCAGCGAGGGCTGAGTTTACGGCTGTAGGTTTCAAAGAAGAGCACGAGCGGGCGGCGCGATGCAGGCGCCGCCCGCTTCTTGCATTGGAGTTCGCGTTCACTGAAAGCCGCTCCGGCCGCGCGGCGCCGGCCCGCCGCAAACGCATATTCGAGTCCCACCCAACGCGGCATTCACTGTCTGACGTAAATGGTGCACGTTGTGATCAGGTTGCCACCGGGAGCGACACTATTGTCCGCACAACATGCCCGGGGCATGTTGAATGACGGGATCGGTCGAACTGTCTTCGGGGACAGCCCATCGTTGAATAGCATCGACTGTCCGCGCGGACAGTCGTCAGCAACTCTCCGACGGAGAGTTGCATGATTACTCGACCTTCGCCCCCTGCCCGATCCACGCGCCCAGCGTCGCGCGCTCCTCATCGGTCATGCCGGTCAGGTTTCCCAACGGCATCGTCTTCGTCGTCACAGCCCGCACGAGAATCCGATCCGCGAGCGCATGGATGCGCTTGGGATCTTCCAGCGTCACGCCGTTCGGCGGCTGGGGAAACGACGGATTCGCGGGCTTCGCAGCGTGGCAGTTCACGCAGCGTAGTTGGATGATCGCCTCAGCTTCGGCGAACGCGACCGGCGGCCCGCCCGCTGAAGCTCCCGCGGCCCCTGCCGGCAGAGTATCCCGAACGGTCAGCGACACCACACCGATCAACGCGGCAACGCCGGCCGCAACCACCAGCTTGTTGCTGCGTGACTGGTAGTTCATGACGTACTTCCCGATCACGCCGACCACCATCACGAGCACCAGCACGAATCCTTTGTACGAATTCCCATACGTGCTCGGGAAGTGGATGCTCAGCATGGTGAACAGCACGGGCAGCGTGATGTAGTGGTTGTGGATCGAGCGCTGCTTCGCGCGCACGCCGAGTGACACGTCGACTTCGGTGCCTGCGCGGGTCGCGGCGAGCATTTGATTCTGTGAGGGGATGATGCGCCGCCACACGTTGGCGGCCATCACCGTGCCGATCGTCGCGCCGGTCAGCAGGTAGGCGGCCCGTCCGCTGTACAACTGCGTGAGGGTGTAGATCAGCGCTACGACCAGCACGCACGAAAGTAGATTCGCCATCTTCGGCTCGCGGGCGAGTGGCGACATCCACAGCGCATCGTAGATCAGCCACGTCACGACGAAGATGCCGAGGCTGATCGCAATCGCCGCACCGCCGGACAGGTTCGCGACTGCGGGATCGGTGAGGTAGGCGCTGCCGCCGAGGTAGTAGACGACCACCAGCAGGAAGAATCCCGAAATCCAGGTCATGTACGCCTGCCACTTGAACCAGTGGAGCGCGGCGGGCATTTCGTTGGGTGCGAGGTAGCGCCGCTTCACGACTTCGTAGAAGCCGCCGCTGTGCACCATCCACAGCTCGCCCGC
>JANLWX010000090.1:0-7442 GCA_031364845.1 Candidatus Eiseniibacteriota bacterium
GGCCGGCCCAGGAGCGCGCCTCCGACTTCTGTGAAGGATCAAGCCGTGCCGCGGCGCGCGCGAAAGCCTCGGCAGCCGGGCGGTACTCGCCGCGCGCGTAGTGGAAGCGCCCGAGCAGGAGCGCCGCTTCGGCACCGGCGCGATCGCGCCCGTGTGCGTTCTCGAAGGCGCGCAGCGGCTCGGCCAGGCTGTCGGCGGGATAGCGACGCATCAGTGAATCGAGCGCGGCGGCGTGGAGCGGGGCCGGCGCCGCACCCAGCACCAGCACGGTGAGCAACAAGCAGGAGGGTTTCATGGTTGGCGGAGAATACGGCAATCCGCCCGGGGCCTCCATCGCCCGCAAATGAAACCGGGCGGGGTGCCTGCCCCCGCCCGGTCGCACTTCCTGCCGTCCTGCAGCGATCGGCTACTCCTCGTCGATCGCCACTTCCTCCTTGACCTTGACCTTCGGCTCGCTCGTCTCGACCGGCGGATTCGCCGCGATGCGGGCGCGCACCTGGTTGCGCTTGGAGGTCCACTCGGCGAGCGCGATGTCGTCCTGCTCCGACAGCCACGCCTTCACGCTCAGGATCAGGCGGTGATTCGGAACGTCGACCCGCGTCACCTTCATGGTGAGGTCCTCTTCCACCTCGAACGCGTCGTTCGGACGCTTCAGATCGTCGATGCCGAGCTGCGACAGCGGGATGAAGCCCTCGATGCCTTCGCCGACATCGACGATCGCGCCGCGGTCGAACAGGCGGTTGATGCCGCCCGAGATCTTCATCCCCGAGGGGAACTTGTCCGCGAGCTGCGGCCACGGATCGTCGCTCACCTGCTTCAAGCCGAGGCTGATGCGGCGGTGCTCCTTGTCGATCGACAGGATCACGACTTCGACCACGTCGTTCTTCTTGAGCACTTCGCTCGGATGTGCGACCCGCTTGGTCCACGACATGTCGGAGACGTGAACCAGGCCGTCGATTCCTTCTTCGAGTTCGACGAACGCGCCGAAGTTCGTGAGGTTTCGGACCTTGCCCTTGACCTTCATGCCGGTCGGATACTTCTCGTCGAGCGTGAGCCACGGATCCGGCTCGACCTGCTTCAAGCCGAGCGAGATCTTCTCGTTCGCCGCATCGACCTTGAGCACCACCGCGTCGATCGTGTCGCCGATGTTGACGACCTTCGACGGATGCCGCACGTGGCGCGTCCACGACATCTCGGACACGTGGATCAGGCCCTCGACGCCCTTCTCGAGCTCGATGAATGCGCCGTAGTCGGTGATCGAGACCACACGGCCCTTCACCCGGTCGCCGACCTTGTACTTGTCGGCAACGCCCGCCCACGGATACGCCTCGAGCTGCTTCAAGCCAAGCGAGATGCGCTCCTTCTCGGGATCGAAGTTCAGCACCTTGACCCGGACCTTGTCGCCGATCTTCACCAGTTCGGACGGGTGCGCCACGCGCCCCCACGACATGTCGGTGATGTGCAGCAGGCCGTCGATTCCGCCGAGGTCCACGAACGCACCGAAGTCGGTGATGTTCTTGACCTGACCCTCGCGGATCTGATCCTTCGCGAGATCCTTGAGGATGGTGGCCTTCATGCGGTCGCGCTCCTGCTCGAGCACGGCGCGGCGCGACACGACGATGTTCCGGCGGCGCTTGTTCAGCTTGATGATCTTGACCGACACGTTCTGGCCGAGCAGCGCGTCGACGTTCTGCACCTGGCGCAGCGCGATCTGCGAGCCGGGCAGGAACGCCTCGACTCCGTAGAGATCGACCACGACGCCGCCCTTGATCTTGCGGACCAGGCGGCCCTCGACGACCTGCGCGTTGTCGTGCGCTTCCTTGACGCGGTCCCACACCCGGACGAAGTCGGCGCGCTGCTTGGAGAGCACGACCAGACCGTCCTGGTTTTCCATCTTCTCGAGGAAGACATCGAGTACGTCGCCGACCTTGATGCTGGTGGGGTCGGAGAACTCGGAGAGCGGGATGACGCCCTCGCTCTTGAAGCCCACGTCGACGAGCACTTCTTTGTCGTCGATCGCGAGCACCGTGCCCCGCACGATCTCACCTTCACCGATCGAACGCAGGGACTCTTCGTACTGCCCGAACATCTCGGCACGCTGTTCGGGGGTGAAATCGTCATCCTCGTCCGCATTGAACGGCACCGGCGGAATCGAGGGTGCCCGAGGCGGAGTTTCCGCATAGGGGGTAAGGGTGTTTTCAGTGGTTTCCAGCATTTCGCAACAGCCTCCTCGAGAGATATGAAAATCGGATGCGGCTCAAGCCGCACCGCGTGAAGCCATTCGTTCCTGATCGCTCTTGAGCGCGGCGATCTCGCGCATCACCCCACTGCCCACCCGCTGGTACAACGCGCGGCCGGGGGTGAGATCCCCTTCACCGGCGAACTCGCGCCACGAGCGTGCGGTCCCGAACGACAGCCGGACCCGCGCCCCGCGGTACCACCACTTGCCGGGCTGATTGCTCCCGGAGATGTAGCACGGCACGATGGCGACATCCGCCTGCACCGCCATCATTCCCACTCCCGGACGCGCGGGATGCAATTCGCCGTCGCGCATCCGTCCCCCTTCGGGGAACATCAGCAGCGCGCCACCACGCTTCAAGGCTTCGACCGCCCGCGCGATTCCACTCAGATCCGCCGTGCCGCGGCGGATGGGAATCGAATTGAGACTGCGGATCAGCGGCCCCAGCACCGGGGTGGCGAACAGTTCCTCTTTCGCGAGGAAATACAGTTCGCGCGTCACCGCCGATCCGATCAGCGGTGGATCCCAGAACGAGATGTGATTCGAAGCGACGATCAGGGCCCCATCGCGGGGGACGTGATCGAGGTTTTGAACGTGCCGGCCCGATAGCGGACCCAGCACCGCGCTCGCCAGAAACCGGGCAGCACTATAATACGCGCCCATCCAATTCTCCTAGTCTCAAAACCGCCGCGGGCGGGCCATGGCGGCATCAAACCGGGCCGCAAACGACGCGGATGGGACCCGGTTTTCGCCCCCCGGCTTCTCGATCGCGACATGATCGGCCGCCACTCCCCCGTCCCGCAAGCGGGGAATCACGGACTTTCGGGCGCCACAGGGCTTTCGGGATGGCGCCGGACGGCCGCCAGCACCGCTTCGATCTGGCCGTCGAGATCCATGGTCGTGGTGTCGATCACGATCGCGTCCGCGGCCGCGGTCAGCGGGCTCTGATCGCGGCTGCGATCGCGCGCGTCGCGGCGCGCGACTTCCTCGGCGACCTCGTCCTTGCGCACCGCGAGCCCGCGCCGCTGGTGTTCGTCGAAGCGCCGGGCCGCCCGGGTGGCGAGATTCGCATCGAGGAAGATCTTGACCTCGGCATCCGGGAACACCACGGTCCCCAGATCGCGACCCTCCGCCACCAGCGGACCCCGGTCGCGGAGGTCGCGCTGGATTCCGATCAGCCACTGGCGCACGAGCGGCAACGCCGCGAGCCGCGAGGACAGCTCGCTCACCTCCGGCGTGCGGATGCGATCGCTCACGTCGACGCCGTCGAGCCACACGTGCGGGCGGTCGGGCGATCCCGCGAGATCGAGAGCCGTCTGCCGCGCGCATACTTCCAGCTGCTCCAGGTCGTCGGCGGCGATGCCGCGCTCCAGAACTTTGAGCGCGAACGCGCGATAGAGCGCGCCAGTGTCCACATAGAGGATTCCGAGCCGGGCCGCGACCGCGCGCGCCGTCGTGCTCTTGCCCGCACCCGCCGGGCCGTCGATCGTGACCACGAAGCTCATGCCGCGAACCCCCCCTGTCCCTCGAGATCCCCACCCAGCCGTCTGAAGTCTTCCGCGAATCCGGGATAGGACGTCGCGATGCACGCCGCATCCTCGACCATCACCGGCGCCCTCGCCGCACTGCCGAGCACGGTGAACGCCATCGCGAGCCGGTGGTCGCCGTGTGCTGCGACCCGCCCACCGCGCGGCGTGCCACCTTCGATCACGAGCCCGTCTGCGGTCTCGGTCACTTCGATCCCGACCGCCGCGAGATTGCGGGCGAGGCTCGCGATCCGGTCGCTCTCTTTGACCCGCAGTTCGGACGCCCCGGTGATGCGCGATGTCCCGCCCGCGAGCGAAGCCGCAACGACCCACGCCGGGACTTCGTCGATCCAACGCGGCAGCCACGCTGCGGGCACCTCGACTCCTGTGAGACGCGCGCCGCGAACCGTGACGTCGCCGACCTCTTCGCCGGCTTCGATGCGTGACTTCGTGCGCGTGATCACGGCACCCATGCGCTCCAGCACGTCGAGCAATCCGGTGCGCGTCGGGTTGAGATTGACGCCGGACGCAGTGACCACGGCGCCTTCACGCGCGGCGGCCGCGGCGAGAAAAAATGCGGCAGCCGAAAAGTCGCCGGGAATCGTGAGCGCGCGATCACGCGCCTCGAACGACACCGGGCCGTCGATCGAGACGCGCCGTCCCCCATCGTCGCGCGCCTCGAGTGCGACGGGCACTCCGAATGCGGCGAACATGCGCTCGGTGTGATCCCGCGCCGGCCCCGGCAGTTCGACCGTCGTGCGCCCGCGCGCCGAGAGGCCCGCGAGCAGCACGCACGACAACACCTGAGCGCTCGCGACCGGAACCACGTGTTCGATGCCCGTGAGCGGCGCACCGCGGATCGCGACCGGAGGCCGCCGGCCTGCATCCGCGGCATCGATTGAAGCGCCCATGCGGCGCAACGGTTCGACGATGCGCGCCACCGGACGCCGGCGCAGTGTGTCGTCGCCCGTGAGCACGCTGAAAAACGGCCGTGCCGCGAGCAGTCCCGCCGTGAGCCGCAGCGTGGTGCCGGAGTTGCCGCAATCGAGCACGTCACCCGGCTCGGACAGCGTGCCTCCGGTGCCCCGGATCGAATTCCCATCGAGGCGCGCACCCAGCATCTGCGCCACGCGCAACGTTGCCGCGCAGTCGGCGCCGGGATTGGCGTTCGTGAGGCGCACGGTTCCGCTCGCCAGGAGTCCGAGCAGGTATGCGCGATGGGTGATGGATTTGTCGCCCGGCGGGGCAAAACCGCCCGTCAGCGGGGCGGCCGGGCGGCTCGTCAGCAGAAGCAACGTACCGCCGTCAGCGCCGCGCCGCGGCCTTCTTGCGGCCCGCGGCCGATGCGGCCTTCTTGCGGCCGGTGGCGGCAGCAGACTTCTTGCGTCCGGTGGCAGACACCGCGCGTTTGCGAACCCCGGCCGCCGCGACCTTCTTGCGCGACGGCGTGGAGCGGGCCGCCTTGCGGCGATCGACGCCGTTGGCCGCGCGCGCCGCCGCCCGCAGCGACTGGAGATTGCGCCACGTGACGAACTCCTCGATCAAGCGGCGGCGGCTCTCGTCCAACCCTGAGAACATGCACGCGAGCTCATAGCTGCGATCGGTCTTCTTCGCCGTAGAATCGCAGCGCACGACGATGCCGTTGCACTTGATCAGTTCCTTGGCGCCACGTCCGCCCGGCAGCTTCGGAAGAACGATCGTGAGCGCGACCTTGGACAGCGGCGCCAGATAGTGCGACGACGTGCAGTACACGCCGCTCGCGGAAATGTTCTGGCTCTCGGTGACGATCTGGGCGGAGTCGCCTTCCAGCGCACCTTCCACCCGCATGCTGAGTCGCGCGTCGGCCCGCGGTCGTTTGCGGCGCTCCATGGCGCTGCGGCGTCGCGCTGAGATCTGCGGCATTTATTTCCTCCCGTGTCGACGGTGGCGGGGACGCCTCGGCGTCTCGACCGCAAAGTCGCACTCGCGCGCCGGGACATCAACCCGGGCGATGATTACATCGATCGGGTCACCGAGCGCAAAGCGTTTGCGCGAACGACGGCCCACCATTCTCACGCCGGTCGGATCGAGCACGAAGTGATCATCGAGATCTGACACGCGTACGAAACCTTCGACCGGCACATCGTCCAGTTCGACGAACAGTCCGCGCGGCACGAGGCCGGTGATCATACCCGAAGCGTGGTCTCCAAGTCTCCCCTCGAGATGCCGCAGTCCTTTGACGCGCACCGCTTCGCGTTCCGCGTCGGTCGCGATCTGCTCACTCGCGGTGACCTGTGCCGCGAGTTCTTCGATCGCGAGCGGATCCCAGCCGCCATCCGGCGCGCCGCGGATCCACTCGCGCACGCGCGCATGGTTGTGGAGATCGGGATAGCGCCGTATCGGCGAGGTGAAGTGCGAGTACTCGCGGCATGCGAGCCCGAAGTGTCCGCTGTCCTTCGCATCGTAGCGGGCGCGCGACAACGAGCGCAGCACCATGCGATGCAACAGCCGGCGGCGCGGCGCATCGAGGGGTACGGCGAGCAGTTGCTGCAGCGCGGTCGCGGGATTGGACAGATCGCCCGGCCGCGGGAGTCCGAGCGTCTTCAGCTGCTTGTCGAGTGTGGAGAGCTTGGCCGGAACCGGCGGATCGTGAACGCGAAACAAAACGCCCGCACGGCGCCGAGCGCCTTCCGATCCGACGCAGCGGTTCGCGAGCAGCATGAATTCCTCGATCAGCTCGTGGCTCTCGAGGTGCGGGCGGCGCTCGATGCGGATCACGTCGCCGTTCGCATCGACCCATGCTTTGACCTCGGGCACTTCCAGTTCGAGCGCGCCCGCCGCGCGCCTGCGGCGCCGCAGACCGCGCGCGATCTCGCGCACCGTCTCGAGCGCCGCCTGGACGTCGTTCGCGAGCTTGCGTTTGCCGTCGAGCGCGTCCTGGACCTCGGTGTAGTTGAGCTTGTGCCGGCTGCGGATCACGGTCTCGGCGAAGCGGAATCCATGCACACGCCCGCCCGCATCGAGCTCCACCATCACCGAGATCGCGAGCCGGTCGCGGTCGGGGCGCAGCGAACACAGGTCGGCCGACAGCGACTCGGGCAGCATGGGGACCACGGCACCCGGCAGATACGTGCTGGTGCCGCGCTCGCGCGCCTCCGCGTCGAGGGCCGAACCCGGTGTCACATAGTGCGAGACATCGGCGATATGAATGCCGACCTCGTAGCGATGGGTCGCGAGCCGCTCGACCGAGAGCGCGTCGTCGTGATCGCGCGCGTCCTCGGGATCGATCGTGAACACCAGCCGCTCGCGCAGGTCGAGCCGGCCGCGTCGTTCACGAGCACCCGGCTCGCCGTGAGCGCGGGCTTCCGCTTCGGCATGCGCGGAGAATTGCGTGCGAAGTCGGAACTGGGAGATGACCGAGAGGTCGTCCCATTCGGGACGTTCGTCGGCGCCCAGCACCTCGACGAGATGAGCCGGGCCGTATTCGGGGACCTCGGCGATGCAGTAGTCCCCGTTTTCGGGTGCGTGCGATCCGCGCCACGTGAGCTCGCGTTTGCCACCGCGCCACCGGCGCGCGGGATCGAACCACCACCGGCCGCGCACTTGATGGGCGCGACCGAGAAGGGGCGGGGCCTGGCGCTCCGCGCCCCCCACACCCTCAGCGGATCCGCGTCGTATTGGGGTTGTTACGCCGGCGC
>JANLWX010000163.1:0-6402 GCA_031364845.1 Candidatus Eiseniibacteriota bacterium
TCCGATGACTGGGCGTTGTTCGACAATGCGGGCGGCACCGTTCCGCTCAAGGGCGTGATCGATCGCGTTCACGACTACATGAGCCGCTGGCAGGTGCAGCTCGGGGCGAGCTACCACCACTCGTCGACGGCATCGGAGCTCGTCGAAGCGGGAACGCAAGCGATGGCGCGGCTCATCAACGCCGCTCCCGAAGAAGTCGTGCTCGGGGCGTCGACCACGATGAACGTCCGGGTGCTCGCCCAGGCGTTGCGACCGCGGCTGTCACCCGGCGACGAGATCGTCGTCACGAACCTCGATCACGAGTCCAACATCGGCGCGTGGCGCGAACTCGAATCGTGGGGCGTGAAGATCCGCGAGTGGCGGTTCGACACCGACCGCCACGAGCTGATGCTCGCCGACCTCGAGCCGCTGCTGAACTCCCGCACGCGCCTCGTTTGTTTCACCCAGTGCGCGAACGTGATGGGCACGGTGCATGACGCCGCCGCCATCGTGCGCCGCGTGCACGAAGCCGGCGCGCTCGCGTGCGTGGACGGCGTCGCGTTCGCGCCGCACCGGCGCGTCGACGTGCGCGCGCTCGACGCCGACTTCTATCTGGTTTCGATCTACAAGGTGATGGGGCCGCATCTCGGCCTGCTCTACGGGAAGCGTGAACACCTGGTCGCGGCCCGCGGCCAGAACCACTTCTTCATCGCCGAGGACGACGTTCCCTATAAGCTCCAGCCCGGCAAGGTTCCGCATGAGCTGGCAGCATCGCTGCCTGCGATCCTCGACTACCTGATGGCGCTCGACGAGCGCACGTTCGGCGCGGACGACGCGTCCGAATCCCAACGGCTCGATCGCGTGTTCGGAGCGATCGCCGAGTACGAGGCATCGCTCGCGAAGCCGCTGCTCGAGTTCCTGCGCCTGCGCACCGGCGTGCAACTGCTCGGCCGCACGAGCTCGGATCCCGCCGGGCGCGTGGCGACCATCACGTTCACGGTGGACGGTCGCGATGCGGGCTCGATTCCCGAGCGACTCGATGGGGAGCGGATCGGAATCCGCTTCGGGCACTTCTATGCCCAGCGCGCAATCGAAGCGCTCGGCCTCGCCGCCCGCAACGGTGTCGTGCGGATCAGCATGGTCCACTACAACACCGAGGCCGAAGTCGCGCGCCTGATCGAGGCGCTGGATCGCGTGCTGTGATATTCGCGTGCGGACCGCGCACGAACGCTGCGATCCGAACTCGAGTGAACGTGAAACAGCTGGAGCGGGCGAAGGTTTCCCCGCGCCCGCTCCTGAATGTTCACTCGCGTTGCCAAAAACCTCAGGCCGTGACCGTCTCCGCTCCCGCCACGGCTTCCACTTCGAGCACGTCGTCGCGCTGGTGGGACTTGGCGACGACGGTGTAGATCGTGGGCACGACGAACAGCGTGAACGCGGTGCCGATGATCATGCCGCTCACGAGCGTGATGCCGATGCTGTTCCGCGCGCCGGCGCCGGGACCGTGCGCGAAGATCAGCGGCATGTGACCGAACACGGTGGCGGCCGTGGTCATCAAGATCGGCCGCAATCGCGTCGAAGCCGCCTCCGTCACCGCGTGCGCCTTGTCGAGGCCGGTGCGTTGCAACTGGTTCGCGAACTCGACGATCAGGATCCCGTTTTTCGCCACCAATCCCACCAGGGTGATGAGCCCGACCTGGCTGTAGATGTTGATCGACGTGAAGCCGAGGAACGTGAACATCAACGCACCGGTGAGCGCGAGTGGCGCCGAGCCGGTCATGATCACGATCGGATCACGGAAGCTCTCGAACTGGGCCGCGAGCACGAGGCCGATCAGGATCGCCGACAGCAGGAATACACCGAGGAACTTGCCGCCTTCGGTGCGCAGCTGCCGCGACTCGCCGGCATAGTCGAGCGTGTAGCCGCGCGGCATGATCTTGCGTGCTTCGGTTTCCATGAACGTGAGCGCCTGATCGAGCGGCACCGGCGGCGGGATGATCGCCTGGATGCGCACCGCGTTCAGCTGCTGAAACCGTTTGAGCTCGCGCGGCTCGGTCGTCGACTTGAGCGTGGCGAACGTCGAGAGCGGCACCAGCTTGCCCTCGGGGCCGGTGACGTAGACCGTCTGCAGCTGTTCCGGCGTGAGCCGCTCGCTGCGTTTGATCTGCGGAATCACCTTGTAGCTGCGGCCCTGGATGCTGAACCGGTTGACGAAGTTGCCGCCGAGCAGCGTCGACAGATCGCGCCCCGCCTGGCCCATGTCGACACCGAGCGAGCGCACCTTGTCGCGGTCGAACACGACCTCGGTCTGCGGCTGGTCGTACTTGAGGTCGGTGTCCACGTAGATGAACATTCCGCTCTCGTAGGCCTTCTTCACGAGCTGGTTCGCGACTTCGAGCAACTGCTGCGGTTCCGCGGTCGAGGCGATCACCAGATCGACCGGGAAACTTCCGCCGCCAGGCAGCGACGGCGGCGTCACCGAGATCACCCGCACTCCGGGGATCGCGCCAAGCTTGCCGGTCGCCTCCATGTTGATCGCCGCGGTGCTGCGCTTCCGCTCCGACCACGGCTTCGTCACCATGCCCCCGAATCCGCCGCTCGGGAACGTGATCTGGAACGTGTTCTTCTTCTCGGGCATGGAGTTGTACACGTTGAAGATGCTGGTCGTGGACATCCGCGTCTGATCGAGCGTGGCGTTGGGGGCCGCCTGCACGATGCCGAACACGACGCTCTGATCCTCGGCCGGCGCCAGTTCCTTCTGCGAGAACATGTAGAACGGAACCATCAGCAGCACGACGATGAACCACAACGTGATCACGACCGGCCGATTCTGCAGCGTGCCCACGAGCATGCGGGAATAGCGTCCGCGGATCCGGTCGAAAGTGCGGTTGACGACACCCGCGAAACCCTTCTCGCTGTCGCCCGCGCGCAGCAGGCGTGAACCCATCATCGGAGACAAGGTGAGCGCCACGACACCCGAGATCAGCACCGCACCCGCGAGCGTGAACGCGAATTCGCGGAACAGCGAGCCGGTGAGGCCACCCTGTATGCCGAGCGGCGTGTAGACCGCGGCGAGCGTGATGGTCATCGCGATGATCGGGCCCAGCAGTTCGCGCGCCGCCTTGATCGCGGCCTGGAACGGCGGCTCGCCTTCGTGCACGTGGCGTTCGATGTTCTCGACCATGACGATCGCGTCGTCGACCACGAGACCGACCGACAGCACGATTGCGAGCAGCGTGAGCAGGTTGATCGTGAATCCCGCAACGTTCATCAGGAACACGGCACCGATCAGCGAGATCGGAATCGCGACGACCGGGATGATGAGTCCCCGCACCGAGCCGATGAACAGGAAGATCACGAGCACGACGATCAGCAGCGTCTCGGTGAGTGTTTTCAGCACCTCGTTGATCGCGTCCTGGATGTTCTCGGTCGCGCCGTACGGAATGCCCGAGGTCATACCGACCGGAAGCTGGGCATCGACGTCTTTCATGGCCTCGCGCACGCGGTGGATCACATCGAGGGCATTCGCGGTCGGCAGCACCCAGATGCCCATGAACGTGGCGGTCTCACCGTTGAAACGCACTTCGGTGTCGTAGTCCTCGGCGCCGAGCACGACATCGGCGACATCGCCGAGCCGCACCACGTTGCCGGCTTCCTGCTTGACCACGAGTTCGCGGAATTCCTCCGGCGACTTGAGTGACGTGTTGGCGACCAGGTTCACCGAGGTCATGGTGCCCTTGGTGCGGCCGAGCGCCGACAGATAGTTGTTCTGCGAGAGCGCGGTCCACACTTCGGACGGTGACAGGCCGCGCGCCGCCATGCGGTCGGGCTTCAACCACACGCGCATCGCGAACGTGCGTCCGCCGAGGATGTCGGCGCGCTGAACGCCGCTGATGGCACTCAGCCGCGGCTGCACCACGCGCACCAGATAGTCGCTGATCTGGTTCTGATCGAGGTCCTTGGACGCGAAGCCCAGATACATCGAGGCGAACTGCGCGTCGGCGGTCTCCACTTCGATCACCGGCGCCTGTGCTTCGGGAGGCAGCTCGTTGCGCACCTGGGCGACTTTGGCCTGGATCTGGGTGAGTGCCGCGTTGGTGTCGTAGTTGAGCTTGAGATGGACGGTGATGGTGCTCACGCTCTGAGCACTCGACGATTCGACGTAGTCGATCCCATCGGCGCTCGCGATCACGCGTTCGAGCGGCGAGGTGATGAAGCCGCGCACGAGATCGGCGTTGGCGCCCACGTAGACCGTCGTCACCGTGACGACCGCCATGTCGCTGCGCGGGAACTGGCGCACGCTCAGGGAACGGATCGACTGCAGTCCCGCGATCAGGATGACGAGATTGACGACGATGGCGAGAACCGGCCGGCGGATGAAAAGATCGGTCAGTCGCATCAGCTGTCTTCCGGCTTGGGATCGGGACTGTTCCCGGGCACGTTCTTGTTGTCTACCTTGACCGCAGCACCCGAGCGCAGCTTGAACACACCCGAAGTGGCGACTTCCTGCCCCGGCTTCACGCCGTCCACGATCGCGACCTGATCTCCGCGCGCGGCACCGAGCTTCACGAACTGCTGGCGCACGCCGCGATACGACTTGCCGTCGGGACCCTTCACATCCTCGATGATGAACACTGAATTGCCGTAGGGCGCGTAGTTGACCGCCGTCACCGGCAGCGCGACCACCGGTGCGGCTTCACCGAGCACGACCTGCACGGTCACGTACATGCCCGGACGAAGCGCGCCTTTCGCGTTCTGGAAGGTCGCCTGCACCTGAACGTTGCGGGTGTCGCTGTCGACCACCGGATTGATGGCGGTGATCTTGCCCGAGGCGATCTCGACCTTGCCGTCGTCGAGGTGCGCCTTGACCACCGCACCGTTGTGCAGCGACGCGACGCTCTGCTGGGGTACGGCGAAGTTCACGTAGATCGGATTGCGCGCCTGCAGAGGCACGATGGGCGTGCCGCTGTTGACGTACTGCCCGAGGTTGACCTGCCGGATTCCGGCCACACCCGAGAACGGCGCGCGAATCGTCTTGCGCTGGATCGTGGCCTGGATTTCGTTGACGTGAGCTTCCGCCTGGCGGAACAACGCCTCGGTCTGATCGAAATCCGCCTGCGCGATCACCTGGTTGCCGAGCAGCTTGGTCCCGCGATCGAGATTGGCACGCGCGAGCGCGAGGCTGGCCTCGGCGGACGCGAGTTGGGCGCGTTCCTGGCGCGAGTCGAGCACGACCAGCGTCTGACCTGCCGCGACATTCGCTCCCGACTGGAACGCGATCCGCGAAACCACACCCGGAAGGTCCGCGCTCAGCGTGACGCCCTGAACCGGCTCCACGCTGCCGACGGCCTGGATGGTGCCCTGCCATTGATCCTGCGTCGCAACGACGGACGTCACGGCTTCCGGCGGCATCGAGAACGACTTGCCGGCCGCGATCGCGGCCTGGATCTGCTGAAACTTGATGAAACCCAGGATGGCGACGATCGCAAGGACCGCGGCCAGCATCTGGAACATGCGCTTCTTCATGGACGGAAGATCCTCGGGTGGGGAGCAGCGGGCGTGAAATGGGGCTGCCGCATGACCCGGCGGCCCGGGCCGCTCGTCGGAACCGGCAGATACCCTGCCGCCATCCGCGAAAGGCCGTTCTCTGGAGATCAATAGGCACGATTGAGGCTGCCTACGATGCACTTGCCTCGTAGTCGATTCGCTCGCTGAGCCGGATGCGTCGTCCGGCCCGACGGAAGGGGCACGCTATCAGGAAATGACCTGCGTGCGCGAGCGCGCCACTCGTGGCGTCGTGGAATCCGCGGCGGGCGCGGGCTGCATGGAGGTCATGACGCAGGAGGCCGCAGTATTGTCATCC
Organism: Candidatus Eiseniibacteriota bacterium; assembly: GCA_031364845.1. Classification (GTDB taxonomy): domain Bacteria; phylum Eisenbacteria; class RBG-16-71-46; order RBG-16-71-46; family RBG-16-71-46; genus JANLWX01. Next base: position 5,843 of record JANLWX010000163.1, read on the forward strand.
AAAGTTCGGGGAGGGAGAACGACGGATGGCTCAGGTCCGCTGCGTCAGAGGTTGAAGTAGTAGCTGGCCTTCACCAGAAAGATGTTGTTCGGCTCGGCCTTGAGCAGCCGCTTCGCATTCGCTCCCAGATGAAACTCGCCGGTCTCCTCCTCTTCGCTGCGCTCCTGCGTCCAGACCACGAACAACGCCGAGCCCGGCATGTACTCCCAGCGCAGCACCGCGTTTCCGCGCAGCGAACGAAAGTTGAAGTCGGGCGAATCGATCTGGAACGGTGCTGCACCCCCGGGACCGTCGGGATCCACAGTCCCGGTGGCAGGATCGAACGTCGATCCGTTCTCGCCATAGTGGCGGAACGCGAACGATTTCGGCCGGGCCAGTTCCTTGTAGTCGGTGTAAGCGCCGGAGGAGATGAGCGGCTGCGCGAACAACTGGAGGCTGACGCTGGGTGTAAACGACCAGTTGAGGCGCACGTTCGCCGAAACCGTCGTCTGCTCCAGATTCGCGAACACGTAGCGCGCGCCAAAGGTGTCGGTGGCGGAAGCGTCATCGATCCGCGTCAC
>JANLWX010000165.1:0-7189 GCA_031364845.1 Candidatus Eiseniibacteriota bacterium
CCGGGCCGGGCGTGGCTCGCCGGATCGGTCTCGCCACCATAGGCCTCGACCTCGACGATGCGTCCGGCCGCCCGTCCCTCCCGCGCGTCGTGCACCAGCAGGCGGCCGAGCAGCGCGCGGGCGACCGCGCACGCGCCGCCCGAGTAGAACGAGCGCGGCAGCGCGTCTACCGGGAGTCGCCGGTCCTGCCCGGCGCGCCGGGGTCGCGGCCCCGGCGCGGGCTTCCTCGCCTCGCGGCGGAGATCAGTGCCCGACCGAAGCCTCCCCCACGCCGAGACGACGCAACGGCTCCATCATCATGGCGCGGATCTCCTCCAGGCGTTCGGGACTGCGCGCTTCGAAGCGCACCACCACCACCGGCTGTGTGTTCGAGGCGCGCACCAGGCCCCAGCCGTCACCGAACTCGACGCGCACGCCGTCGATGTCGATCACCTTGTACTTGCCCGCGAACTGGCGTTTGAGCTCTTCCGGCACCTGGAACTTGCGATCCTCGGGGCACGCGAGCCGCGTCTCCGGCGTCGAGTAGTAGTGCGGGATCGAATCCACCAGCGCGCCGAACGTCTTCCCGCTCGCGGCGACGTAGCGCAGCAGCCGGCCGGCGGCGAACAGCGCGTCGTCGAAGCCGAAGAAGCCTTCGCTGAAGAACATGTGCCCCGACATCTCTCCCGCGATCGGAGCGCCGGTCTCCTGCATGCGCTGCTTGATGAGCGAGTGCCCGGTCTTCCACATCGACGGTTTCCCGCCGTGCGCCGCGATATCCTCGGCGAGACCCTGCGAGCACTTGACGTCGAAGATCACCTCGCCCCCGGGCACGCGCTGCAGCACGTCGCGCGCGAACAGCGCGAGCAACTGATCGCCATAGACGATCTCGCCGGTCCCGGTCACCGCACCGATGCGATCCGCGTCACCGTCGAAGCCGATGCCGAAGTCCGCGCGCGTTTCCGCGACCTTCTTCTGCAGATCGACGAGCAGCGCCGGCACGGTCGGATCGGGAAGGTGATTGGGGAAGCTGCCGTCGAGTTCGGCGAACAGCGGGATCACCGTGTGCCCCATCTTCTCGAACACCTGCGGCACCACGGTTCCGGCGCAGCCGTTGCCGCAGTCCATGACGACGCGCAGACCCTTGGGGCTCGCGCAACGTTCGACGAGCATCGCGGCGTAGTCGTCGAGCACGGGATTTGTCGTCGTCGCTCCGGCGCCGCTCTCGAAGGTGCTCTTTTCGATCATGCCGAGCATGCCCTGGATCTCCACGCCGAACAGCGGAAGTTTGCGCTTCGCCATCTTGAAGCCGTTGAACTCGGGCGGGTTGTGGCTGCCGGTGATCTGCATGCCGCCGTCGAGGCCGCGCGCGGCGACCGCATAGTAGAGCGCCGGCGTCGGCACCACGCCGACACGCTCGACGTCGACGCCCGCGGCGAGCATTCCCTTCTCGGCGGCGGCGGCGAGCCGTTCGCTGCTCGGACGCACATCGCGACCGATCGCCACCCGCGTTCCGCCCTCGCGGCGGATGACCGAGGCGTAGGCGCGGCCGACCGCCTCGGCGACTTCATCCGTGAGTTCGGTCGCGTGCAGGCCGCGGATGTCGTACTCGCGAAAGATATGGCGCGGGATCATGCGGATTCCTTCCTCTTGAGGTAGGCGTCGATGAACGGATCGAGGGCGCCATCGAGCACGGCGTGCACGTCCCCGACCTTCAACTCGGTGCGGTGGTCGTTGACCAGCGTGTAGGGCTGCATGACGTAGGAGCGGATCTGGCTCCCGAAGTCGATGTCCTTCTTGTGGCCGGCAATGACCGCCGACTTGGCCTTCTCGATCTGCTCGTAGTGGACGAACAGGCGGCTCATGAGAATTTTCATGGCCGCGTCCTTGTTGCGGTGCTGGCTGCGCTCGCCCTGCGATTGAACGACGAGGCCGGTCGGCAAGTGCGTGATGCGCACCGCGGACTCGGTCTTGTTGACGTGCTGGCCGCCGGCGCCGCCCGCGCGGAACGTGTCGATCCGCAGATCGTTGACGCCGATGTCGACCTTGATCGTGTCGTCGATCATCGGCATCACCGAGACCGACGCGAACGACGTGTGACGGCGCTGATTCGCGTCGTACGGCGAGATGCGCACCAGCCGGTGCACGCCGGTCTCCGCCTTGAGGTAGCCGTAGGCGAACTCGGCGTCGATCTCGAGCGTGGCGTCCTTGATCCCGGCTTCATCACCGGCCTGGAAGTCGAGCAGCGAAACCGGATAGCCGCGCCGTTCGCTCCAGCGCTGATACATGCGCATCAGCATCTCGGCCCAGTCCTGTGACTCGGTGCCGCCCGCGCCGGGGTGGATGATGACCAGTGCGCCGAGCCGGTCGTGCTCGCCCGAGAGCAGACTGCGCGTCTCGAGATCGGTGACGGTTCGCTCGAGCGTGCCGAGTTCGCCCTCGAGTTCCTTGAGCATCGATTCGTCCGCCTCGGTCTCGGCGAGATCGACCAGCTCCAGCAGATTGCGGCACGCGCCGTCGGGGGCGTTGAACGCGTCGATCGTCTTCTTCGAGTTCTTCATCCGCCCGACGACCTTCTGCGCCTCGTCCGGCTTGTCCCAGAAACCCGGAGCGCCCATCTGGGTCTCGAGTTCCTTCACTTCCTGCGAGCGGGCCTCGACGTCAAAGGTACCTCCGCAGGCTGTCGAGCGTTTCGCGCAGCGTGTCGAGCCGTTTTCTCAGATCCGCCGTGGTCAGCATGGTTCCTTCCTCGCCGGTGCGCGCCGGGCCCGCAGAGTGCGGACCGCGTCGCGGGCGGCGGCTTCGAGCTGCTCCATCGTTCCGTCGTTCTCGAGCGTGACGTCGGCCGCAGCCTGCAACTCCGGCGCCGGCCGTTGCGCGGCGAGTCGCTGCCGCGCCTGTTCCACGCTCCAACCGCGCGAGCGCACCATGCGCTCGATCTGCGCGGATTCGTCTGCCACCACCGCCATCACCGCATCGCACGCGCGCTCGAGACGCCAGTCCAGCATCAGCGCCGCATCGATCACCACGAGCCCCGCGAAAAGTTTCGCTTCGAGCTCTGCAATCCGCGCCTCGATGCGCCGTGCGATACGCGGATGCGTGAGTTGGTTCAACCGCGCGCGCGCGACGGGGTCCGCGAACACCGCGGCCGCCACGCGCGAGCGGTCGAGCGTGCCGTCCTTTCGATAGATGCCGGCGCCGTATTCGGCGACGAGTGCGGCGCGAACCTCGTCGTCGTGATCGGTGACCGCATGGCCGAGTGCGTCGGCATCGATCACTTCCGCTCCGTCGGCCGCGAGTGCTCGTGCGACGGTGCTCTTGCCGCTTCCCGCGCGACCCACGAGGCCGAGCACGAACATCCCCGGAGATGCGCCTGAGCGCCGTTCAGTGGACATCGAACCAGGTCGGACCGGATCCCAGCGACACTACGAGTGGTACGCGCAGCGCGAAGCAGCCTTCCATCTCGACCCGCACGCGCTCGGCAACGGCATCCGCCGCCTCGGCCGGTGACTCGATCAGGAGTTCGTCGTGCACCTGCAGCAGCAATCTAGCGGAGGGTGCGATGGGCTTCAAGGAATGGTGGACGCGGATCATCGCGAGCTTCATGAGATCCGCCGCCGAACCCTGGATCGGAGCGTTGATCGCGATGCGCTCGGCCGACGAGCGGTCGCCGCCGTGGGTGCTCGAGAGCTGCGGCAGATAGAGACGCCGCCCCATCAAGGTCTGCACGTAGCCGCTGCGGCGCGCGTCGTCGAGCTGGCGGTCCATGTACTCGCGCACGCCCGAGAACACGCGGAAGTAATTCTTGATGAAGTCCTGCGCATCGGCGAGCGGAATCTTCATCTGCGACGACAGACTGCGCGCGCCCATCCCGTACATGATTCCGAAGTTGACGATCTTCGCGCGCGAGCGCAGCGCCGGATCGAGCTCGCCGGTGATGCCGAAGATCTTGCGCGCGGTGCTCGCGTGAATGTCTTCCCCGCTCTTGAACGCGTCGATCAGATTCGTGTCGCCCGACAGATGCGCCATCAGGCGCAACTCGATCTGCGAGTAATCCGCTCCCACCAGCACCATGCCCTGGGCGGCGACGAACGCGCGGCGGATCGCGCGGCCCTGCGTGGTGCGGATCGGAATGTTCTGGAGATTCGGATTGCTCGACGACAACCGGCCGGTCGAAGCGCCGATCGGATTGTAGGACGTGTGCACGCGGCCATCGCGCGCGTCGACCGCGAGCGGCAGCGCGTCGTAGTAGGTCGACTTGAGCTTGGAGAGCGTGCGGTATTCGATAAGCCGCGCCGGAAACGAGTGTTTCGCCGCCAGCTCTTCGAGCACCGCGAGGTCGGTGGAGTATCCGGTCTTGGTGCGGCGGCCGGGCGCGAGCTTCAAGTCTTCGAACAGCACCTTCGCGAGCTGCGGGCCGCTGTTGAGATTGATGCGCTCGCCGGCCATCGCATACAACTCCTCTTCGAGCGCCGTGATGTCGCGCGCCGCCTGATCGCCGAGTTCGCGCAGCACCGCGACGTCGAGCTTGATGCCGGTGTCCTCCATCTCGAGCAGCACCGGAATCAGCGGATGTTCGAGCGAGGCATAGAGTGTCCACTGATCGCGCGACTCGATCTGCGCGCGCAGCGCGTCGGCGAGTGGGAACAAGGCCGCGGCCGCGGGCTCGAGCGCCGCGGCGACCGCGGCCGGTTCGAGCGCGGCCGGTCCCACGCGCGCACGGCCGCTGCGGCCTTCGGCGACCTCGTCGAAACCCGGAAGCTCGATGCCGAGGAAGTCGCGCGCCATCGCCGCGAGGCCGTGCCCGCGAGCGGGGTCGCACAGGAACGAGCCGATGTGCGTGTCGAACGCGAGTCCTTCGAGCGGCATGCCGGCACCCGCGAACAGATGCGCGTCGCGCTTCAGATCCTCTCCCACCTTGGGCACGGCGGGATCGGCGAGCATCGGCGCCAGCCACCCGCGCACTTCGTCGAGCGTGAAGTTGGGACCGGAGTCGTGCCCGAGCGGGACATAGCAGCTCGAGCCATTGCGCGCCGCGAGCGCCACGCCGACCAGCCGCGACCGGCGCGGATCGGAACTCGAGCCGAGCGGCAGCAGCGCGAGCCCGTGCAGCGCGCGCGCGCGCACCTCGTGGAGCCGCTCGCGCCACACGTCAAGCCCGCTCGCAGCCTGCGCCTCGGTGCCGAGCGTCCATAGATCGAGCGCGCCCTGCGATGCGGAGGCGCGCGACGACGACGGAGCGGAGACGGATGACCAAACCACGGGCGACGGTGCCGGCGACGGGGAAGCGACGGGCGATGCCGCGACGGGCGACGCGACGGCCGGCGACGGCGCACGCGGCGGCGAAGCGACGGGCGACGGAGCGACGGACGACGCAACGGCCGGCGACACTGACGTCGAAGGCTGATGGGTCACGCGCGGCGCCGGCGCAGCATCGAACGGCGTCGCGATGACGGTCTTCGCCGCCCGCGAGTCGGCCGCGGAGTCGCTCCCGCCCCCGGGCTTCCACGAAGGTCCCATCAGCTTCACCCCCGGCGACGGCGTTTCCGCAGCAGTGCCGCGCCGTTCCGCGCTGCGCGCCGGGACCGCAGCGCCCGCTGCCGACTCGTCGACGCCTTCGGTGGTGGCGATGCGTTCGAGGCGGTGGATCTCGTAGCGCTTCGACAACGCGAGCAGCGCATCGCGGCGCACCGGGCCGCGCACCAGCTGATCCCACGTGTACGGAAGATCGCAGTCGATCTTCACGGTCACCAGTTCCTGCGAGAGGAACGCTAGCTCGCGATTCGCGGCGAGCTTCAGACGCAGTGAGGTCCGTTCGACCTGCCCGAGATTTTCGTAGAGCGCCTCGAGTGAACCGAACTCACGGATCAGCTCGGTCGCGGTCTTGGGTCCGATGCCCGGCACGCCGGGAATGTTGTCGGTGCTGTCGCCCATCAGCGCGAGCACGTCGCGCGTCTGCGCGGGCTCGACGCTCCACTTCTCGCGCACCGCCGCCGCGTCGACCCACACGTAGTCCTCGCCGCGCGCGACCGGGCTCAGCAGCTTCACGCGCTCGTTCACGAGCTGCGCCATGTCCTTGTCGCTCGTGACGAGCGTGACGTCGAAGCCGTCCGCTTCGCCGCGATGGGCGAGTGTGGCCATCACGTCGTCGGCTTCAACGCCCGGGACTTCGAGCACCGGCAGGCCGAGTGCCGCCGCAACGTCTTCGATCGCCGGGAGCTGCGCGAACAGATCCTCGGGCATCGGCTTGCGCGTCGCCTTGTAGTCCGCATAGCGGTCGTGGCGGTGCGTCGGACCGGGCCCGTCCCACGCGAGCGCCCAGTAGTCGGGGTGCTCCTCGCGGCGGATCTTGAGCACCGTGTTCGTGAACCCGAACACCGCCGACGTGTTCTCGCCGCGCGAATTCACGAGCGGCCGGCGAATGAAGGCGTAGTAGGCGCGATAGGCAAGTCCCATCGCATCGAACACGAACAGGCGGGGCATCGGGGAGGCTCCGGGAGGCGGCGAACGGTCGCGTCCCATCGAGGATGGGCGGACACATGGTATGAAGGCCGGAGTATAGCGGAGACGCGAACGGCGGGCGCGTTTCGCGGCGCCCGCCGTTTGCGTTTCGAATCGGCTTCTACCGCCGGGAACCGATCACCGAATGATCGCCACCTTGGAGCACAGCGAACGTCCGCCGGAATCGAGCCGGATGAAGTACATGCCGACCGGCAACGTCCGTCCCCTTGCGAGTTCGACGCGATGGGTTCCCGCTCCGAGCGAACCCACGTCCCGCGATTCGATCACGCGGCCCGCCAGATCGACCAGCGCGAGCTGGGCCGCAGAGCGATCGGGCAGACTGAAGACCGCCGTGACGTCACCGAGGCTCGGGTTGGGCCGCGCGGGCGCGAGTTCGAGCGTGCCGTAAAGCGACGCTTCGACATCGACCGGCAGCTGGATCGCCACTTCCCCTTCGTAGCCCTCGCCTTCATCCAGACGGATCCCGAGCCGGTAGGCCCAATCGCCGGTGAACTCGGCCGCCGATTCCGCGAACTCGAGCCGCTGGTCGGGGGATGCAGCCGGTGCTCCGACCGGAACCCACGGATCGTTGGCCTGGCGCCGATAGACCTTCGTGGTCGCGGGGTCGATGCCCGGCGCATTCCACGTCACAATGATCTGGTTGCCGCTGAGCTGGGCCTTACCGCCGATCGAGTCGGGCTCGTCGCCC
>JANLWX010000199.1:0-8558 GCA_031364845.1 Candidatus Eiseniibacteriota bacterium
CGACGGCGTGCTGACCGCGTCGCGCACTGACATGAACGTCACGGCGAACATCAACGTCACGGCATCGTTCGCGATCAACACGTACACGCTGACATACACGGCGGGCCCGAACGGCTCGATCTCCGGTGTCAGCCCGCAGACGGTCAACTACGGAGCCAACGGCAGCACGGTCACTGCGGTGCCCGACGCGGGCTACTCGTTCACGAGCTGGAGCGACGGCGTGCTGACCGCGTCGCGCACTGACATGAACGTCACGGCGGACATCAACGTCACGGCTTCGTTCGCGATCAACACCTACACGCTGACCTACACGGCCGGCCCGAACGGCTCGATCTCGGGTGTGAGCCCGCAGACGGTCAACTACGGTGCGGACGGCAGCACGGTCACCGCGGTGCCTGACGTGGGCTACTCGTTCACGAGCTGGAGCGACGGGGTGCTCACCGCCTCGCGCACCGACATGAACGTCACGGCCGACATCAGCGTCACGGCCTCGTTTGCGATCAACACCTACACGCTGACGTACACGGCGGGCCCGAACGGCTCGATCACCGGTGTGAGCCCGCAGACGGTCAACTACGGCGCCGACGGCAGCACGGTCATCGCGGTGCCGGACGCCGGTTACTCGTTCACGAGCTGGAGCGATGGCGTGCTGACCGCGTCGCGCACTGACATGAACGTCACGGCGGACATCAACGTCACGGCGTCGTTCGCGATCAACACCTACACGCTGACCTACACGGCGGGCCCGAACGGCTCGATCTCGGGTGTGAGCCCGCAGACGGTCAACTACGGCGCCAACGGCAGCACGGTCACCGCGGTGCCTGACGTGGGCTACTCGTTCACCAGCTGGAGCGACGGGGTGCTCACCGCCTCGCGCACCGACATGAACGTCACGGCCGACATCAACGTCACGGCGTCGTTCGCGATCAACACCTACACGCTGACGTACACGGCGGGCCCGAACGGCTCGATCACGGGTGTGAGCCCGCAGACGGTCAACTACGGCGCCGACGGCAGCACGGTCGCGGCGGTTCCTGATGCCGGTTACTCGTTCACGAGCTGGAGCGACGGCGTGCTGACCGCGTCGCGCACCGACATGAACGTGACTGCCGACATCAGCGTCACGGCGTCGTTCGCGATCAACACCTACACGCTGACCTACACCGCTGGCCCGAACGGATCGATCTCGGGTGTCAGCCCGCAGACGGTCAACTACGGCGCCGACGGCAGCACGGTCACGGCGGTTCCTGATGCCGGTTACGCGTTCACGACCTGGAGTGACGGCGTGCTGACCGCGTCGCGCACCGACATGAACGTGACGGCCGACATCAGCGTCACCGCGTCGTTTGCCGATGCCGGCAACCCGACGGTCTCGGTGCTGATTCCCAATGGCGGCGAGTTCTACGCAGTCGGCCAGGCGGTCAAGCTCTCGTGGAGCGCCTCGGACAACGTCGGAGTGACCGGGGTCGATCTCTATCTGTCGCGCAGTGGAGTCGGGGGACCGTTCGAGACCATCGCGCTCAACGAGGCCAACGACGGCACGTACGTGTGGTTTGCGACGCTGCCCGCAACGATGGATGCGTACCTCAAGGTGGTGGCGCGTGATGCCAACAGCAACGCGGGCGAGGATCTGAGCAATGCCCCGTTCACGATCGCCGATCCCACGGCAGTGCTGCTGTCGCGCTTCGACGCCGAAACCACGAACGACGGCGTGCAGCTGCGCTGGCAGTTCGGCGAGACCACCGAAATCGCTTCGGTCGAGGTCGAGCGCTCGGCATTCGTTTCGGGTCCGTGGAACCGCATCGAGGGTTCGGTCACGACGGACGGCGGCGTCGCCAGCCTGACCGACCGTTCGGTGGAAGCCGATCACAGCTACTTCTATCGTCTCGCCGTGGTGACGACGACCGGCGGCCGCGTCACGTTCGCGCCGGTCCAGGGAACCGCGGGAGCGCGGGTCACGGAGTTCGCGCTGTCGCGCATCGCTCCGAACCCGATGGTCAATCTCGCCCGCATCGACTACGCGGTCGCGCGCGAAGTGCGCGTGAAGCTCGGCATCGTCGACATCCAGGGCCGCACGGTCGCGACCCTGGTGGATGGCGTGCAGCGTCCGGGCCGCTATACGGCGACGTGGTCGGGTGAGGGCGCGCGTGGCCGGGTGCCGGCAGGCGTCTACTTCGTCCGCTACGAAGCCGGCGACAAGAAGATCGTGAAGCGTGTGATGCTGACGCGGTAAGTCGCACCACACGTCGTACCCGAGCCGGCGCCCCAAGGGGCGCCGGTTCTTTTTTCATGTGCCGACCGCTTACCGGTGCGGCGGACAGGCCCCGCCACAACCGCGATCGTCGGCGGGAACATGGCGCTGGTCCTGACCGTGAGTGCAGCGATCACTTCGGCGTAGACGCGACCGGGTGGGCCTCATTAATGTGCTCCCATGACCGAACTCAGCCGCAGGCAGTTCCTGCTCAGGGGAGGAGCGTCGATCCTCGGAACCGTGGTCGCGGGCTCGCTCGCCGAGCGACTGCTGGCAGCCACGGGTACGGCGTCGACGCTCGCCGCACCACGCGCGTCCCTCGAGCCCGAATTCCCGGGAACGCTCGCCGACGATCTGGCCACGGTAGTCGCGGATCTCCAGAAGAAGTTTCCGTATGCCTCGGCACTCTACGCCTCGCAGGCAGGCATCTCGATCAGCCGCGACCGTAACGGCAAGCGCGTGAGCGAATCCGGGTTCCCGTCCCGCGGCGTGTCGCTGCGCGTATTCGACGGCGCCACGTTCCACGAGGCTGCGGTCGGGAACGCCGAGATCGCCTCGCTCCGCGCCGCTGCGCGCCGGCTCACGAAGGACGTTTCGCTCGCGCGCGAGAAGTTCAAGATCGAAGCACTCGCTCCGGAAACGCGCACCTGGCGCACCGCGATGGAGCGGGACCCGGCATCGGTCCCGCTCGCCCAGCGTCTCGCGATGGTCGAAGCCGAGTTCGAGCGCTGCAACTGGAGCGACCCGCGCGTGCGCAGTGTGCGCGTGGTAACCGACGTCAACGAGACCCGGCGCGTATTCGTCGACCGCACCCGCCGGCTCGCGAGTGCCACCACGTCGGTGAATCACACGGTACTGATGTTCGGATTCGATCAGGGCAAGCCGGGAGCGGGGTTCAGCCGGCGAACCGGACAGGGAGGACTCGAGCTCACGAGGCTCAGGGACGACCAGCTCGAACGCATGCGACAGGACTTCGTCGACTCGTTCGCGGCCGAGCAGGTTCCCGCGGGCGAATACGACGTGGTGTTCGCGCCGCCGGTGTCCGGGTTGCTCGCGCACGAGAGCTTCGGGCATGGCGTCGAAATGGACCAGTTCGTCAAGGAGCGCGCGAAGGCGAAGGCGTTCCTCGGCAAGCCGGTCGCCTCCAAGATCGTGACGCTACTCGACGATCCATCCGTGACCGGCGCGCGCGGTTCGTATCCCTTCGACGACGAGGGCATGCTCGCAGAGCCCACGACCATCATCGAGAACGGCGTGTTCGTGCGCCCGCTCACCGACCTCATGTCCGCGACATTCCTCGGCACGCCGCGCACTCCGAACGGGCGCACGCAGGCGTGGGACCGCAAGGTGTATGCGCGCATGTCGAACACGTTCTTCGCGCGCGGCACCAGCGAGCCCGCCGAACTGTTTGAGACGCTGAAGGACGGCCTCTACCTCGAAGGATTCCGCAACGGCATCGAGGATCCGCAGGGCTGGGGCATCCAGTTCACCGCCAGCACCGCGCGCGAATACAAGAACGGCAACCCGACCGGGCGCATCTTCGCGCCCGCGACCGTCACCGGCTATGTCCCCGAGATCCTCTCCAACATCTCGATGATCGCGAACGATTTCCATCTCGAACCGGGCACGTGCGGCAAGGGCTTCAAGGAGTTCGTGCCGGTGACGAGCGGCGGCCCGCACATCCGGACGCGGGCGAGGGTCTCGTGAGCACCGCAGCCACCACGTTCGGCAAGACCTTGCGCGAGGCGCTCGCGCGCCATCCGAAGCTTCACGCGTGGCAGTTGCGCAGCGTGAAGCGCAGCGGGCTCCAGACCTATCTCGTTCAGCTCGACGCCGAATCCCAGCGCCAGATCGAGAACGAGGTCCACGAAGCGGTCGTGTTCGTGAAGAACGGAGACCTGCTCGGCCGCGCCACGGTCACGCTCGGTCCCGGCGACGAACGGGCAGTCGCGCGGCGACTGGACGAGGCCGTCTTCATGGCCGGGCTCGGCGGCGACGCCCCCTGGTTGCTGCCGAAAGCGCAGCCATGGCCCACCGTGGAATTGTTCGACGCCGCGCTCTCCGGCAACCGCGCACGCGCGACCGCCCGCACGGTGGTCGACGCGTGGCGTTCCGCGGTCACGCAGCGCGCCGCGGTCCGGCCTTCGTCGATGGAGCTGTTCTGTGGTGAAGATTCGACCACGCTCGAGAACTCTTCCGGACTGGTCGCACACGCCGCGTCGTCGCGCGTCTCGCTGCTGACGCTGCTGCTCGCGAGCGGCGACCGCGCCGCCGAGCGTGAGACGTGGGAGGAGCGCCGCCGTGCCCGCGATCTGGACGTGAGTGCGATCGCCGGCCGCGCGGCCGAGGAAGCGCTCGACCTCACCCGGGCGGTGCCGCCGCCTTCGGGCAACTATCCGGTCGTGATCGACGCCAACGAGATCACCGCACTCCTCGCGCCGATTCAGGCGAACGCGTCCGCGGAGGGCATCTATCAGAAGTCGTCGCGCTTCGAAGCCGGCAAGCCGCTCCCGATCGAGAGCGCGGGAGGGGAGCCATTCACGCTGATCTCGAATGCCGTCTCGCCCTACGGCCTCTCGAGCTACGTCTTCGACGCCAGCGGCGTCGCCGGCCGTCGCGTCGAGATCGTCAAGGACGGCGTGCTCACCCAGCCGTGGGCCACCCAGCAGTTTGCAGACTACCTCGGGATCCCGGCGACCGGCGGTTTCGGCAACTGGGAGATCCCGGCGGGGCCGACACGGCTGGAGCAGCTTCTGAACAGCGGCGAACGGGTGCTGTTCGTTCGAAACTTCTCGTGGCTCACCCCCGAGGCCGGCCGTGGCAACTTCGGAAGCGAGATCCGCATCGGCTATCTCCACGAGAAGGGCAGGCGCACGCCGATCAAGGGCGGCACCGTGAGCGGCAACGTGTTCAAAGCGCTCGGCACCGCGAAATACGCGAGCGAAACCGTGTTTCGCGGCGACTACATGGGCCCGACCGCCGTGCGCTTCGAAGGGCTGACGGTCGCCGGGAGCTAGGACATCCGGCTGCGCGCAACATCTCGCACGCACCGACAGGCCCCTAAAGCATTGCGGTCCTTGAGCTCGGCGACCACGACGTCCCCGGTCGCGTTTCCCCTTGGTCCGGCCCCGGGCAGCGAGTAGCATCGCAACGTTGTTTCGTCGCCTCGAACGCAGTCGGATCAAGGGTGGCCGCCCATGTCCCCGAGATTGCACCGCCCGACCTTGCGCATCGAAGAGCGCCGCGGCCGATTGCGACTGTCTCCGCGACCTCTAGTTCCGAAGGTGTATGCCGCACGTGTTCATTGCCGTGCTGCTGATGAGAGTGCATTCCCCCGCAACGCGGCGTGTTCGTCCCGCCGATGGTCACACTCCATGAATCCATCGTCGAACCGAACAGGGATCTGCTGTGCCCCGTCCGGGTCCGAAGCATTTCCCTGTGGAGGTTCGTGATGTTCCGGTCCGGCCGCTTCATGACGTCGATGTGTGCAGGAGTCCTGGCGATCACACTGCTCGCCGTGACGGACGGTTTCGCCGCCAAACCCGAACCCGCATTCAAGCCGGACGAGGTGATCATCAAGTTCCGCGATGGCGTGCCCGCTTCGCGGCGGCAAGCGGTCCTCGCGAATCTCGGCGCGCGGCATGCCAAGCGCTTCGGACGCATCAAGGCGGACCACATCCACCTCACGCGCGGTAACGTCAAGCATGCGATCGCGCGCTACCGCAACGACCCGGACATCGAGTTCATCGAACCCAATTACATCCTGCATGCCGATGTCGTTCCCAACGATCCTCAGTTTCCGGGACTGTGGGGCCTGCGCAACGCGGGGCAGACCGGAGGCACGGTGGGCGCCGACATCCACGCGACTCAAGCATGGGATGTGATCACCGGCGCCCCGGGCGTTCTCGTCGCGATCATCGATACCGGTGTCGACTACACGCACCCCGATCTGCAGGCGAACATCTTCGTGAACCCCGGCGAGATTCCCGGGAATGCCATCGACGACGATGGGAACGGGTTCATCGACGACGTGCGGGGGTGGGACTTCGCCTACGACGACAGCGATCCCATGGACGACAACGGCCACGGATCGCACGTATCGGGAACGATCGGCGCGGTCGGCAACAACGGCATCGGCGTGGCGGGTGTGAACTGGCAGGTCCGGCTGCTGCCGATCAAGTTCCTCGATGGCTCGGGCAGTGGCACGACCGAGGATGCGATCGATGCGATTGACTATGCGGCGCGCATGGGAGCGGATGTCATCAACGCGAGCTGGGGAGGTGGCGGCTACTCCGAGGCGCTGCGCCAGTCGATCATCGCAGCCGACAGCGCGGGCACGGTGTTCGCGGCCGCGGCCGGGAACAATGGTTCCGACAACGACCTGTTTCCGCACTATCCTTCGAACTACGACATTCCGAGTCTCGTGTCGGTGGCCGCGACCGATCACAACGACCTGCTCGCCGGATTCTCCAACTACGGCGTCAACAGCGTCGATCTCGCGGGACCCGGCGTCGACATTCTGAGCACGTTCCCCGGCAACGCTTACGGCACCATCAGTGGCACTTCCATGGCGACGCCGCATGTCGCGGGCGTGCTCGCGCTGATCTACGCGCGCAATCCCGGGATCACTCCGCTCGCCGCCAAGAATTTGTTGCTGAACCACGTCGATCCCAAGGCATCGCTGGCGGGCCGCGTCCTCTCAGGCGGGCGGCTCAACGCGCTCCTGTCGATCGCGGATCGCGACACGATTCCACCGGGAATGGTCAGCGATCTCTCGGTCACGCTCACCGAAGGCGGGCGGATCGAGCTGGGCTGGAGCGCCACCGGCGACGACGGCGGATCGGGCACCGCGAGCCGCTACGACGTGCGCTACGCGACCACACCGATCAATGCCGGCAACTTCGCCGCTGCTACTCCCGCGCCGGGAGCGCCGAATCCGGACATCGCCGGATCTCCGCAATCGATGAGCGTCGGGGGCCTCGCGTTCTCGACTTCGTACTTCGTGGCGCTACGGGCCTATGACGAGTTCGACAATCCCGGTCCGGTTTCGAACGTCGCCACGGCCACGACGCTCGGCCCGCCCGAGATCGACGTCCAGCCCGCTTCATTGAGCGCCGATCTCCTGACGGGCGAGACCGCGTCGCGCACGCTCACACTCCACAACACCGGCGCGAGCGAACTGCTGTTCGAAGTCGGCGTGGCGAGCGTGGGCCAACCCTCGCTGTCCATCGATGTCATCACGCCCGACGGCGCGGCTCCCGGCTCGGTGCTCGCGACCGGACGATCCGTGCCGATTGCCAATCTGGGTCGCCCATCGCATGGACTCCAGAAGCTGCCCGAAGGCCTCGCGACCATCGATCGCACGATCGCGGTCGAAGCAGCCCCGTCAGGATCGGGACGCCGCGTGGTGTCCGCGACCGAGGAGATCTTCGGCAGCTCACAGTTCGCGTTCTTCGGCGGGCCCCGTACCCGCGGCAACATCTTCGAGTGCACGACGGCGCGTCGGTTGCGTGAGCATCGGTTCTATCTCGACCCGGAAGCGTCCACCGAACTGTGGTTTCTGGTCTACGAAGGGATCGCGCCCACCGGCGACTTTCACCTGATCAGCGCTTCGAATGCGTCGCCGTCCGGCACCGGTCTCGGCTGGTACAGTTCGGGCCCGGTCGATGTCGAGCTGGTGGAAGGACGCCACTACGCGATCATGGCATCGTTCGTCGGAGCGGCCGGATACTTCAACCAGCAGGGCATCTCGCCATTTCCGATCCCGGCCTCGTTCGGATCGCTGACGGGGCCGATAGGATGGAACTGGGCACCGGAACCGCAATTCCCGCCGCCCTCGAGCATATCCTTGCCCCCGGACGTGTACGGCACGCCGGTCGCGTACTACCAGACGCTGATCACGGACAATTCGGTCACGTGGCTCTCGGCCACACCACAATCCGGCCGGGTCCCGATCGGCAGCACGCTGCAGTTGTCGGTGACCTTCGACGCCGCCGGACTCTATGGCGGTGACTACGACGCCAATCTGCGCATCACGAGCAACGATCCGGACGAGGGGGAGATCCTGGTTCCGGCGCACCTGCACGTCACCGGTGCGCCCGACATCGACGTGTCACCGTCGGCGATGGCGTTCGGCCCGCTGTTCCTCGGTGGCGGCCGCGTCGATACGTTGCGGATCGAGAATGACGGCACCGACCTGCTGCACGTGAGCGGGATCAACATCAGTCCCGCCGTGTTCAGCGTTCCCACGGCCGGAATCGATCTCGCTCCGGGTGAGCGCCGTGCGCTCGCGGTCGAGTTCCGCCCG
>JANLWX010000173.1:0-13456 GCA_031364845.1 Candidatus Eiseniibacteriota bacterium
TCGAGATCCGCGAGCGTGCGCTCGGGGAATTCTCCGGCCGCGCTCAGGAATGCCGCATGCGCAAGCAGCGACACGCGACCCTCGCGGCCGGTTGCGTCCAGCTCGGAGCCAAGTCCGAAGGCGAGCGTCACCGAAACCCCCGGCGCCTGGCGGAGGTCACGCGTCACGACGCGCAGGCCGTTCGGAAGCTGCCACGAATCGACCACGGTGGTATCGGCGAGCCGCCGCGCTGCGGCCTCAGCCGGTGCCGGTGCCGTAACGAGCACGGCGAGCAGCCCCGCGGCCAGCATGAGGGGAAGGTGCTTGAAGCCGGCGAGCCGGGAGCATGGAGAATGCGGCGCGATAAGCCTCACGCGGGAACCTCACTGGTATCGGGAATGGACGACCGGGAGCGGGGAGAATCCTAGCACGGCCCGCGCGTGATTGGACGAAGTTGGCGCGTGGAATGACCCCGGCTTGACCCCCGCACGAGCAGGTTCCTACACTCGGCACCCATGGCCTTGGTCGATGAAGGCGAAGTCAGACGTCTGGTGCGCCAGGCGGTCGAGCGCGCGCTCGCGGAGCAACCGGCTCCGTCAACGCCAGCTCCGGCCCCCGGTGCGACCGCAGCGCGCCGTGTGGCGATCGGCTCGGACCACGGCGGGTTCCCACTCAAGGAAGTCCTCAAGCGCTACCTGACTGAGGATCTGGGCTACGAAGTGAGGGATTGCGGCACCCACTCGACCGAAGCCGTCGACTATCCCGATTTCGCGGCGGCGGTGGCGCGCGAAGTCGCAAGCGGGCGCTGCGTGAAGGGCGTGGTGATCGACGCGGCAGGTATCGGCTCGACGATGGCGGCCAACAAGGTCGCGGGCGCGCGCTGTGCGCTTTGCCACGACGACGCCACCGTGCTCAATGCGCGCGAACACAATGACGCGAACATCCTCGCACTCGGATCCCGGGTCGTGAATCGCGGTCTCGCCAGCAGCATGGTGCGGCTGTTTCTCTCCACATCGTTCGGCGGCGGGCGCCACGAGCGCCGCGTTCAGAAGATCATGGCCCTCGAGCGCGGCCAGTGAGCGGATCAACCCAGGAGAGCCCTGCATGAGGATGACCCAGCACGTCATCGAGCGACTTCCGAAGACCGATCTCCACTGTCACCTCGACGGCTGTCTGCGCCCGCGCACCATCCTCGAACTCGCCGATCTGCAGGGCGTGCGGCTTCCGACGCGAAATCTGCCCCAGCTCACCCGGATTCTCGAAGCGGGCAAGCGCACCCGCAATCTCGCCGACTACCTCAAGATCTTCGACTACACGCTGAGCGTGATGCAGGAGCGCGACGCGCTCTACCGCGTCGCGTGGGAACTGGTCGAGGATGCGGCCGCGGAGAACGTGCGGCATCTCGAGGTGCGTTACTCGCCGATCCTCCATCGCATGAAGCGTCTGCCCTACGATCAGATCGTCGAGACCGTGATCAAGGGACTCGCGGACTCGGGTAAGAAGCACAATGTCTCGACCGGAGTCATCATCTGCGGCATCCGCTCGATGGATCCGCGCAAGTCGGCGGCACTCGCCGAACTTGCGGTCGAGTACAAACATCGCGGCGTGCTCGGGTTCGATCTCGCGGGCCAGGAGAAGGACTATCCGGCCAAGGCACACCGCGCCGCGTTCCAGATCGTGATCAAGAACAACGTGAACTCGACCGTTCACGGCGGCGAAGCGTTCGGGCCCGAGAGCATCGCGCAGGCACTGCACTACTGCGGCGCGCATCGGATCGGGCACGGCACACGGCTGATCGAGTCGCCGGATCTGCTGCGCTTCGTCAACGATCACCGCATTCCGCTCGAGGTGTGCCTGACCTCGAACGTCCAGACCCGCGCGGTACGCACGCTCAAGGAGCATCCGTTCCGCGATTACTTCCGGCTCGGGCTGCGGGTCACACTCAACACCGACAACCGGCTGATGTCGGCGACGACCGTGAGCAAGGAGCTGGCACTCGCGTCGCGCACGTTCCGGCTCAACCCCTACGAGATGAAGCGGATCATCATCAACGGCTTCAAGAGCTCGTTCCTGCCGTACGCGCAGAAGGCCCGGATGCTGCGTGAGGTGAACCTCGAGATCGACCGTGTGTTCATGGAGGAGTACCCGGAGGAGTACGACCGGCGAGCGAGCTACTGAGCCGACGGGTGGTATCGACGA
Organism: Candidatus Eiseniibacteriota bacterium; assembly: GCA_031364845.1. Classification (GTDB taxonomy): domain Bacteria; phylum Eisenbacteria; class RBG-16-71-46; order RBG-16-71-46; family RBG-16-71-46; genus JANLWX01. Next base: position 2,179 of record JANLWX010000173.1, read on the forward strand.
CTGGACGTCGCGCCCGGAACGCGCTGTGATGATTGCGGTAAATTGCTTGACCGCGTCCGGGCTTCTGGTAGCTTCGGCAATCTCCATCCTCCAACCCGGCCAACGAATGCTCCGATCCCGAAAACTTTCGCAGCTCCTGACGCTCATCGCGCTCGTTCTCCTTCCCGTGCTCGCGCACGCGCAGGACAAGGGCACGATTGCGGGCCGCGTGACCGACAAGAAAACGGGTCACGCGATTCCGTTCGCGAACGTGGCGGTGATCGGCGCCCAGCGCGGCGCGCTCACCAGCTCCGAAGGCGACTACGTCGTGACCGGCGTGCCGGTCGGGACGTGGGAGGTCAAGGTCCAGTACCTGGGCTACGAGCCCGGCGTGCGGGCCGGTGTGGTGGTCGCCGCCGGCAAGTCGACCCCGGTCAACTTCCTGCTCCAGGACATCGTGGTGAGCCAGGTCAAGACCGTCGAGGTCACGGCCGAGCGCCGCCTGGTCGAAGTGAAGCAGGGCACGACGATCCGCAGTGTGGGGGCGAGCGAGATCCGCAACCTCCCGGTCCAGACCATCGGCGAAGTGCTCCAGCAGCAGGCCGGCATCAACACCGAGAACGATCAGATCCACGTGCGCGGCGGCCGCGCGGACGAAACCATCTTCGTCGTGAACGGCGTGGCGAACCGCGATCTGGTGACCGGCCAGTCGACGGCGGGCCAGTTGAACGCGCGCTCGGTGTCCGAGGTCAACGTGGCGACTGGCGCCTACGACGTGCGCTACGGTAACGCGCTCTCGGGCGTGGTCGAGATCAAGCTCAAGGAGGGTGGCGACCGGCTCGCAGGCGGCATCACGATGACGAGCGGCACCTTCGGCGGACGCGCGTTCCAGGGTGTGATCGGCGGCCCGGACCCGCTGCTCGGTCCGCTGTTCCACGCGATCGGACTCAAGGGCTCGGTCGCTTCGATCCTCGATGTGTCGGGCAACACGTACGAGACACGGTTCCTCGCGAACCCGAGCGGCAATTGGGCGAGCGGCATGTTCAACGGCGGCTCGCGCCCGCGTCCGCGGCTGCGCTCGAGCTATGAGGACAACTTCTTCGGACGCAAGTTCACCTACGGCGATTTCTTCTCGCCTGCGGCCGACAACCGCTGGTCGGCGCGCCTCGGGGTCACATGGAAGCCGAGCAACGTCGATCGTGTTTCGATGAACTTCTCGAAGCGCATCGGGATCGACCAGGGATTCAGCCGCACGTTCATCAACGCGACCGGCGACCAACAGGATCCGGCCTATCCCTGGATCTGGGACCACCGCATCGATCGCGCGCAGACGATCTTCGAGGACAACGCGCAGTCCTCGATCGAATGGCGCCGCTCGCTCTCGACCTCGGGCTACACCACGTTCCAGCTTTCGCGCTACTTCTTCGCGCAGCGCGAGGACGTCGCGGGCCAGCAGTGGCCGGAGTTCACCCAGCCCGACGATCGCTCGGCGTTTCCCGACACCACGGATGCGCGCCGCGACGACTACTTCATCGACTCGGGCGACGATGACACCTGGCAGGACCGCCGCACGCTCACCTACGCGCTCGAGTGGGGACTCACACAGCGTATCAAGCGCCACGAACTCGAGTTCGGCTTCGAGCACCAGTTGCAGAGCGTGCAGTACCTGACCATCCAGGATCCGTGGATCTTCGATCCCGACGGGCTCGGACGCGCGCACGATCTGTGGCAGGTGCATCCGTGGGTCGGAAACTTCTATCTGCGCGACCGGCTCGAATACGAAGGCTTCACCGCGAACATCGGCGTGCGCGGGGACTACTGGTTCCTGGGGCGCGAGGCCGAGGTCGCACTCGCCGACACCGCGAACCCCAACATCACGTCCGACACACGCAACGCGTTCTACGACAAGACCCATGACTTCTTCGGGCGGCGCTACAAGTTCAACCTGTCGCCGCGCGTGATCGTGGCCCACCCGATCACCGAGAACAGCAGCTTCTTCTTCAACTACGGCCAGTTCACGCAAAACCCCTCGTATCGCTACGTGTATTCCAAGCTCACGTCGATCTCGAGCGAGTCGTTCCCGCTGCTCGGCAACCCGAACATCAATCCGCAGGTGTCGGTGAACTACGAAGTCGGCGCGAAGCATCAGTTCCTGCCGCGCGCCGCGGTCAACGTGTCGTTCTTCGTGAAGGACGTCTACGACTATCCGACCGCGACCCGCTTCGAGGTCACCGAAGGAACCACCGGCAACCCGGTTCCGATCTTCGTGTACCTGAACGGCCACTTCGCGCGCTCGAAGGGCTTCGAGATCGAATTCGAGAAGCGCCGCAGCAGCCACTGGGCCGGCAAGCTCACCTACACGTTCCAGCAGACCAAGGGCAAGTCGAGCGATGCGAACGAGCAGAAGGTGGTGCAGGCCGAAGGCGGAGACGCGTCCGAGACCCGGCTGTCCGAGACGTTCGTGAACTGGAATCGCCCGCACAAGCTGTCGGCGTCGTTCGATCTGCGCTACGACGACGAAGCTCCGGATGTGATGAAGTGGTTCAAGCACTCGGGCTTCAACCTGTTCGTCCAGGGAATTTCGGGCCGTCCCTACACGCCGTCGGATCTGCGCGGCGACGCGTCGGGCTCGCCCAATTCCAAGAACGCGTTGTTCCAGATCACGACCGACATGCGCGTGAATCGCTATGTGAAGATCGGCGGCCGCCGTCTCGACCTGTCGCTGGCCGGCACCAACGTGTTCGGCAATCAGATCATCTATCGCGTCGATCCGCAGACCGGCAGAGGCCGCGTGTTCGGGGAAGGCTCCTTCGACCCCGACAATCCGTTCCTCGACGTCAACGACTACGTGCGCGTTTCGCAGCTGGACGATCCGTCCAACTACGGGCCGGGCGCGCAGTGGAGGGTGTCGCTCGACTATGACTTCTAGGCGGAAGCGTCTGAGGACGTCGATTGCTGCGTTGGCTGCGTCGCTCGTCACTGCGACGTATCTCACGATACGTCTCGCTCCTCGCTCCTTGCCGCCTTGCACTCGACGCCCTCAGACGCTTCCGCCGTGCCTCGGCGTTTTGCTTCTGGTCGCGTGCGCCGCGACGAATACGGCACATGCGCAGTTCTCGCTGGGTGAGCAGCGTGCGGGGACCTCGTCGGGGACGTTCCTCAAGATCGGGATCGGTGCGCGCGCGATCGGACTTGGCGAGGCGTTCGTCGCGGTCGCCAACGATCCGACGGCGGTGTACTGGAATCCGGCGGGGCTCGCCTCGATGCAGCGCCAGGAGATCTCGCTCAACCACGCGTCGTGGCCCGGGGACGTGAACTACGAGCACATCAGCTATGTGCTGCCGGTGCGCCGGCTCGGCGGATCGCTTGGCTTCCAGATCGGGGCGCTCAGTACCGAGATCGACGAGACCACCGAGTTCCAGCCGTTCGGAACCGGGCGCTCGTTCTTCTATTCCGACTTCATCGCGGGCGCCGCCTATGCGCGGCGCTGGACCGACAAGCTCCTGATCGGCGCGGGCGTGAAGTACGTGCGCGAGGATCTGGGCTCCGACGTCGGCGGGCCGACCTCGAACGCGATCCTGGTCGACATCGGATCGATCTACTACCTCGGTTACGGCAGCGTGCGCATCGCGACGTCGCTGTCGAACTTCGGCTCGGTGTTCAAGCCGGGCGGTCAGTACGAGTCGCCGGTCACCGGGGAAGTGCGGACCTACGATCCGTTCGATCCACCCACCATTTTTCGCTACGGCATCGCGTTCGAACCGATCGAGAACGCTTCGCAGCGGCTCACGACGTCGTTCGAGGTGAATCAGCCGGCGGACAACTCACAGGTCATGAAGGTCGGTCTCGAGTGGACATGGGAGCGCCGCGTGGCATTGCGCAGCGGCTACAACTTCAGCTCCGACGATTTCAAGTACTCGGCCGGCGCCGGCTTCTACGCGTCGATCGGCCAGTCACTGGCCGAGATCGACTACGCCTACACGCACGCAGAGTTCCTCGAAGCGGTGCACCGCGTGTCGCTCGGACTGCGGTTCTGATGCGCGCGACCGAACGCATAAAGGCGGCGACGCCCGCGACCGCCGCGGCCGCCGCGGTTCTGGGGATCGCGCTGGGGGCGGCACTGCTCGCAGGCTGCGGAGCCCAGTTCGAACTGCCGACCGAGCGCCGCCAGGATCGCGCGATCCCGAGCGATCGCAGTTATCAGATGGAAGCGACGTGGACCGGCATGTCCGGCGTGAACGACATCCTGCTCACGCCTTCGGGTCAGTTATTCGTGGTGTTCAACCATGGCGGCTCGGGTACCTCATCGCGCGGCGAGGTGCAGGCGTTCGCGCGGCTCGCGAGCGGCGGCAACCAGACCCCGCTGCCCAACTATCCGTTCCGCACGTTGTTCAACCCGGTCGCGATCACCCAGGGCGGCAGCAACCTGTTCGTGCTCGATCAGGGCGACACGTGTCTCGCGCGCCGCAATCCCGCGAACGGCTCGTGTGGCGCCGATGAGACGTGGAACAACGACGTCGTCGACCTGCTGCACTACTGGCGTGTGCGCGAATACAACCTGGTCGGCACGGGCGGCGGAGCGCTGGATACGGTGAGTACGTTCACCGACACGAGCATGGCATTCGTCGACGGTATCGCGGCCGACGATCTCGGGCGCGTCTACCTGTCGGGAACCATCATTCGCTACGTCGTGGATCAGATCGACACGCGCATCTTCACGCGCACGTTCTTGAAGCGGATCCAGCGCTACGCGCGCGGGCCGCGCTATCCGGGTGTGACCCCCAACGATCCCAATATGCCGGGTGCCGCGTGGCACCGCGACACGACGTGGATCATCGAGGACGGCGACGGCGGCGGCTTCATCGGCGATCCGCGTGGCATGCACTGGCGCTCGGCGAACGGGACCCGCGCGCTCTACGAAGCGGACGCGTTCAAGAACCAGGCACAGAAGCTCTACGACAACATCTCGAGCACGCCGTTCTTCGTCGTCGACAGCGATGATCTCGGCGAGCGCATGGCCTCCCCGACCGACGTGTTCGCCGACGAGGCCGGAGCGCTCTACGTCGCTGACACCGGCAATCGCCGGGTGCTGCGTTATCTGCCGGACGGCTCGTTCATCCAGCGCGTCGATGTCGAACGCGACGCACAGGGACAGGAGCTGGTCGCGCCGGTTGCGGTGGCGGCGGACAGTTCGCTCGTATTCGTCGGGGACCGGTCGCTCGGCAAGGTCATTCGTTATCGGAGGCGCCAGTGAGTTCTCACGCACACCGGGCGGCGGCATCCGCGCTCGTGGCGCTGGCCCTGACCATGGCGCCCGGCGTCTTCCATTCCGCCGCACGCGCGGATTCCGACCACCGTCCGTCGCCTGCGGAGCGCAACAGCGCCAACCGCGCTGCCGAGGCCCAGGCCGCCGGGGACTCGGTGCGGTTCTCACTGCGCGTCGCCAACAACAATCTGGTCGGCATCACGATCACGAACTACGGTTTCATCGGCAACAACTTCGTCTCGCGCGCGCCGTCGCTCGAATACCCGCTTGGCACCGGCTACGAGCACATGGTGCGCGGCGGGTTGTGGATCGGCGCCCAGGCGGTCGATGATTCGGGTGCATTCACCGGTGTCACGACCGGCACCGTGGACGGCGCTCAGGGCTCGGCGAGTGCGGGGGCCACCGAGTACACGCCGGCCGGGCTCGACGTGCGGGTGCGCTCGACGCTGCCGAATCAGCGGTTCTTCCACCCGGACGCGGTGAGCGAGCTCGACTTCATCTCGCAATTCAGCGACCGCCCCGGCAAGCGGCTGTCGACCAGTTCCGAACCTCATCGCTCGATGAATCTGCTGGTGCGCCAGGAGAACTACATGTGGTCGTTCTCCGACTACGCGCACGTCGTCATCTTCCACTACGTGATCACGAACCTCGGCCAGCCGCTCCAGAATGCGCATGTCGGCCTGTACGCCGAGTTCGCGAGCGGCCCCAAGAATCTCTACAGCATCTGGCCGCCGAGCAGCGCCGGCAGCACGATCGGCAGCTGGTTCCGCAAGAAGCAGATCGCCTTCGACGATTCGCTGCGCCTGATGCGCGAGCATTATTGCATCGGCCAGCCGATTCCCGACGCATGTGCCTACGAAGTGGTTCCCGCGTGGATGGGCATCAAGCTGCTCGGCGTGAAGCCCGGCAACGTCGCCGACACGCTCGACAAGAAGGTGACGTTCGCCGCGTGGGACTATTCGCCCGGCAACGCTCAGCGCGACGAGGACCGCGAGCGCTACGCCATCATGAGTTCGGGGCTGATCCAGCCGGTCGAAGGCGACTCGCTGCTGCCCGGTACCGGCGATCCGGTCACGCTGCTCTCGGTCGGCCCGTTCGATGTCATCAACCCCGGCGACAGCATCTCGGTCGACTTCGCGATCGTCGGCGGCCGCGACACCGAAGACACCTTCGGCGAGATCCTGCCCAACAGCATCCAGGAGCACTCGCGGTTCGCCCAGCGCGCGTACGATCGCAACTACATTGTCCCGATTCCCCCGCCGTCGCCGCGCTTCAAGGTGGTTTCGCGCGCCGGCGCGCTCGATCTCTACTGGGACGACTCGCCCGAGCTGATTCAGGATCCGACGAGCCCGATCGCCCAGGACTTCGAGGGCTATCGCGTCTACATCGGCGACGACCGCAACGACCTCAGCCGCATCGCGCAGTTCGACAAGGCGACCGCACCCAACGATACGACCGGCTTCAACACCGGATTCGCAGCGGTCAGGCTCGCCACACCGGTGACGTTCGACGGCGTCACGTACCAGTACAAGTACACGATCCCCGCGCTGCGCAACGGCTTCAAGTACTTCGTGGCCGTGACCGCCTACGATCTCGGCAACGTCGAGATCGAGTCGCTCGAGAGCGGCATCAGCCAGAACAAGACGCTCGCGATTCCGGCTCCGGGGCCCGGCGAGAGTGCGGGTGGAGGCAAGGTCACCGTGTTCCCGAATCCCTATCGCGTCGAAGCGCGCTGGGATCAGGGTTCGCGCGTTCGCGACCACTACCTGTGGTTCGCGGGTCTGCCCGAAGTGTGCACGATCCGGATCTACACGCTGTCGGGCGATCTCGTGTTCGAGACGCCGTTCAATGGCGCCACGTATCACGGTGATGGGACGCGCGGCATCTACGATCCGCGCCGCGAGCTCGACGTCGATCCGCCGACGCTGTCGGGCCGCAGCTACGGATGGAACATGATCACACGCGAAGGCCAGGCGGTGGCGACCGGGCTTTATCTGTTCTCGGTCGAGGACGCTTCGGGCAAGCGCGAAGTCGGCAAGTTCCTGATCGTGAAATCCGATCGGGAGGACTTCAAGTGAGACGCCTCGGATTCGCCACGTTGCTTCTGGCACTCGCCGCGTTCGGATGCAGCGGCCGCACCGCACTCGTCCCGCGCCTGGCGCCCGAAACCACCGTGTTCGTGCAGGGCGACGTCGACACCGTGAATCACGTGGTCGAGATCTTCTGGTTCGGCACCGATCCCGATGGTGTCGTCGCTGCCTACGAACTGCGGCTTTTGAATCCCTCAGCACCGGCCGAGAGTGCTTGGGTTCGTACGACACGCACTGATTCGACCTTCAGGGTGTTTACTCCGACGGGCGCCACGAGCCCGGTGTTCGAAGTGCGCGCGATCGACAACGATGGCCTGACCGATGCCACGCCTGCCCGGCAGTTGTTCTTCTTCGATAACGAACCTCCGACCGTGACGATCGGTCCCTATCCTCAGATCTCGAATGAGACCTACGCCTCGCTCACTCTGTCATGGACAGCGTCCGATCCCGATGGCGAGTCGTCGATCATGCGCTTCCGCGTGTGGCTCGACGGCAATGAGGCGAATCCCCACATTCTGTCGGGAACCACGTTCACCGTTCCGACCGCAGACTTCTTCGACGGCGCCGAGGTTCGCAGCGGCACGCGTACGGTATTCGTTCAGCCGATCGACGACGGCGGGCTGGTGGGTGCGACGGTGAGCCGCTCGTGGACCGTCCGCCCGACCGTGACCGGCCCTCCGGGCACGCGGGCCCGGCTGCTGCTGATCGACGACGTCTCGACGTCCAACACGCTCAACACGCGCACCGACACCCTGTGGGCGAATGCGGTCGCCAACCAGCTCGAGCCGGGCACGTGGAGTGTTCTGCGACTTCAGAGCGTCCAGCCGTTCCAGTCGGCCGAAGACGCGCGCCAGACTTTTTCGCTGTACGACGCCGTGATCTGGTATCGCGGCACCGAAAGCTCGTTTTCGACCGTGCTGCGGGACGTGCAGGGCGGGATCGCCCCGGCGATCGAGGACGGGCACAGCTTCGTCGTCGAGGGTCTCAATCTCGTGAACGGAGTGGGGCGCTCGGGCCCGCTCAGCCAGGAATTCGTGTCGCGCGTCTACGAGACCGACTTCCTCTACAAGTTTTTCGAGTCCGGGATGGAGGATTCGTCGGTGTCGTGGGGAGTCAACGGCGGCGGAGTGTTCCGCAGCGCCACCGACAGCCTGCGGATCGCGATCATCACGCTCGGGCTGCGTGGTTTTGCGGTGCGCGACACCCAGGATGTCCTGCTGTGGGCGCGCGCGGGAACCCTGTCCCAGCCCCACGACTTCGACATTCCGGTGGCGCTGCTGGTGCCACATGCCTCGGGGGCCAAGGCTGGAATCATCTCGATCCCCGTCGTCACGACCTCCCAGCCTGCCGCCGGCGGGACATTTCCCCAGCGGGCGACCGCATTTGTTAACAAAGTTGTCCAAGCCTTACGAAAACCCTAGCCGCCAATCCGTCTTACTTCCTCCTGACGCCGTTCCACGGGTAGCGGGGTCCCAGAAAAGACTGCGTCCACAATCAAAGACCTTGGGACGCCGGGCCCGCTCTTGCTAGAATTGCCCCACGCATCAAGGATTCGCAAAGCAACATCCCGGAACGATGGGCTGGCAACAAGTTAGCAAGCAGCCCCGGGGATCGATCAGGAGGACGCCGCGCCTTCGAAGATTTCCCCCATCACCATGCCTGTATCCACTCACCACCCGACCCAGAGGGAAACCGAAATGCGCAAGCTTTTCACCACAATGCTAGGGGCTGCGATGCTGGCCTGCTGTGTGGCATCCGCTGAAGCGGAAACGTACCCGCCCGGACCGGGGGGCACATGCCCGGATTCCGTGAGTGTCTTCAAAATTCAGAATCCCGCCGCCGTCTGTCATCCCGCCACGCTCGATACCGTCCTCGGAGTCGGGGGTATCATCACCGGCTTCGATGCGAAGGCCAGCGCCTATGGATTCTACATTCAGAATCGCGCCAACCTCGCCACTCCCTCAAACGCCCATTACACCGGCATCGATGTCTTCACTGGGGCGACCAACTACAACGCTGTGCCCTTCGGCCTCGCGCTCGGAGACAGCGTCGTGGTCTACGGCCGGACCCAGGAGTTTCCGGCGACCGACGGTGAAACGGAAATTGAAGGTCTGGACGGTGTCCAAGGCACCAACGACATCACCATTCGCAAGGTAAGTTCCGGGAACCCGCTGCCGGCCTTCATCACCGGCACCACGAATACGTTCCGCCACCTCCCGAATAACCCCAATGGCGAGCTGTACGAGGGTATGCTGGTGCGCATTCCGACTGCGATGCGAGTCGCGCGTGTCTACGTTGCTCCCAATGGCACGCAGCAAATCCCCTTCGGCTCGTTCATGCTAGTGAATCAGACCGGGTCGGCCGTGGACTCGGTGCTGATCGACGGCAACACGCTGGCGACGTTCACGCCGCCGGCGCTCGGGACGACCGTGGCTTCCGTCCAGGGCATCATGAACCAGCGCGCCTCCAGTGCGGCGAGTTCCTACCGCATTCAGATTCGCGACGGCAACGACATCGTCGTGGCGACTCCGCCGAATCTCAACGATGCGTTCTCCATTGTGGACAACAAGGTGCGTGTGCTGTTCGACCGCAACATCACGCTCGCGAGCGCCGAGAACGAAGCGAATTACTCGCTCTCCTCGCTGGGCACGGTAAATCTCGCCACCCAGGTCAATGGCACCACCGTCGATCTCACGATCACCAACGGACTCGCCGACGGCGATGTCGAGGGCGTGACGGTCAACGGTCTGGTGTCCTCCGGCAGCGGGATCACGATGACGACGCCACAAAGTCGCGACTTCGTGAATGGTGTGGTTGATCCCTCGGTAGTCCAGGCGGCCGATCCGGCTGCACTCTCCGCTTCGCCATGCGAAGATCGCTCGCGCTATGCTGGCACGGGCGCCGCGTTCGGCACACTGCGGGTTTCGGTTCGCGGCGTCAGCAGCGGAAGCTACGGATCGCTGTATTACCTGGAAGGTGCGAGCGGTGGCGTTCGTAATGCCATCTCGGTGTTCGGTCCGACTCAGCCGCTCATTGATGGCCGCAAGTACCTCGTCGTGGGATACGTTCAGGAGTTCGGCAGCGGCGCTCCGAATGGCCGCGAGACCGAGATCGTGAGCACCGTGTACATCGTGGACGAGGGCGTGGCCCCGATTCCGTCTCCGATCGTCCAGACGATCGGCGTGCTCGCCGACACGACCTGCGACAGCCCCTCGCCGCAGTTGTTCACGCATCGGGCGACCGGTGAGGATTACGAAGGTGTGCTGGTCAAGGTCATTCAGGGCCGCATCACCGAAGAGCGCGCCGCGGGTGAGGGCTTCTTCCTCGCCGGACCGTACGGTGTGTATTCGGACACGATCCTGGTCCAGAACTCCCAGGGCTCCTACACGTTCGATCCGGACTCGGGCGCGGTGGTCAACGTCACCGGCATTCTGTCCTCGAACTCTCAGAGCAGCCGGCGCTTCCGCATCCTGCCCCGCAGCAACGCCGACATCGTGGTCGTGGGACAGAACACGGGCGTCGATGGCAAGCCGCGTTCGATCAGCTTCGCGGTGACCCCGAACCCGGCGCGTATCGCGCGTATGTCGTTCTCGCTGCCGTTCGAGGCTGATGTCGACCTCGGCGTCTTCGATCTGTCGGGACGCAAGATCACGACGATCGCCAAGGGCCGCCTGGATGCGGGCAGCTATTCGCGTGAGTGGAGCGGTCTGGACTCGCGCGGCAAGTCGGTCGGCGCGGGCATGTACTTCTACAAGCTGCGCGTGAACGACGAAGTCCGTACGGTTCGCGGCATCAAGCTCAACTAGCCACACGCTGGGTAGTCACGGCGGGCGGGGGGGAGGGGGACCCCCGCCGGCGGGGGATTATACCACCGGGGGTTACCCCCCGCCCCCGGGGCCGCCCCCCGCCGCCCCCCCCCCCCCAACCGCCCCCCCCCCCCCCC
>JANLWX010000208.1:0-1544 GCA_031364845.1 Candidatus Eiseniibacteriota bacterium
GTGGCGGCGATGAGCCACACGGGATTGAGCGCGAGCAGTGCCGCGGGAATCAAGGCGGTGATCGCCGAGGTAAGTTCGCGCGTTCGCGGGTCACCGCCCGCCGACGCGTGAGGGCGCATGTCTTCTCCCGCCGTCGCGCACATCAGTTCGAGAGCGAGCCGCGTAAACAGCGCGAGCGCGAGCGCGGCGCCTACGGCGCTCCACGCGTTCGCGGCGGCCACGTACGACGCCCCCATCGCGTGGAGGAGTTTCACGAACGGGTGCCCTAACATCACGTAGAGCGGATAGCCGGTCGGGTGCGGAAGGCCGCCGTCGGCGAGCGCGAGCGTGAACTCGGCTCCGTCGCCCTGGCCCGGCGTGGTGGGGAGCATCTCGAGCGCGAGCGCGAGCATTCCGAGACCGGCCACCGCGGGAATGACGAGATTCTCGCGGCGCTCGGCGACAGTGTTCTTCGCGGATTCAGGAGTCGCGTTGGCGCCGAAGGCGGGATCGGGCACGAGTGCGACGCGCGCGTTCCCGTCCTGCGGTTCGGGTTGTGGCGATGCCTCGCCCCCGCCCTGATCGAGCGCTCTGGCCCCTGACGATCCCCGCGCTCCGCTCATTCAAGCGGTTTCGACCGAATTCCGACCCGGCTTGAGCGCGTAAGCTACATCGCGAGATCGAGCTGCACGGTCTCCGGGGGCGGATTCAACGGTCGCACCCGCCGATCCCGGATCCCGTGTTTCGCCCGCAGCCTACGGATCTGCACCGACAGCGTCTCGCCTTCTTTCTTCGACAGGTACGCACGCCCGCGGTAGAGCGCTTCGTAGCGCGCGAGCTCATCGGGCCAGTGGCGCTGAAGCGTCTCCAGGAAGTGCTCGCGCGTCCCGGGCCGCAGATAGAGCAGGTTCGCCCACACGCGCGTGGCACCGGCGTCGCGCGCGGCGCGGATCACGGCTTCGAGCTGCTCGGGGCGATCCGAGACTCCGGGCAGGATCGGCGCCATCCCCACACCCGCCTCGATGCCGGCATCGATCAGCATGCGCAGCGCCCGCAGCCGCTGGCGCGGCGGTGCCGTGCCGGGCTCGGTGGCGGCCCATACGTCGGGATCGATGGTCGGAACCGAGAATTGAACACTGACCTTCGCGCGCCGCGCGGCGTGCTGGAGCACGTCGATGTCGCGCACCACCATCGGCCCGCGCGTGATGATCCCGAACGGGTTGCGCGCGTCACCGAGCGCGCTGAGGCACCCGCGCGTGAGCCGGTACTTCCCCTCGCACGGCTGGTAGGGATCGGTCGCCGCACCGATCATCACGTGCTCGCGCTTCCATGAGGGTCTCGCGAGTTCCCCGCGCAGCACGTCGGCAACGTTCACTTTGACGCGAATCGACCATCCGTAACGCTCGTCCGCGGGACGATCCGCGCGCCGCTCGAACCCGCGCACGTAGCAGAAAGCACACCGATGAGCGCAGCCCATGTAGGGATTGAGCGACCACTCGAATCCCATTCCGCGAACGCGATTGAGGGCGGCTTTGCAGGGTTCCTCGCGGTACTCGACTCGCATG
>JANLWX010000210.1:0-47892 GCA_031364845.1 Candidatus Eiseniibacteriota bacterium
GTGCGGGCATCCCTGGAGGTCGTTTCCACGAACTGACTCCGCGAAAGCTGCCGGGGGGCCGAAACGACCCCGGCAGCACAGCGGTCAGTTCACTTGCTAAACGCGGTCACTTCATTTGCGTTTAACACGGATCGTGGGAGCGGATCGATCCGGAATCGTCGAGGCCGAGGCACTGGGTTCGCCAGCGTCGTCCCCACGCGTGCTATATTCCCGCGTCCTTTCCATGAAGAGCACAACGTGAACCTCGACTGGCGCCGACTGAAGGCCGTGGTTCTCGAGAGTGACGACTGGGGTCTGTGCGCGTGGTCGGCGGACGAGCAGGCATTGCGCGTGCTCGCCGACACGCCCGCGTTTCGCAGCCCGGCCGGCCGGCGGTATGCCGGGTCCACGCTCGAGAGCGCGGATGACGTGCGCGCGCTCGCCGCGACGCTCGCCGAATTCCGCGGCGGCGACGGGTTCCCTCCCGTGTGGCAGGCGAACACGGTCGTGGCGAATCCCGACTACTCGGCGCTGCGTGCTCCGTTGTTCGAATGCGAGTCGGTGCCGCTGTGCGATCACCCGCAGACGCCGTCGCGCTGGCAGCGTCCCGGCATGTGGGACCAGGTCGCCGTCGCGCGCGATGCGGGTTTGTGGTGGCCGGAGCTGCACGGGCTGCATCACATTCCCGAGACCGCATGGCTCACGGCGTTGCGGCGCGGGCTCGCGGACGCGCGGCGCGCGCACGAGCAGCAGAGCGCGGTGTGCGCATCAGTCGAAGCCAGTGGCGAGCACGATCCGTCCGAGCCGCCGCTCGATCGCACGCGTCGGCTGGAGCTGGCGGTCGCGAAGTTTGAAACGCTGTTCGGACGCCGTCCGGCTTCGTTCTGCCCGCCCGACTATCGATGGGACGAGCACACCGAAGCCGACGCGACGCGACTCGGTATCCGAACCTTGCAGGGACAGGGCGAGCACCACGGTGCGCGCTTCCCGCGCTTTCGCCGGCTGTTCCTGCGCCAGCGCTGGCCAGGTGACTGGAGCGTGCGGCTCCAGATGCCGCCGCGCATCGCGTTCGAGCCGTGTTCCACCGAGACGAACGCCGCGCGCGTCGGGGCGGCGGCCGCGCATCGCGGCGCGCGGGAGGCGTGGCAGCGCGGTCAGCCTGCGGTGATCAGCACGCATCGCGCGAACTTCGTGCACCTCGATCCGAAGATGGCAGCGATCGGTCACGCCGCATTGCGCGATCTGCTCATGCGCCTGGTCGGCGACAACGCGGTGTTCGTGCAGGACGATGAAGTCCGCCAGTTGCTCGAACGGCAGTGGTCGGCGCGCGAGATCGGAGCGCGCGGTGTACTGGTGCGTTTCTATGGAGTGCCGGGTGAGGCGATCCGGTTTCCCGCGCGGCCCGGCATCTCGCGGGTGTGGCTCCACGAAGGATCCGGTGCGAAGGAAGTGGCCGTGGCGGTCGACGGCGGCGAAGTCGAGGCCCGGCTCAACGTCGGCGAATATCTGCTGGAGTGGAAGTGAGCGCGTTCGGGTCGAAGCGGTTCGCCGCGGCCGAGGGCGGCGCGCGTGCCCCCGAGCCCGCGCAGACTCCGACACCGTGGGCGCGCATGCGCCGTTCGCGCACAACGCGATGGACGTTCTGGAAGTACAACTGGATCATCTATCACCGCACGATCGCGGCACTCGAGCGGGTCCGCGCGCATGCGCGCGGCGATCTGCTCGATGTGGGCTGCGGTGACCGGCCGTTCGCGTGGGTGTTCGACGGGCGCGTGGCGCGCTACGTCGGCACCGACCTTAAGAGCTCGGGCTATCTCGATGCGCGCCCACCCGACGTCTACTCGCGCTCGGAGGCGCTGCCGTTTCCGGATGCGCGGTTCGACACGGTGCTCGGGCTCTCGATGCTCACGTATCTTCCCGAGCCGCTCGCGATGCTGCGCGAGGCGAACCGCGTGCTCAAGCCGGGCGGCGTGCTGCTGCTCGAATTCACGCAGATGGTGCCGCTGCACGATGCGCCGTGGGACTTCTTCCGCTTCACGCGCTACGGCGCGTCCTATCTCCTCGAGCGTGCGGGGTTCGAGCCGCTCGAATTCGTTCCGATCGCGGGCTTGTGGACGCGCGTCGGCATGACGACGATCGCGGGGCTCAACCGCATGAACCGCGGCCCCACCAGAGTGCTCACCGAGATCCCGGTGCGCGTGTTGTATGCCGTGCTCCAGCCGTTGTTCGCGCTGCTCGACCGCGTGTTCTTCGACGAGCGCGAAGTCGTGGGGCATCTGGTGGTGGCGCGGAAGGCACGCGCAGCGGTCGAGACTCCGGGCTCGGTGCCCGCTGCGTCCGCGCTTCCGGTTCGCGCACCCGCCGTGGTCACGCGCGACGGACTTCGCGACGGGCTCTGACGTGCGGTGGAGCTTGCTGGTCGTGCCCGCGTACTTCGCGGCGGCGCTCGCCGTCACCTGGCCGCTCGCGCTCACATTCCGCACCGCGCTGCCCGCGGTGTTCAACACGATCGATCCGCTGTTGCAGGCGTTCGTGCTCGGGTGGGACTGGCACTCGTTCATGACCGGACTGTTCGGCGTGTTCGACGCGCCGATCTTCCATCCGGAACGCCACACGCTCGCCTATATGGATCATCTGCTCGGAGAAGCGTTGGTCTCGGGCCCCGTCGCATGGATGACCGGCAGCCTGCCCGCGGGCTACAACGCGCTGGTGCTGGCATCGTTCGTCGCGAGCGGATGGGCGGCCTATCGGCTCGCGCGCTGGCTCGGCGGCTCGCGCGCCGGCAGCTTCGTGTGCGGATTCCTCTACGCCTTCGGCGCGTACCGCATGTCGAACCTTGGAAACCTGAATCAGCTCCAGACGCAATTCGTTCCGCTCGCGCTCCTGTTCATGCTCCGGTTCGCGGCCACGCGGCGCACTCGCGATCTGGCCGCTGCGTTCACGACGCTGGCCGTGCAGTCGTACTTCGGCTGGTACTACGCCTTTCACGTCGCGTTCCTGTTCGCGATGGTGCTGGCGTGTTCGATGGCATTCCGCTGGCCCACCGGCTCGCCGTTGCCGTGGCGGCGCCTGTTCATGTGCGCGGGACTTGCACTGCTCGTGATGGCGCCGGGCGCGCTGCCCTACTGGCAACTGCACTCGACGCTGCCCGGCTTCCGGCGCTCGCTCGGCAAAGCGGCCATCTACTCGGCGGACGTCGTGGACTACCTGCGCTCGAGCCGCGAGAATCTGATGGCCCGCCTGTTTCATCTGCCGCGCGGCGATCTCGCGTATGCGCCCGGAATCGTGACGGTGGCACTCGCGTTCGTCGCGTGGTGGCGCGCACGTGCCGAACGCCTCGCCAATGTTCAGCTGCCCGTGTATCCGCTGCGGCGTCTCGATCGCGCGTTCGCGTGGATCGCCGGTGGCGCGTTCATCCTGTCTCTCGGCCCGATCTTGAAGATCGCGGGACACACACTGCCGGTGCCGTTGCCTTACGCAGTGTTCTATTACGTTATCCCGGGCTTCGCCGGCATGCGCGCCCCCGGGCGCTTCGCCGAGATCGTGCTGTTGATCGGCGCCGTGTTCGCCGCGCGCGGCTACGATGTGCTGCGTGAGCGTGTGCCCCCGGCAGGCCGCGCCGCGCTGCTCGCGGCCGTGACTGCGGCCATGCTCGTCACCGCGTTGCCCACGGCGATTCCGCTGATCGAGTATCCGGACCGCTCGACGATGCCCGCCGCGTGGAAGTGGATCGCCCGCCAGCCCGGCGCTTTCGCGATCCTCGAGCTGCCGATGCCTTCGAGCGAAGCCGACGAGAGCGAGCGTGACGCGGTGCGACAGATCTGGGCGCTCTACCACGGCAAGGCGCGCGCCGACGGCGTCAGCGGGTTTGCGTCGCCGGCGCACGAAGGCTTTCGCGCGCTGATGCGCAGCTTTCCCGAGCGCCTCGCGGTCCGCGCCATCGCGGAGCGCGGCGTGCGCTACGTGATCGTGCGCTACGCCGAATACGTGCCCGAGGACGCGGCGCGCATCCGCTACGAACTCGCATCGGTGCGCGAGATGGCGCCGGTGTTCGCGTCGGGTTCGGACGTCGTGTACTCGCTCGCGAATGCGGAGTTGCTCGCGCTGGAGCGCGAGGCGTTCGCGAAGTCCGCGCGCGAGAGCGGTCGCTCGCGATGACGCTCTTCTCGGGGGGCACGGCACCGGTATCCCCGGTCGTGCGCATCCACGAGCTCGTGCATCGCGCCGCTGCCCAATACGGCGACAGCCCGTTCGTCGCCGACATGACCGCGGGACACTGGTCGGGCTGGTCGTTCCGCGAGGCGTCGCATGCGGTGCGATCCTTTGCAGCGATGCTCAGCGAGCGCGGCGTGATCGCCGGCAACCGCGTCGCGATTCAGAGCGAGAATCGCCCGGAGTGGGGGCTCGCCTATCTGGCGGTCCTCCAAGCCGGCGCGATCGTGGTGCCGATGGACGCTCAGCTCCAAGAAGGGGATTCGGGCGAAATTCTCGCCACCGCGGAGGCTCGCGTCGTGATCGCGAGCCGCGCGCACCACGACAAGATCGCGCGTGCGGGCACGGCGCGCGGACTCGCGCTCGAGATCGTTCCGATCGAAGAGATCGTGCGACCCGACGTTGCGGCGTCGAGTGCTTCACCCGACGCCGCACGGATCACTCAGAGCGGCGCGGCCGCATCGAATTCCTCGTCCACCGCTGCAAAACTCACGGACCCCGTCGCGGCGGTTCGCGATGCGACGGCCGTCGCAAGGCCATTCATTCTCCGCGACGGGGTCGCGGAGAATGAGCATCTCGCTGCGCTGCTCTTCACCTCCGGAACGACCGGGAGCGCCAAGGCGGTCATGCTCACGCATGCGAACATTCTCACGAACGTGGAAGCGTGCGTCGCCGCGTTTCACTTTGGCCATGGCGACCGGTTCCTCTCGGTGCTGCCGCAACACCACGCGTTCGAATGCACCGCGGGCTTCCTGGCGCCATTGCGCGCGGGGGCGAGCATCGCGTACGCGCGCAGCCTCAAGTCGAACGAGTTGCGCGAAGACCTCGAAACGTCGCGCGCCACGATCATGCTCGGCGTGCCGCTGCTCTACGAAAAGCTGCTCGCGGCGATCACCCGGGGCATCGAATCGGCGCCGCCCCGCGCCCGGTCGTTTGCCCGCGCGATGATCGCGGTGTCACGAACGTGCCGGCGCATCACGGGCATCGACGCGGCGCGGATCCTGTGCGCGCCGCTACGCCGCCGCGCGGGCCTCGCGCGCCTGCGCATGTTCGTGTCGGGCGCGGCACCCCTGCGCGCGGAAGTGTTCGACGGCTTCGCGGATCTCGGTCTGCTGCTGCTCGAAGGCTACGGGCTCACCGAGTGTTCTCCGGTCGTGACCGCTAACCGCCCGGAGCGCGCGACCTCCGGCAGCGTCGGCTGGCCGCTGCCCGGCGTCGAGGTCCGCATCTTTGAGCCGGACGCCGAGGGTATCGGAGAGGTCGTGATCCGCGGGCCGAACGTGATGCGCGGCTACTACCGCAATCCTGATGCGACGGCGTCGGTGCTGCGCGAAGGAGGCTTCCATTCCGGCGACCTCGGCCGCATCACCGGGGACGGCCGCCTCTTGCTGACCGGCCGGATCCGGAATCTGATCGTCACCGCAGCGGGGAAGAAGATCTATCCCGAAGAGGTCGAGGCGAACCTCGCGAAGTCGCCGTTCGTGCGCGAAGTGGCGGTCGTCGCGGGCCACGGTGCGGATGCTGCGCACGGCGCGCGCGAGGAAGTGCACGCGCACGTCGTCCCCGAGCTCGATGCGATCGAACCCGCCGCCCGGGCGCTCGGACGAACCGCGGACGAGGCGTTCGTGCGCGAGACGCTGGAGCGCGAAGTCGAGCGCCTCGGCAAGGACCTCGCTCCGTTCAAGCGCGTGAGGAAGCTGATGGTGCGCGCCGAGGAACTCCCAAAGACAACGACGGGAAAGGTGCGCCGCGACATGCTTCGCTGAATCCTTCGCCGAGTTGCGGCCGGCGATCAGCCCGCCGGTCTCTCGGCTGCTCGCGTCTCCATAGCTTCATGCAGCTTGCGCTGCATGAATGGGACGCCGAACAGCCGTTCGGCTTCGTACTGATTGTGCGCCCAGCAACGGAGCCGCATCCGTCCCGTGGTGGCTTTGCCACCGCGGGAGACGGGATCGATGTGATCGAACTCCAAGAAGTGCGTCTCGGGACAACGCCGTCCATCCTCGCTCACGAACGTGCACTGAAACCCGTCACGCTCGCGAACCGCGCGCCTCACGTGCGCCGGGACATTCCGTGGATTCGCGCTCGTGTGCGTCTTGGTCGCGCGCGGCTTCTCGGTCGCCGCGAATTTCGCCTTCTCGAGTTTCTCGATGAGCTCATCGAGTGCGCGCTCGAGAACGCTCGGGACGTCGCCCGAAGAGATTACGTGCGATAGAAGAGCCTGCGCATGGCGCAGCTTGTCGTGCATCTCCTGGCTCATCGTCAACTGAAGCGCGTAGCGCTTCAGGCCAAGGGGCGCCACTTTCGCGGGCTTTCGCTCTTCGGTCCGTAGGACCGAAGGAACTTTGGCTGTAATCGGCCCGAGCCCGCCGAAGGACTCGCCAACAGCACTTGCGCCTGTCTCAGGCGACACCTGTTCTTCGGTCCTGCGGACCGAAGATGCGACTGTCCGCACGGACAGTTGATCATGATCCGGACTGGCAGCAGGCGCTGCCGCGACCACCCGCGCTCCGGGCAAAGCTCGCACTTTCGTCGCCACGTCGGCCTTCGGATATCGCTCCGCCAGGAGCTTCTCGATCTCGCGACAACTCTTGTGAGTCACCGCCGCCAGGATCTCGTCCACGTTGCGGCGTGTCATGAACGCCTTCAGCAGGAACAGGCCGCTCAAGTGCACACGGCCTTCGGTGAGCGCGTCGTAGATCGCCGGAAACCGGCGCGCCATGCGCGCGACGCAAATGCGCTTGTACGCCGCCTGCTCGGAGAAGTGCAGCACGTTAACGCAGTAGGAGAACATCGAAGGATACCCCGCCGGCAGGAAGAGCTTGCGAGCGTCGACTTCACCGATGTAGGCGATGAGGGCTGCAGTGTGCCTGCAGCCTCGAGCGACGAGCGTCGCGAGGCCCTGCAGCACGACCTGATGGGTGAGATGGGAAAGTGCGTACTTCATGATGCCTCCGCGCATGATGAAGATGCATCCGGTCGCGGGGGCGATGAACACGCGGTGATTCTACATTGCGCTATTTCGACGTTCTGGAAACGACGGTCTCTGCATTTCGGAGGGTTCCTCGAATTCGGTCGAGATCGAGGGGCTTTAGCGTGCGAGCGCGCCCACTGCGCACATTGCGAGGCGGTCCTAGAGCTAGTATCGAGATTTCGAAGAACGCGTCCGCAAAGCCGTCAAGATGAAAAAACGGTCTGAACCCGCGGGTCGATGGACCAGGTCGCTTGAACGAGCACCGCGAGCGGGGCGTTGATCACTGTTTCTCGATCGCTGCTATCGGAGTTTCCCAGATCTCAGCGCGGCGCCGGTTTGTCCTCCGCCACGTACACCACCCCACCGTCGTTCTCGATGCGAAGCCGATGCACCTGCACCAGCGGACCGCGCGCGACGCGGCCGCCGGTCCAGCGGATCTCGCCCATGCGGCCCTTCCACTCCCACAGCAGGCGGAAGTCGGAGTCGTTCTGCGTGCGGAACGGCCACGATGCTTCTTCGCCCACCGCCAGCGTCTCGCGCACGAACGTCCTCCCGGCGACCGTCACCCGCAGCCGTTCGATTGCCGCCGTTCCCTGGTTCTTCACGACCACGCTGTGCTCGGGGAGCTTGTCGAAGACGTTGGGGCCGCGCTGCCAGGCGATCCAGGCTGCGATGCCGACGACGATGAGAATCACGAGGCGCTTCATGGTGCCCTCCGTGGCGAAGATGCCGGCGGCTGCGTCCGGTCGTCATGAACGTGGTGCGACGCGAACGCCATCTCGGCGAGCATGTGCCTTCCGCATGGAGCATGGCAAGCCCGCATGCGATTCACTCCGTGAACGGACCATCCACGCGCGTGCCCGGATCCGGTGACGGAGCGGGAGCAGCGGTACTCGACGATTCGCCGCGCCCCCGGAACGCGAGATAGAAGTAGACGGTGGCGACCGCGTACAGCGCTGCCGTGATGTAGAACGGCACCGCATAGCCGAAGCGTTCGATGATCCATCCGGCGAGGGTCGCGCTCACGGCCCACCCGACGTTCCACACGAGATTATTGATGCTGGTCGAGCGCGCCCTGAGGCCGGCCGGCAGCGTTTCCATCACGAACGACACGAGCAGCGGACTCGAGGCCTGCATCAGGGTGGCGCGCATGCAGAACGCGGCGACCGCGATGTCGAGACGCGACTCGGCTCCCATCGTGACGAGGAACGGCAGCGACATGAGCTGCAGCACGGTCGCCGTGCGCAGCCGCCCGAAGCGCCCCGCGAGCACCGGCGCCGACATCGCGGCGAGTGCCGTGAGCATCTGGGCGAGCGAGAAGAACGTGCCGATCTGGGCACTCGAACACTGGAAGCGCTGCGCGAAGTACAGGTTCATGAACGGGATCACGAGCCCCGCGCCGGCGCCGATCAGGAAGAAGTTGATGGCGATCTGGGCGAGCAGCCGCCGGTCGCCGCGCGCGGGCGGGCGCGCTTCGGCCGAATGGTCCGCGCCGCGCGCCGCGCCGATGCGCGCGATCGGGAACGCGGCACATAGCGCGAGTCCGGCTCCCACACACAGCGTCCAGCGATAGGCATGGAGCAGATCCGGCGCGAACGCCGGGGGCAGGCTCTGGAGCAACTTCGGCAGCGCGCCGCCGGCGAAGCTGCCGACCACCCCGGCCATCAGTTCGATCGCGAAGAACGTGCTGAACAGGTGCGTGCGCTCGCGGGCCGTCGAATGCTCGGACAGAAACGGCGCCGCCGCGATCGCGAGCATGGCCTGGCCCGAACCCGAGGCGAAGCTCGCCGCCGCGATGATGCCCGGCGTCGGCGCGAGTGCGCGCACCAGCATGCCGAGACCTTCGAGTGCCGCGCCCAGCATCAGCGTGCGGCGGTGTCCCCAGCGCTCGGCGAGGATGCCGGCCGGGAGTGCCGTCAACGCGAGCCCAAGTCCCGTGAGCGAGATCGCGCGCCCGACGAATGCCTCGCGGTAGCCGGCCTCGACGAGGAACAGGTTGAACAGCACCTGTGCGACGCCGTGCGACGCCCAGGTGAGGAGCGTGGCGAGCAGAAACAGGCGGGCGGGTCGCGAGAACGCGCGCACGGCGTCGCGGTATTCGATCCATGCGGAGCGGAACGTCATGCGCGGCGGGAATCCTTTCCGTTGCCGTATTCACGATCTCGGTGTCCGTGCCGTGGGCCGGAGACCGAGTGCTGTCACTCACGCCATCCGGGACACGGAAACGGCGGCCCGTGTGGAGCCGCCGTCACGATACTTCACGAATGTCACTCCGGTCAGACGTGCGTGTCGACCTGCACTCCGTTCCCGTTGCCATGCCCGTTGCCGTTGGCATGAAGCGCCTCGTGGACGGTCACGGTCGGTTCCATGTTGGCCGGCGTGGCGGCGATCAGCACGCGCGCCGCCGTCGTCCCGCAATTCTCGAGCGTGTGGGGAGCACGGCCATCGTAATGGCACGAGTCGCCGACTTCGAGAGTCACCGCATGGTCGCCGGTCACGAATCGAATCCGTCCCGTCACGCACATCACGCAGACTTCGCCCTGTTCGTAGGGACGGTCGCCGCCGGTGGTTCCACCCGGGGGAAGGTCGGCCATCAGGAGCTCGATGTTGCGGCGGGGCTGGGCCGACAGGATCTCGACCGAGGAGCCGCTGGCTCCGAAGGTGAACTTCGTGCGTTCGCGTTCCCGGACGACGTGGGGCTTGGTGTCGTCTTCGACCACGAGGAAAGCGATCGAGGTCTGGAGTGCGCGCGCCAGATCCCGCAACGTGGCGAGAGATGGCGATGTTCGGTCGTTCTCGACCTGACTGATGAAGCCCTTCGAGAGACCACTTGCTTCCGCGAGCTGCTGGACTGTCAGACCGCGGCGGAACCGCAAGTCCCGTATTCTCTTACCGAGTTGCATTCGCCTACCTCCGCAGGGGTTAGGAGGACTGATGTCGTTTAGTAATGCTAAGCCAGATTTCATGGAGACGTCAAGAAACTTGCACGATCGGACGCATTTTGCCCGATTTCTTGCGAAGCTTTCGACGCCGGCCGCATGCCCCCGAGGTACTGCAATTCATAGAGCCGGGCGTAGATCCCGTTGAGCGCCAACAACTCAGCGTGATTCCCCGACTCCCGGATCTGCCCATGGTGGAGGACCACGATCCGGTCGACGTTCTGGATGGTCGAGAGCCGGTGGGCGATGACCAGTGACGTCCGGCCCTGCATGAGCCGGCTGAGCGCGTCCTGGATCTGGACTTCCGTGTGGGTGTCGACCGAGGACGTGGCCTCGTCGAGGATCAGGAGCCGGGGTTCCCGGACCAGGGCCCGGGCGAAGGCGAGCAGCTGGCGCTGGCCGGCCGAGAGCGTGGCGCCCCGCTCGCGGACCTCGGTCGCATAGCCCGCGGGGAGGCGCTCGATGAAGTCGTGGGCGTGCACTTCGCGCGCGGCGTGCTCGATCTGCTCCGGCGTGAATCGCGGATCACCGAGGCTCAGGTTGCCGGCGATCGTGCCGGTGAAGAGGAACGCGTCCTGGAGCGCGAATCCCGAGCGGCGGCGCAGCTCGCGGATGTCCCACTCGCGCAGCGGGCGCCCGTCGACGCGGATCTCTCCGCGCTGCGGCTCATAGAAACGCAGCAGCAGGCTCGTGACCGTGGTCTTGCC
This sequence comes from Candidatus Eiseniibacteriota bacterium, assembly GCA_031364845.1. Classification (GTDB taxonomy): domain Bacteria; phylum Eisenbacteria; class RBG-16-71-46; order RBG-16-71-46; family RBG-16-71-46; genus JANLWX01. The sequence goes on from JANLWX010000210.1 coordinate 10,812, forward strand.
CGAGCCCGTCGCGCCGACGATCGCGACCTTCTCGCCGGGTTCGACCGTGAACGAAACGTCCTCCAACACCCAGTGCTCCCCGGCATAGGCGAACCACACGTGGTCGAACTCGATGCGCCCTTCAAACGGGCGCTCCGGGTCGGGCGCTTCATCGGCGTGCGGGATCGGTGCCCGCAGCGCGGGATCCACCGGCGTGTCGAGCAGGTCGAAGATGCGCTCGGAGGACGCCATCGCCTGCTGCAGGATTCCGTACTTCTCGCTCAGGTCGGAGATCGGGCGGAAGAACCGCTGCGTGTACTGGATGAACGCGACCAGGATGCCGAGCGTGATGCCTTCCCACATCACCTGGCGTCCGCCGTACCAGACGATCAGCGACAGCGCGATCGCGCCCACGAGTTCGAGCGCCGGAAAGAACAGCGCGTGATAGAAGACCGTCTCCAGATTCGCGTCGCGATGGCCGGCGTTGATCGAACGGAACTCGGCGTAGTTGCGCGGTTCGCGGTTGAGCTGCTGCACCGTGCCCATGCCGCCGAGGTTCTCGTTGAGGAACGCGTTCATCCGCGCGAGGCGCGTGCGGATGTCGCGGAACGACTTGCGAACGCGGCTGCGGAACGCGAGCGTGACGATCAGGATCACCGGCAGCGTCGAGAACGCGACCGCCATCAACTCGAAGTTGAGGTTCGCCATCATGATCACGATCCCGATCACCACGAACAGGTCGCCGAACACCGCGACCACGCCAGCCGTGAACAGCTCGTTCAGCACGTCGACGTCGTTGGTCACCCGCGTCATCACGCGGCCAATCGGATTGCGGTCGTAATACGCGAGCGGGAGACGCTGGAGGTGCGCGAACAACTGCAGGCGCAGGTCCATCATGATGCGCTGTCCGACGCGCTGCATGATCTGGTAATGCAGATAGCCGAGCCCGAACCCCACCACCAGGACACTCAGATAGACCGTCGCCATCTCGTTCAGGAACTCGAGATTGCGGTGGCGGATTCCGTGGTCGATCGCCTGCTTGGTGAGGTAGGGGCCGGCGAGGCCGACCACCGCATCGAGCAGCACCACGCCGATCGCCGCGACGACCTCGCCCCGATAGGGACGCAGGTAGCCGAGCAGGCGGCGCATCAGGCGATGGTCGTACGCCTTGCCGTGCGGTTCTTCGTCGTGGCTCATGACGCCCGGAGCTCTTCTTCGAGCTGCTGTGCGCGCGCGAGACGCGCGTAGCGTCCGCCCCTGGCGACCAGCTCGGCATGCGTCCCGCGTTCGCTGATGCGGCCGTCGTCGAACACCAGGATCAAATCCGCCTCGCGCACCGCGCTCACGCGATGGGAGACGATCAACGTCGTGCGCCCGCGCATGACACCGCGCAGTTCGCCGAGGATCGACTCCTCGGTCTGGGTGTCGACGCTCGAAAGGCAGTCGTCGAGCAGCATCACCGGTGAATCGCGCAGCACCGCGCGCGCGATCGTGACGCGCTGCTTCTGGCCGCCCGAAAGCGTGATGCCGCGTTCGCCGACGAACGTGTCGAAACCCGAAGGAAACGCCCGCGCATCGGCTTCGAAGTGCGCGATGCGGGCCGCGCGCGCGATGGTTTCAGGCGTCGCGGCCGCCACGCCGTAAGCGATGTTGTCCGCCACCGTCGCCGAGAACAAGAACGAATCCTGAGGGACGTAGGCGATCTGGGAGCGCAGCCATGCGAGATCGAGCCCGCGCACGTCGATGCCGTCGAGTAACACGGTGCCCGGCGGTGGATCGAACGCGCGCGACACGAGTGCCAGCACCGTGGACTTGCCGGAGCCGGTGCCGCCGACGATTCCGACGGTGCCGCCGTGCGGAACCTCGAACGACACGTCACTCAGCGCGGGCTCCGCCGCGCCGGGGTAGGTGAAGCTGAGCGCACGGAATTCGAGGCGGCCGCCGCAGGCCGCAGGCACGACGGCATCCGGCGCGCTCGCAATCGAGGGCTCGACCTCGAGCAGCTCGGCGATGCGCGCGAACGATGCGGAGCCGCGCTGGAACAGATTGACGACCCAGCCCAGTGCCACGACCGGCCAGTTCAGCATGCCGAGGTAGACCGTGAACGCGACGAACTCGCCGAGCGTGATGTGCGCCGCCATCACCTCGCGCCCGCCGAGATAGAGCGCGATCAGTGCCGCGACGCCGGATAGGAACGCGAGCGCCGGATGGAAGACGCCGGACACGCGGATCAGGTCCGAGTTGCGGCGCGCGTAGACCTCGTTCAGCGCGCGGAATTCCTCGATCTCGTGATCTTCGCGCGCGAATGCGCGCACGACGCGCACGCCGGCGAGATTCTCCTGCACGCGCGCCGACAGCCCGGCGAACAGCGACTGGATCTCCTCGAACCGCCGGTGGATCGTGTCGCCGAAGTACCACACCGTGAACGAAACGATCGGCAGCGGCAGCAGCGAGAGCGCGGTGAGCCGCGGGCTGATCGCGATCATGAATCCGAGCGAGATCACGGCGACGACCACGGTGTTGGCGAGATACATCACGCCGGGTCCGAGCATGAGCCGCACCGCCGACAGATCGTTCGTCGCGCGCGACATGATCTCGCCGGTGCGGGTGTGCTGGAAGTAACTGAGCGGCAGTCGCTGCAGGTGCGCGAACAGATCGTTGCGCAGGTCGAACTCGATGTGGCGTGAGACGCCGATCACGAGCTGGCGCATCGCGAACTTGAACACGCCGGAGACGACGGCGATCAGGAACAGGATGAGCGCGTAGCTGCCGAGCTTCTCGGCCGTGACCCCGCGATAGAGATCGTCGACCGCGTGCTTCAGAACCTGCGGCTGGCTGAGCGCGATGACATTCATCACCACGATCGCGGCGATGCCCCAGGCGAGGCCCGCCCGGTAGCGCGCAAGGTAGGGGAGCAGGCGGGAACGAAGCGAGCGCGACGTCGGATGACCCCCCGGTGATCCCTTGCGAATTACTGCGTCGCCGGAAACGGTCGCGGGACTTGGGCGCGGGTTGCCGGCGCTACGAAGCGGCCGTCGTCGTCCTTGCGGTGAGCGTTATTTGGTCCCGCCCAGGAAGCCCTGCAAACGGCCGAGCCCGGTTCTCTTGGTGGCGACGCCGGCGTAGAACTGATCGACGTGCAGCACGTTCTTGCCCGAAGCCGTGTGCATCGAACCCGCGAACACATCGAGATACTCGTCGACGCGATACAGCACCTGCGGGCCGACGAGATGAGCCGTCACCGGCAGCGTCGCTTCATTCGACTCCATGCGGCCGCGGTAGGTTCCCGACAACAGCACCGACCGGCTCACCCACCAGCCGAGATCCGCGCCGAGAAGAATGTTGTCCTTCGGATGTTCGGTGTCGACATAACGCTCGAGCTGGTAGCGATAGCCGCCCGCGAGCTGCACGAACGCGTCGAGTCCTTCGAACGTGCGGCCCAGATGAACGAGCCCGATGGCTTCCTGCTGGCCGTTGCCGAGTGCAGGGACCAGATCCTTGTTGTAGCCCAGCGGCGCCTTCCAGTCGGCTTCGAGCGACAGCGCCGTGGATCCGGTCGCGAGCGCGTACTTGAATCCCACGAGCAGATCGGAGAGGCCGGTTCTCGAAGACTCGACATCGGGGCGGAACTGCGTGGTGACGCTCTCGAACGGGATGTCGAACTTGAAGGAGAGGCGCTTCTTCCAGCCGAGTTCGGTCGACCACACGATCGAGCGCGCTTCGCGCACGCCGCCATTGGGAAGCACCGGGCGCTCACCGCTGTCGTCGAGGTAGGTCTCGGTCGAGAAGAACCGGCCGCGGATGTCGCTGTGGAATTCGTTCGGGGACATCACCCACGGCTGGGCCGCCGCCGCTCCGGCGAGCAGCAGTGTGACGTTCGTGAGAAGACAGCACAGCAGCCACGGCGAGCACTTGGCGATTCGCGCTCTCATCGGTGGATCGAAACCTCCTCCGCGGCGATCAGGCTGCGGACTTTCGTTGGGATCCCGGTTCAGGGTCGTGAACGGCGGAATCTATCCGCCGGACCCGGGAGGAAGCAAGGCGCCCCGCACGGGTGCGGCCGTTCGGGACCAGGTCCGTTACGACTGCCGCGTCGTGCTTCATCACGCGGGTCCGTTTGGATGAGTGCTTCGCCCGCGGGTCCTGCTGTGGCACGATCGCCGGCATGTCCTCGCCGCCTGCGCTGCACGTGCTCGAGTTCAATCGATCGGACGACGGAGTCTGGAACCTTCCGGGCGAGTACGTCGACCGGCTGCGCGCCGCGTTCCCTTCCGTTCGATTCAGCGCGCCCGCGACTCAGGCGGAAGCCGACGCGCTCGTGCCCGATGCCGACATCGTGTTCGGCTGGGCGGTGCGATCGGGGAACTTCGAGCGCGCCTCGAAGCTCAAATGGATCCAGGTCAGCGCCGCCGGCATCGGCGGGCTTCTGTTCCCCGCGATGGTCGAAAGCGACATCGTGATCACGAACGGCCGCGGCCTGCATGCCGCATCGATGGCCGAACACACGCTCGGCGTGATGCTGATGTTCGTGCGCAACCTCCACCTCGCGCGCGACGCGCAATTGCGCTCGCAGTGGGCGCAGGACGAACTGTTCGCGGGCGCCGCCGAGTTTCGCGAGCTGCCGGGGACCACGATGGGGCTCGTCGGGCTCGGCAAAGTGGGCACCGCGATTGCGCGGGGCGCGCGCGCGCTGGGCGTGCGCGTGATCGCCGTGCGCAGGCATCCGCAGGCGGGCACGGCGTCCGCCGACGAAGAGTGGGGGCCGGAGCGGCTCGACGAATTGTTCGGCCGCGCGGACTGGATGGTGCTAGTCCCGGCACTCACGCCTGAGACGCGCGGCATCGCCGATGCGCGGCGCATCGCGCTCATGAAACCGGGCGCGGTGCTCATTAATCTGGGACGTGGTGCGCTCGTCGACGAGCCCGCGCTGATCGCAGCACTCGAAGGCCGCCGAATCGCAGGGGCCTCGCTCGATGTGACCGGCGAGGAGCCGCTTCCTTCGAGCAGTCCGCTGTGGAAGATGCCGAACGTGATCCTCACGCCGCACATCTCGGGGCTGGGGCCCCGCTATTGGCAGCGCAGCATCGAGCTGTTCCAGCGTAATCTCGCCGCCTGGATCGAGCGGCGGCCGCTGGAGAACGTCGTCGACAAACGGGCTGGGTACTAGATGAGGGGAAGTCCATGAGCGGCACATTCGGAATCCTGCTGGCGGGTGGCGCGGGATCGCGTCTCGGCTCCGGAGCGCCGAAGGCCGACTTCGTACTCCGCGGCATGACCCTGCGCGATCGCGCGCTCAGCACGCTTGCCGCGGTATGCGACGAGATCGTGATCGTCTCGCCGCGATCTCGCGCACCCGCGGACGCGGTCGAAGGCGCGCGCTGGGTCGAGGACGAAGGTGTCGGCCCGCTGTCGGGCATCGTCGCCGGACTCAATGCCGCGGCCTTCGATCGCGCGATCGTGCTCGCCGTGGACTTTCCGATGGTGCGGCCCGAGTTGTTTCACGCCCTGCTCGACCAACTCGATCGCAAGAGCGCCAGTGCCGTGATGTGCTCGACTGCCGGTATCCCACAGCCGTTGGTCGCGGTGTTCGCACCCGCGGCGGCGGGCGCGCTGCACGATGCCTTCGAAGCGGGCGAGCGCTCGATCACGCGCGCCATGGTCGTGCTCGGCGCGGTGATCGTCGGCGACGAGTTCGTCGCGGCACACGGCGGCGGACCTGACGAGCTGCTGAACGTGAACACCAAGGAGGACGCTGCCGCGGCGGAACGCGCGCTGGCCGAACGCGAAGCGGCCGAGTCTTCGCGAGAAGGCCACCGCGGAGAACTTCCATGATGGCGACGGAACGCGCACTCGAGGCCCGCGCGATCGCCGTGCTGCGGCGCGTCGAACCGAATGCGCATGCCTTCTATCTCTACGACCTCGATGCGCTGGCCGCGCGGGCGCGCCGCTTCGTTGCCGCGTTCCAGGAGGTGCGTCCGCTCGCGGCGTATGCCGTGAAGGCGAACGGGCTGCCGGCGATCCTCGATTGCCTGAAGGCGGAAGGCGTCGGCGCGGAGGCGGGATCGCTCGGCGAGCTGGAACTGGCCATGGCCTCCGGCTTCGATCCTGCGTCATGCGTGCTCAACGGCAACGCGCGCACGGTCGAGGAAGCCGAATGGGCCGCGACACGCGGTGTGCACTCGGTGAACGCGGATCACGTCGGAGAACTCGACGTGCTCGCCGCGGCGGCGGCGCGAACCGGACGACCACTGCGCGTCGCGTTGCGCGTGAATCCCGGCATCGAAACGCCAGGGCATGCCTACGTCGCTACCGGACATGATGAAGCGAAGTTCGGCATCTCGCCTCGTGAGGCGCTGGAGGTGTGGGGCGCGCGCGATCGGTGGCCTGCGCTGGATCTCGGCGGCGTACACATCCACGTGGGATCGCAGTTGCTCGAAGTGGCACCACTGGAGCGCGCGGCGGCGGAGGCGATCGCCTTGAAGCACGCGGCGGCCGAGCGCGGCGTCACGCTCACGTGGTTCAACCTCGGTGGCGGCTTCGGGATCGATTACCGCGGCGGGCCGGAATTCCCGCTCGAGCATCACGCGCGCCGGATCGCCGAGCAGGTTGCAAACGTGAACGTTGAGCTGGTGCTCGAGCCCGGCCGCTGGATGGTGGCGCCCGTCGGCATGCTGCTCGCCGAAGTGCTGTGGATCAAGCATCGCGATGGGCGGCGGTTCGTCGTGCTCGGCGCGGGCATGAACGACTTCATCCGTCCCGCGCTCTATCACGCGCACCATCGCATCGTGCCGGTGGCTCCGCGCGCCGGCGACGCGACGGCGGCGATCGTCGTGGGACCGGTGTGCGAGAGCAGCGACGTGTTCGAGAAGGCCGCGATGCTTCCGCCGCTCGAACGCGGCGACTGGCTCGCGATCCTCGACACCGGCGCTCACGGTGCGGCGATGGCGTCCAACTACAACGGGCGCGGACGGCTGGCCGAGATCGTTTCGCGCGACGGTCGCCTGGTGCGCGCGCGCGCCGCCGAAAGCCCTGCCGATCTCGGACGCAGGATCGACGATATCCTGAACGGGTGAAGACGGGAGGCTGCGTTCGATGAATCGATTCCCCGATCTGAAGACCGTCGCCACGATTTCCATCGGAGTACTGGTGGGCCTCAGCGCATTCACGTTCCACTATGCCGAAGGGCTGTCGTACTTCAGCACCGACCCCCGAGCGTGCGCGAACTGCCACATCATGCGCGACCAGTACGATTCGTGGGGTCGCTCCAGCCATCACGCCGCGGCGACCTGCATCGAGTGCCACCTGCCTCACGATCTCGTCCCCAAGTATCTCGCCAAGGCGCGCAACGGTTGGAACCACTCGAAGGCTTTCACACTGCAAGATTTTCCCGAACCGATCCGGATCACGAAGTGGAACGCGGAAGCGCTTCACGAAAACTGCATTCGATGCCACGCGGGGTTCGTCTCACATGTCGCCGCCGCAAATCGCGGCGGGGCGATGGACATGAATTGCGTCCAGTGTCACGCCTCCGTCGGGCACGGATCTCAACGCTGATGATTTCTTCCCAGTGTGCTCCTGCACACGAACCCGGAGGGCCATAGTGTTCGCACGCCTCGTCGCGGTTGCGGTGATCTCGGCAGCGCTCACCGCTCTGGTGGCCGCGTTGCTCCTGAACGTCAACGAACGCAAGCACGAAGCCAAGGAGCGCTACCTCCAGATCGTGAAGCTCGATGAGAACACCGTGGATCCCGCGGAATGGGGAAAGAACTTCCCGCGCGAGTACGACGGATACCGCCGCACCGTCGATACGGTGCGCACGCGCTACGGGGGCAGCGAAGCCTTTTCGAAGCTCGACACCGATCCCAACCTGCGCCGGATCTTCGACGGATACGCGTTTTCGATCGAGTATCGCGAGGAACGCGGGCACGCCTTCATGCTGTCCGATCAGGAGCAGACTCGCCGCGTGACGGAGCGCCCGCAGCCGGGCGCATGCCTTCATTGCCACTCGGCCGTGATCCCTGCATACCGCAAGCTCGGAGGCGGCGACGTCATGAAGGGCTTCGACGCCATGAACGCGATGTCGTACGCGGAAGCCCGGGCACATGTCGAGTTCCCGATCAGCTGCGGCGATTGCCATGATCCCGCCACCATGCAGCTGCGCGTGACGCGCCCCGGATTCCTGAATGGGATCCGCGCACTCAAGGCTTCGCAAGGCATCGCGAACTACGATCCCAACCGGGATGCGTCGCGGCAGGAGATGCGCTCCTACGTCTGCGGCCAGTGCCACGTCGAGTACTACTTCAAGGGCGAAGGCAAGACGCTCACCTATCCCTGGGCCAACGGCATCAAGATGGAGCAGATCGAAGCCTACTACGACTCCGTGGGCTGGAAGGACTGGACGCATCCCGAGACCGGTGCCGCCGTGCTCAAGGCCCAGCACCCCGAGTTCGAGATGTGGAATCAAGGCATCCACGCCCGCAGCGGCGTCGCGTGCGCCGACTGCCACATGCCGTACATGCGCGAGGGAGCCATCAAGGTCTCCGACCATCACGTGAGAAGTCCGCTACTCAACGTTTCGAAGGCCTGTCAGACTTGCCACCACTATACGGAGGCAGAAATCCTCGCACGCGCCGGCGCGATTCAGGACCGCACGAAGGGCCTGCTCGACCGCGCCGAGACCGCGGTGGTGGATCTCATGGACGCCGTGAAGGAAGCAAAGGCTCGCGGAGCCACCGACGGTGATCTGGCAGAAGTGCTCCGGCTGCACCGCCGGGCGCAGTGGCGGGCGGACTTCGTGAATGCGGAGAACTCGATGGGCTTCCATGCTCCGCAGGAAGCGGCACGGATTCTGGCCGAGGCGATCGACTACGCGCGTCAGGGCGAGTCCGCGGCGTTGCGGTCGGCACATGCCGAAGGGAAGAAGTAGATCCGTGAAGCGTGCGAATCCCGAACGGTCCGCAGCTTGACACTCCGAGCGGCCGCGGCCGAAACTGAGATCCCTTTTTCTTCATCGCACAGGCAAGGAGCTCCCCCGTGATTCAAGTCGTGTGCATCAAGCAGGTCGCGGACACCGAGACGCGCGTGAAGGTCGGCGCCGATGGCCGATCGCTGGATCCCGCCGGTGTGACGTGGATCATGAACCCCTACGATGAATTCGCTGTCGAACAAGCACTTCGCTTGAAGGAGAAGCTCGCGGCCGGCGAAGTGATCGTCGTGTCGCTCGGCGGCGCCGGGGCGGCGACCACGCTGCGCAACGCGCTCGCGATGGGAGCCGATCGCGCGATTCATCTGAAACACGACGGCGCCGGCGACCCCCTTCAGATTTCACGCGCGCTCGCGACCGCCGTGCGCGCGACGAACCCCTCGATCGTGTGGTTCGGACGCCAAGCGGTGGACGACGACGCGGCTCAAGTCGGCCCGATGGTTGCCGAGCTGCTCGACCTGCCGTGCGTGACCGCGATCGCGACGTTCGATCTTGCCGATCAGAAGGCCACGGTCGAGCGCGACATCGAAGGCGGACGTGAGGTGGTCGAGGTGAACCTGCCTGCCGTGTTCACCACCGACAAGGGATTGAACGAGCCGCGCTACGCGTCGCTCAAGGGCATCATGGCGGCGAAGAAGAAGCCGATCGACGAGCAGGCCGCCGACCTCGGCGATCCCGGTCTCAACGTTCTGGCGCTCGAACTGCCGCCCGCGCGTTCCGCCGGCCGCATCATCGGCCAGGGCGTCGAGGCGATTCCCGAACTCATCCGCGTGCTGCGCGAGGAGGCGAAGGTCCTATGAGCATTCTCGTGTTCATCGAGCAGCGCGAAGGCCGGATCCGTTCGGTGTCGAATGAGGTGCTGGGCGAGGCTTCGCGGTTGAAGGCGAGCTTCGGCGGGGAAGTGGTGGCGGTGCTGCCGTGCGCTGCGGATCCCGGTGCATCTTCGCTCGGTGCCGCGGGCGCCGATCGCGTGCAGGTCGTGACGCATGAAGCGTTCGGTGTTTATGACCCCGCGGGTTACACGCGGGCGATGGTGCAGGCGATCGAGCAGGTGAAGCCCGCGGTCGTGCTGTTCCCGGCGTCGTCGCTCGGAAAAGATTTGGCGCCGCGCGTCGCTGCGCGTCTCGGCGTCGGACTCGCTTCGGATTGCACGGCGCTCGCCGTGGACGACGGCGCCCTGGTGGCGAAGCGTCCCGTGTTCGCGGGCAAGGCGCTGCAGAAGATCGGATTTCCGAAATCGCCCGCGATCGCCTCGCTGCGACCGAAGGTGTTCGCGGCCGGAGGTACCGCGGGAGCGGGGGCTGTCGAAAACGTTGCCGCGAACTTCGACGCCGCGGCGAACCGCGCGCGCGTCGTGCGCACCGCCGCGGCGGCAGGAGGCAAGGTCGATCTCACCGAGTCCGAGATCATCGTGTCCGGCGGGCGCGGCATGAAAGGCCCCGAGCACTTCGCGCTGATCGAGAATCTCGCCGAAGCACTGGGTGCGACGGTCGGCGCCTCGCGCGCCGTGGTCGACGCCGGATGGCGACCGCACTCGGAGCAGGTCGGACAGACCGGCAAGACCGTGTCGCCCAAGCTCTACGTCGCGGTCGGAGTGTCGGGGGCGATCCAGCACCTCGCCGGCATGTCGTCGTCGCGCTGCATCGTCGCGATCAACAAGGATCCCGACGCGCCGATCTTCAAGGTCGCCGACTACGGAATCGTCGGCGACGCGTTCGAGATCCTGCCGGCGCTGACCGAAGCGGTGAAGAAGGTGAACGCGGCGCACGTGTAACGAGCGGAACATCTTCGGTCCTCGAGCGTTCGTCTCCCGCGACACCCCCGGCGGCTTGACCGGATGCCGACAATCCTCGTAGGGTGCGGCGGGTTTGGCCACCGATGTTCATGGATGATCCGCTCGCGCGTACGCGCGGTGCAACGGGCGCGTCTGAGCCGCGCCGGAGACCGGATGCGAGAGTACATCCCCGTCCTCATGTTCGTGCTCGCGGCGATTTCGTTCGCGGTGATCACGATCGGGGCGTCGACCATCATCATGCCGCGCCGCAAGAGCGCGAAGAAGATGGCGCCCTACGAATGCGGCGTCGAGCCGGTCGGCAGCGCCCGCAACCGCTTCAGCGTGAAGTTCTACCTGGTGGCGGTGCTCTTCATCCTGTTCGACATCGAAGCGGTGTTCCTCTACCCGTGGGCGGTCGCCTTCCGCCAGCTGGGGCTGTACGGGCTGATCGAGATGGCGCTGTTCATCGTGATCCTGTTCGTCGGCTACGTGTACCTGCTCAAGAAGCGCGCGCTCGAGTGGGAAACGTGATGGGGCGGAGCCCGGTGACCCGCGGATGAAAGAACTGTTTCAGAATCCGGACTTCCAGCTCGTGTTCTGGACCCTGGTCAAGATCGCGGTGATCCTGAACGGGCTGCTGGGGATCGTGTCCTACATGATCCTCGCCGAGCGCAAGGTGGCGGGCCGCATGCAGGGCCGACCCGGACCGAATCGCGTGGGCCCCTTCGGGTTGCTCCAGCCGCTCGCCGACGTCGTGAAGCTCTTCTTCAAGGAGGAGTTCATCCCGGCCGAGGCGAACAAGGTGATCTTCCACATCGCGCCGATGCTCGCGGTGATCCCGGCACTGGTGTCGTTCTCGATCATCCCGATCGGGCCGAACTTCATCGTCACCGACCTCAACGTCGGCCTGCTGCTGTTCCTCGCGATGTCGAGCATCGGCGTCTACGCGGTCGTGCTCGGCGGGTGGGCCTCGAACAACAAATACGCGCTGCTGGGCGGACTGCGCTCGTCGGCTCAGATGGTGTCGTACGAGCTGGCGATGGGACTGTCGACGATCGGCGTGCTCTTGATGGCGGGCTCCCTGTCGATGGTCGACATCGTGAAGGCGCAGACGACGATTCCGTTCATCCTGCTGCAGCCACTCGCGTTCGTGATCTTCATGATCACGGCCCTCGCCGAAACCAATCGCGCGCCGTTCGATCTGCCCGAAGCCGAAGCCGAACTCGTGGCCGGGTTCCACACCGAGTACTCGAGCATGAAGTTCGGGCTGTTCTTCCTCGGCGAATTCACGAACGTGATCACGATCTGCTCGATCGCGACCACGCTGTTCCTCGGCGGATGGAACGGGCCGTGGTTGCCCGACTCGCTCAAGTTCATCTGGTTCTTCGCCAAGCTTTCGGTGCTGGTGTTCATCTTCATGTGGCTGCGGTGGACGTTCCCGCGCCTGCGCTACGACCAGCTCATGAATCTCGGCTGGAAGATTCTGCTGCCGCTTTCGCTCGCGAACGTGGTCATCACCGGCATCGCGGTCTACTGGATGCACAACCGATGATCGGCCCGATCCTGTTCGCCGCGTTCGCCGGCATCCTCGTGGTGTCGAGCCTGCTTGTGATCCTGCACCGCAATCCGGTGACGAGCGCTCTGTTCCTGGTCGCCGCGTTCTGCGCGCTCGCGGGCATCTACCTCACGCTTCACGCCGAGTTCCTCGGCATGGTGCAGGTGATCGTCTACGCCGGTGCGATCATGGTGCTGTTCCTGTTCGTGATCATGTACATGAACCTGCAGCACGACGTCGAAACCGGCGTGCAGATCGCCGTGCGGCGCGGGCTCGGATGGATCGCGGGCGGCGTGATGGCAGCCGAAGCGGTGATGCTGATGTCGCGGGGCTGGTCGGTCGGACCGACGGCATTGCCCGAGGTGGTCGCCGCATCAGGCAACACGCAGGCGGTGGGGCAGGTGCTGTACTCGCGCTATTTGTTCCCGTTCGAGATCACTTCCATGGTGCTGCTGGTGGCGATGGTCGGCGCGATCCTGATCTCCAAGTCGCGCCGCGAGACGATGCCGAAGCCGGCGGAAGCTCCCAAGGTGGTCGCCGCTCCGATGGCGACGGTGATCGGCCAGCCGGTTGCTCCGATTGCACCGCCCACGACCCGCGCAACCGCGGCCCCGGAGGCCACCACGTGATTCCGCTCGCTTGGCCGCTGCTGCTCTCGGCGTTCCTGTTCACGGTCGGCGTGATCGGCGTGCTCGTGCGCCGCAACGCGATCGTGATCTTCATGTCGGTCGAGCTGATGCTGAACGCCGCGAACCTCGCGTTCGTGGCCTTCGCGCGCCAGATGAATTCCATCGACGGGCAGGTGTTCGTGTTCTTCGTAATGACGGTCGCGGCCGCGGAGGTCGCGGTGGGTCTCGCGATCATCGTGAACCTGTTCCGGCTCCGCGAATCGGTGATGGTCGATGAAGCCAACCTCCTCAAGGGCTGACGCGTGAATCTTCCGGTGCTCGCACTGATCCCCGCACTGCCGCTGCTCGGCGTGGCGCTGAGCCTTCTGCTCGGCGACCGGCTCGGCAAGAAGGGCACCGCATGGCTCGCGTGCGGCGTGATCGGCGCGGCGTTCGCGCTCGCGGTGCGCGCGGTGATGCAGCTCGCCGCACTGCCCGAAGCCGAGCGCGCGATCCGCGAGACGCTCTACACGTGGATGCGGGTCGGGGACTTCTCGATCGACGTCGCGTTCCTGCTCGATCCGCTGTCGGCGGTGATGGTGCTGGTCGTGACCGGCGTCGGATTCCTGATCCACGTCTACTCGACCGGCTACATGTCGCACGATCCGTCGTTCCGGCGGTTCTTCCTCTATCTCAACCTGTTCATGTTCGCGATGCTCACGCTGGTGCTCGCCGACAACTTCCTGCTCATGTTCGTCGGTTGGGAAGGCGTCGGCCTGTGTTCATATCTTTTGATCGGCTTCTGGTACGTGAAGCCCTCGGCGGCCGAGGCGGGCAAGAAGGCGTTCATCGTCAATCGCATCGGCGACTTCGGTTTCATCCTCGGCATGCTGACGCTGTTCGCCTTCGGCGGCAGTCTCCAGTACGAGCGCCTGTTCGCGGTGGCGCCGCACGTGTTCGCGATCGGATCGACCGTGATCACGACCGCGACGCTGCTGCTGTTCCTCGGCGCGACCGGCAAGAGTGCCCAGCTTCCGCTTTACACGTGGCTGCCCGACGCGATGGAAGGTCCGACCCCGGTCTCGGCACTGATCCACGCCGCGACCATGGTGACCGCGGGCGTGTACATGGTGGCGCGCTGCCACGTGCTGTTCGAACTGGCGCCGGTCTCGCTCGAAGTCGTCGCGATCGTCGGGGCGGCGACCGCGCTGTTCGCGGCCACGATCGGACTCGCCCAGAACGACATCAAGCGCGTGCTCGCGTATTCGACGGTGAGCCAGCTCGGCTACATGTTCATGGCGCTCGGCGTCGGCGCGTTCACCGCCGGCGTGTTCCACCTGATGACGCACGCGTTCTTCAAGGCGCTGCTGTTCCTGGGCGCGGGCTCGGTGATCCACGCGCTCTCGGACGAGCAGGACCTGCGCCGCATGGGCGGCCTCGCATCGCGTCTGCCATGGACGCATCGCACGATGCTTGCGGGCACGATCGCGATCGCGGGCATTCCGCCGCTCGCCGGATTCTTCAGCAAGGACGAAATCCTGCACGGCGCGTTCGCGTCCGGGCACTACGGCATCTGGGCGGTCGGCCTCGTCGGCGCCATGCTCACCGCGTTCTACATGTTCCGCCTCTACCTGCTCGCGTTCCGCGGTCCGTCGCGGCTGACACACGAGGCCGAGCATCATCTGCACGAATCGCCGCCCGCCATGATCATTCCGCTCGTCGTGCTCGCGATCCTGTCGGTGGTCGGCGGCTGGATCGGAATGCCGATGATGGAAGGCGGCCACCCGTTCTACCGCTGGCTCGAACCGGTGTTCTCGAGCGGCATGCACGGCATCGCCGGTGCTGCGGGGACGCATCCGGCGACGGGTGAGGTGGCAGGGCACGCAGCGCACGAAGTGTCGCGCAGCACCGAGATCATCCTGATGGCGCTCTCGGTCGGCGTCGCCTTGATCGGCATCTTCATGGCGTTCCGGCTCTATCTGCAGCAGCCGTCGCTCGCGACGTCGCTCCAGCAGCGCTTCTCGGGCATCCATCGCGCGCTCCTCAACAAGTACTGGGTCGATGAGATCTACGACGCGCTCTTCGTGCGTCCGATCCACCGGCTCTCTCTCGCCTTCTGGAAGTTCTGGGACGAAAAGATCGTCGACGGCATCGTGAACGGCGTCGGCTACACGCTCGAAGGAGTCTCGGCCGTCATGCGGCTGTTCCAGACCGGCTTCGTCGGCACGTACGCGCTGTTCTTCACCGTGGGCGTGCTCGCCCTGTTCCTGTACTTCGCGAGACACTGACGTGATCGACTTTCCCTGGCTGTCGTGGCTGATCTTCTTCCCGCTGATGGGTGCGGCCCTGCTGATGCTGATGCCGGCGCAGGCCGAACGCTTGATCCGCCGCTGGGCGACTGTGGTCGCGCTCGCGGAGTTCGCGTTCTCGCTGCCCTTGTGGTGGCGGTTCGTGCCGAATGGCCAGGCGTTCCAGTTCGTCGAGAAGCGCGACTGGCTCACGTCGCTCGGTGCGAGCTATCACATCGGCGTCGACGGGATCGCGGTGCTGCTCGTGCTGCTCACGACGCTGATCACCTTGATCGCCGTGATCGGCTCGGCGACCGCGGTGCACAAACGTGCGCGCGAGTTCTACGCGCTCGTGCTGGCGCTCGAGACCGGCATGATCGGCACGTTCCTGTGCATGGATCTCCTCCTGTTCTACGTGTTCTGGGAGGCCATGCTGATCCCGATGTATCTGCTGATCGGCGTGTGGGGCGGACAGCGGCGCGTCTATGCGGCCGTGAAGTTCTTCCTCTACACGATGGCGGGCAGCGTGCTCATGCTGGTCGCGATCCTGTCGCTGTACTTCTTCAACCGCTCGGTCACCGGTGTGCCGACATTCGAGCTGGAAGCGTTCTATCAGCTTTCGATTCCGCCGCCGATGCAGGTGTGGCTGTTCCTCGCGTTCGCGATCGCGTTCGCGATCAAGGTCCCGATGTTCCCGTTCCACACGTGGCTGCCCGACGCGCACGTCGAGGCGCCGACCGCGGGCTCGGTGATCCTGGCGGCGGTTCTGCTCAAGATGGGCACGTTCGGCTTCGTGCGCTACGCGATCCCGCTGTTCCCGGTCGCCTCGCATCAGTTCGCGCCGTGGATCGTGGGGCTCTCGATCGTCGGCATCATCTACGGCGCGCTGGTCGCCATGGTGCAGCCGGATCTCAAGAAGTTGGTCGCGTATTCGTCGGTGAGCCATCTCGGATTCTGCATGCTCGGCCTCTACGCGATGAACGGGCAGGGTCACGCGGGAGCGATGCTTCAGATGATCAACCACGGTGTCTCGACCGGCGCGTTGTTCCTCCTGGTCGGCGTGGTCTACGAACGGCGCCACACGCGTCTGATCGCGGACTTCGGCGGGCTGTGGAAGCCGATGCCGGTGTACGCGACCGTGTTCCTGATCGTGATGCTGTCGTCGATCGGACTGCCCGGCACCAACGGATTCGTCGGTGAGTTTCTGGTGCTGCTCGGCGCGTTCCGCACCAACGTGTGGTGGGCCGTGCTCGCCTCGACCGGCGTGATCCTGTCGGCGTGCTACATGCTGTGGATGTTCCAGCGCGTCATGTTCGGCCCGGTGACGCACGTCGAGAACGAGAAGCTCTCGGACCTCACGTTCCGCGAGCGGCTCGTGTTCGCTCCGCTGCTGCTCCTGATCTTCTGGCTTGGCGTGTTCCCGCAGCCGTTCTTGGACCGCATGCAGCCCGCGATCGACCGCACTCTGGCACTCGCGCGTGATCGCGCGGAGGCCACCGGCGGTCTCGCGATCCGTCCCGGTTCCGGCGTACCGCCGGGTATCACGATCGTGCCGGGTGTGCGCACCGAGACGATCGCGCCTGCACACGGAGGCACGCGATGAACGTCGTCGCGCAGCCGCACTTCCTCACGGTCGACTGGTGGGCGCTGGGTGCCGTGATCGCGCTCACGGTGGGCACGCTCCTGATCCTGATGCTCGAGTTGATCCCGGCCGGCATCCGTTCGAGCCGGGCCGCGATCGTCGCGCTGCTCACGCTCGGCGTGTCGGCGTACACCGTGTTCCACGTGCGCGACGATCGCCGGTCGCTGTTCAACGGCATGTTCGTCCACGACGGCATCACAGTGTTCTTCACGCTGCTGTTCTGTGCGATCGGCGTGATGGGCGTGCTGCTCGCATGGGATTACATCAAGCGCACGCGCATCAATCTGCCCGAGTACTACGCGCTGCTGCTCTCGGCCACGCTCGGCATGATCATCATGGCCGCCTCCAACGACCTCATCACGATCTTCCTCGGCCTCGAGCTGATGTCGCTCGCGCTCTACGTGATGGTGGGGCTGCGCCGCAGCAACCTCGAATCGAACGAGGCAGCACTCAAGTACTTCCTGCTCGGCGCCTTTGCGAGCGGCTTCCTGCTCTACGGTATCGCGTTGCTCTATGGAGCCACGGGCACGACGAACCTTCAGCACATGGCCGCATTCCTGGCCGACTCGCCGGTCATCGGCAATCCGCTCCTGATCGGCGGGGCACTGCTGGTGCTGGTCGGACTCGGATTCAAGGTGGCAGCGGTTCCGTTCCACATGTGGACTCCCGATGCGTATCAGGGGGCGCCGACCTCGGTCACCGCCTACATGTCTGCCGGCGCCAAGGCCGCGGGATTCGCGGCGCTGCTGCGGCTCGCGCTCGTCGTGCTCCCGAACGTGCAGGCCGACTGGACGGCGATCCTCACGTGGATCGCAATTCTCACGATGACGGTCGGCAACGTCACGGCGCTGTTCCAGGTCAACCTCAAGCGCATGCTCGCGTATTCGAGCGTGGCCCACGCGGGCTACGTGCTGGTCGCGATCGTCGCCGGCGGCACCGACGGCGCCGCGGCCGCGATGTTCTATCTCGCGGTCTACTCGTTCATGAACCTCGGCGCGTTCGGCATCCTCACGCTGCTCGGCCGCGAGGGGGAGGAGCGCGTTCAGATCTCGGACCTCGCAGGCCTCGGATTCCGTCATCCCGGACTCGGCATCGCGATGACCGTGTTCATGATCTCGCTCGGCGGTATCCCGCCGACCGCCGGTTTCATGGGCAAGATCTTCGTGTTCGGCGCCGCCCTCGACCACGGCCACACGATGCTGGTGATCGTCGGCGTGCTCAACAGCGTGATCTCGGTGTTCTACTACCTGCGGATCACGGTGGCGATGTATATGGAGGAGCCGCGCGGTGAGGTGACCCCGGTGAGCTGGGCGCTGCCTTCGACCGTGGCGCTGGTGATCTCGATCGCGCTCACGCTGTGGTGGGGCGTGCAGGCGAACGGGCTGCTCGATCAGGCGCGGCGATCGGTGACCGGACTGCTGTAGCAGGCTGATGCTTTTCATCAGCCTGCTAGCGCCGCTCGATCGCCGCGACCTGCTTCCTGAGCTCCTCGTCGCGTGGATCCGCGGCGAGCGCGAGCCTCAACTCCGCGCGCGCGTCCTCGATCCGCCCCTCGGCCCGCGCGAGATTTGCGAGCATCGTGTGAGCCTGCGCGGTGTAAGGCGATTCGTGCGTCGTCCGCTCCAGCTCGCGGCGAAATGCGGCTCGCAGCTCGCGGTCGCGTCCGAGTTCCTGTGAGAGTACGGCGAGCTTCCGGTTGCCCGCGGGAACCACGCGATATCCGAAGCGTTCCGCGATCGCGCGCATCGGTCCCTCGCGCCGCACGAACAGCATCGCGGCGTCGTCCTGGAACACGAGCGCCCAGCTCGAATCGGCTTCGATGATGTCGGGCAGGCGGTCGGCCGCGAACGTGAGGCGCGCGAGCAGCGCCCACTCGAAGCGGAACTTCGCATCCAGCTCGTTCCAGTACTCGGGCTTCTCGAGCGAGAAGGTGTAGAGACGGCGGATGTCGCTCGTGCCGGCCTGATGGATGTCCATGAACGGCAGCCGGTCGCGTTCCGGGAAGAACCGCCACAACAGATAGCCGCCCTGCGAGAACGTGTTGTAGCCACGCCCGCGCACGCCGTGCTCATGCATGAAGTCGGCAGCGCGCACCGGGTAGTACCGCCACTCGATGCCGACGCCCAAATGCATGCTTCGCCACACCGGGACACAGACGGCGACGCATACCACGATCGCAATTGCTGCGCGGGTCCATGGCGCGGCGAGTGCCGGACGCCGCAGCAACGGCCCCAGCACCTCCTCGGCATCGCGTGCGAGGAACGGCGTTGCCACGATCGCGAGCAATCCGAGGAAGCGCACCGACATCAGCGCGAGTGTGGCGAACAGCGCGGCGAGGATCGCTTCTGCGAAGTCGACCCCGCTCTTGCGCGCGCGCGCGATGAGCAGCAGCGGCCAGCCCAGCACCAGCAGCGGAGCTCCGTTCCACAGATTCTCGCGCCAGCGCAGCGGTTCGAGCTCGCCGATCGTCACGTAGATCGGTTCGTGCCGCTGATGGAGCGCGAAATCGAACGGCCACCACAGCGCGCGCCATCCGAACGGGTTCACGAACGAAGCTCCGAGCCCGATGGTACCGATGCCGATGAGCTTCCACGGCGGGCGCCGCTCGCGAATCCATGCATCGAGCCCGTACGCGCCGAGGATCGCGAAGCCGAGGTGGTAGGAAATGTGGCAGTTCGCCCACACCCATGCGATCGCGATCAGCCACGGCGAGTGATCGCGGCCGCCGCCGCGGCGCGTTTCGAGAATCCACAACTCGAGCGCGAGCAGGATCGCGACGAACGTCTCGGGCCGGATCTGAGAGCGTTCGCGCCACGCGAGTGCGGCGATTACCGTGGCGACGTAGGGCGCGAGCCCGCGCACGCCCATGCGCCGCGCGGTCGCGACGAGCAGCGCGAACGCCGTGAGCGCCACGATCCAGCGCCACGCGAACAACCCCCACACGCCCGCGGCCGCCCAGAAGGGATAGAGGATGGCGCGAAAGCCCCACGACGAGTTCACATCGGGAGCACCGTGCGTGGGCCACGTCCAGAGCTGCGTGGTGGGGACCGCGTGCGTCCGCCAGATCTCGCGTCCGACGGTGAGGTGCTGCCAGAAGTCGGGCTCGTGAATGAGAAACGTCACGCTGTAGAGCACGCAGAACGTCGCGACCGCGGCGACCGCGAGTGAAGCCGGATGCGAGAGCGGAAGCGCCGGCCACGGCCCGGCGGGCGGGGTCGTGGTTGTCGTTCGCTTCGTGCGCGCCGGTTCGCGCCCGCTCATGGGTGCGGCGTTTCCGGCCAGCGCAGGATCCACGCTTCGGCGGATGCGCCGGCCGCGAGTGCCTCCGCCGCTTCGGGCACGATCAGCAGCGCGTGCGCACGCGCCTGCGGCGTCAGGTGCCCCGACACCTGTGCCCCGGCGGGCGTCGCCCACCATCCGTCGCCGCGGCGCTCGAGCGTCGCGCGCACGAAATCCGTGCGACCGGCGCGGGATTCGACCGCGACGGCCGAGCGCACGGCGAGACGCGGTCGGTCGAGGTCCGTGAATCCCTGCAGCGCGCGCAGCGCCGGCCGCACGATCGCTTCGAACACGCACGCGACGGAGGCCGGATTGCCGGGGAGCCCGAAGTAGAGCCGGCCGTTCGGAGTGCCGAACGCCTGCGGCTGACCGGGTTTCATCGCGACGCGCCACCACTCGATGCCGCCGAGGGCCGCGAGACTCTGCTTCACGGGATCGAAGTCGCCCATCGAGATGCCGCCGATCGTGATCGTGACGTCGGCGATCGCGAACGCCTCACGCATGCGATCGATCACGACTTCGGGGTCGTCGCTCAGGCGCTCGATCCGCGTCACGACGCATCCCGCCTCCTCGAGCAGCAACTGCAGCATCGACGTGTTGCTGTCGCGGATGGTGCCGGGCCGCAGTGCTTCGCCGATCTCGAGCAGCTCGTCACCGGTCGAGAGGATCGCGACGGTCGGCCTGGGGCCGACCGCGATCGCCGGCATTCCGAGGGCGCCGATCAGCCCGAGGTCGTGCGCCGAGAGTTCGCGCCCAGCAGCAAGGACGCGCTCGCCCGCCCGCACGTCTGCGCCCGCATCGCGCAGGTGCGCGGCGGGCGCCACGGGCCGGGTGAAGCGTGGCGCCGACTCCGCGCCCGAGGCGTCCACGTCCTCGAACGGCACGACGGCATCGGCGCCCGCCGGCACTTCGGCGCCGGTCATGATCCGCATCGATTCCCCGGCGGCGAGCGGACGCGGCGCGACCTTGCCCGCGGCGACCACGCCCACGACCGTGAGCGTGACGGGAGCGGAGGAGGATGCATTCGCGAGATCGGCCGCTCGAACCGCGAAGCCGTCCATCGACGAGTTGCGGAACGGCGGAAGATCGTGCGGCGCGACGATGTCCTGGCGCAGCGCGCGACCGCGAGCGGCGAGCAGCGGTACGGTTTCCGGGGAAAGCACGCGCACCGCGCCGAGCACCTGTGCGCGGGCCTCGGCCCAGCGCAGCGTCCTACGGGCGACGACGATAGACGCCACTTCGGCCTCCGCGCTTCTCCCACAGCGCGAACTCGCCCATCACCATGCCGCGATCGACGGCCTTCAGCATGTCGTAGAGCGTGAGTGCCGCGACCGTGACCGCGGTGAGCGCTTCCATCTCGACGCCGGTGCGCCCGCGCGTCTTCACGCGTGCCTCGATCGCGATCGAAGAGGTCGCGTCGTCGAACCCGAACTCGAGATCGACCGCTTCGACCGGCACCGGATGGGCGAGCGGGATCAGCTCGCTGGTGCGCTTCGCGGCCATCACGCCCGCGATGTGGGCGGTGGCGATCACGTTGCCCTTGGGCGCGCGTTCGGAGCGCACGAGTGCCAGCGTGTCGCGGTGCATGAACACACGGCCGCGCGCGATGGCGACGCGAGCCGTGACGCGCTTGGCCGCGACATCGACCATGCGCACGCGGCCGCGCGCATCGAGGTGGGAGAGTTTGGGTGCCATGGGCGCGAGATTATCCCGGACGCTTCATGGACCGCCAGCCGGAGCCGGCCGTGCGCCGATGTTCCGGGCGCCGGGGCAGAGCTCGGTTTCCCGCATTCATCATGTTCGCCAAGCCCGACGAATTCCCTCGGACCCCGAATTCTTGACACCCGCCGGGCGCGAACCTACTGTGCCCCGCGCACCCGAACCGGCGCGCCCCCATGTCCTCCCATCGATATCGCCCACCTGTCTCGACCCGCCACGCGTTCGCGCTCGCCTTCGATCTGGCGGTGCGGCGCGATGCCTTGGTGTCGCTGGTCTTCCCGCTCCTGCTGCAGGCGCCGTGGATCATCGCGCTCGGCGTGCTGCCGCCGCTCGGGGAGGCCGAACGACCGTGGCAGGTGTTCGCGGTGTGGCTCGCGGCACAGGTCGGCACGTTTGTCGTGTGGCTCATGATCAGCGCGATGCTGCGCTACCGGGCGCGCTCGGTGTTCAATACCGCCGCCGACGTGCATCCGCCCTCCGCCGTCGAGTGCTACATGGCCGGCATCAAGCGCGTGCCGTGGCTGCTCGTCACCGAGGTCGTGCGCAATCTTTCGCTGGTGCTCGCCACGTTCTTCTTCGTGCTGCCGGCGCTGTTCCTCGGATTCCGGTTGTCGTTCGCGACCGAGGCGGTGGTGCTCGACGAACCGCACATGGCAGGCGCGTTCCAGCGCTCGTTCAAGCTCACCGAAGGCCGCTTCGAGCGCTGGCTCGAGATGATCGCCGTCTCGGTGGCGCTCGTGGTCGCGGCCCTGTTCGTCGGTGCCGCGCTGTCGATCGTTTTCCCGAAGCCCGGGATCAACGCATGGGTGGCGGTCACGCAGTTGCTGATCGCGGCGATGATGCCGATCGTCCAGTACGCGTGGACGTTCTTCTACCTGCGCCTGGTCGAGGTCGAGCACGCGATGCCGGGCATCGAAGTCGGTCCTACCTATGCGAGCGCCACGACGGGAACCGCCTCGTGGACCACCGCACCCGCGACGGACCATGCCGCGGACGTGCCTGCTCCGGCGCCGTCCGCGATCGCGATGGCCGCGGAGGACCCCGTGACCTCGCCAGCGCCGGACGACACCCGCGCCTGACCCGCATTCCGCGCGCGAGTTTGGTCCCTGTATGATGGCGGCGGCCACCGCGGGTCGATCCACGGCGCCGGGAATCGGCCGATCGATCGAGGCATGGCACTGAATCCGACATTCGACGCACCCGATTCCGGCCAGCGGAATTCGCCTTCCGGCGAATCGCGCGGACTCGTACAGACGATCGTGGGCGCGAGCCCCAGGATGCAGCGCATCTTCAAGCTCGTGAGCAAGGTCGCCGTGACCGACAGCACCGTCCTCTTGTTCGGCGAGAGCGGGACTGGCAAGGAACTCGTCGCGCGCGCGCTCCACGTGCAGTCGCGCCGCGCCCACGGGCGGTTCGTTCCGGTCAATGTCGGCGCGATTCCCGACACGCTGATCGAGAGTGAACTGTTCGGGGTCGTGCGCGGCGCGTTCACCGGCGCTTCGGTCGACCGCATGGGGCTGGTCGAGGAAGCCGATCACGGCACGCTGTTCCTCGATGAGATCGGCGACATGCCGCTCGCGACTCAAGTGAAGCTGCTGCGCACCCTCGAGAACAGCGAAGTCCGCCGGCTCGGCGACAGCACGACGCGCTTGGTCGACGTGCGCGTGATCGCCGCGACGCATCGCGACCTGCTGGCCGAAGTCGCGGCCGGGAGATTTCGCGCGGACCTCTACTACCGCCTGAACGTCGTGCAGATCGACCTGCCGCCACTGCGCGAGCGGCGTGAGGACGTCGGGCTGCTCGCCTCGTACTTCCTCGAGCGCATCAGCCGCCG
The DNA here is from genome assembly GCA_031364845.1 of Candidatus Eiseniibacteriota bacterium. Taxonomy (GTDB): domain Bacteria; phylum Eisenbacteria; class RBG-16-71-46; order RBG-16-71-46; family RBG-16-71-46; genus JANLWX01. The sequence goes on from JANLWX010000210.1 coordinate 34,473, forward strand.
CGGGCAGCGTTCCGGCCTCGAGTTCAGCGCCGAGGCGGCCGAATTGCTAGAGCGCTACGACTACCCCGGCAACGTGCGCGAGTTGGAGAACGCCGTCGAGCACGCGGTCGCCGTGACCGAAGGCCGCGTCATCCTGGCGTCCGACCTGCCGGCGTCGTTCCGCACACAGCGGCTGCTTTCGGAACACGTGCCCTCGGGACGCGCGCCTTCTCCGTTCACCGGCCCACCACGCGGCAGCGCGGACGGAACCGCCGATCTCGACCGCGGCACCTGGTCGCTCGCCGACGTCGAGCGCGAACACATCGTGCTCGTGCTCGCGCGCCATCGCGGCAACGCGACCTCCGCCGCGAAACAACTCGGGATCTCGCGCACCACGCTGTGGCGCAAGATGCGCGAGTACGGACTCGACCGTTCGAAGACCTGAGAGGACCATGACCACCGAACGCCGCTACTACGACGATTCGTACACCACGCAGTTCCGCGCACCGATCGTGCGCCGCGGCGAGATCGAGGGCCGCGCGGCCGTGGAACTCGCGATCACGTATTTCTATCCCGAGAGCGGCGGTCAGGAAGCGGACCGCGGCACGCTCGGACCGTGGAAGGTCGTGGACGTCCAGGCCGCCGAGGAAGGCAGCGTGTGGCACATGGTGGCCGAAGGCTCGGGCGACGCGCCCGCGAGCGACGCCGGTGAAGAATTCGAAGCCGGCTCCGTGATCGAAGGCCGCATCGACTGGGCCCGGCGCTTCGATCACATGCAGCAGCACACCGGGCAGCACATTCTGTCGGCGGCGTTCGAGCGCGTGATCGCCGCACCGACCCTCTCATCGAGCCTCGGACTCGAGCGCGGCACGATCGAAGTCGCGATCGCCGACGTCACGTGGCGCACGCTCGAGCGAATCGAAGAGGCCGCAAACGCGATCGTGTGGCGCGATCTCGAGATCGCGCGCCACTGGGTGGACGACGAAGGCGTGAAGCGGCTGACGCTGCGCAAGCCGCCGAAAGTGTCGGGAAGAATTCGCATCGTCGAAATCCCCGAGTGGGACGTTTCCGCGTGCGGCGGGACGCACACGCTGCGCACCGGCGAAGTCGGCGTCATCAAGATCGTCCGGTGGGAGAAGGTGCGCGGGAATCTGCGGTTCGAGTTCCTGTGCGGAGCGCGCGCATTGCGCGACTACGGCTGGCGCACCGAGACGCTGCTCGAAGCCGCGAAGCGGCGCACGTTGAAGGACCGCGAGTTGATTGCGCACTTGGAACGCGCGGCCGAGGAGCGCGACGAGCTGAAGAAGCAGGTGAAGGCGTTGAGCGACCGCATCACGACGGCCGAAGCGGCAGCTGCCGTCGGCGATCCGCCGCGCGCGGTCGTCGAGCATCGTGCCGACTGGCCGCGCGACACCGTGCGTACGTTCGCGGTGCAATGCATTGCGGCCGGAGCGCCGTGGGTCATCGCCGCATCTAGTGGCCCGGAACCCACGGTGATCGGCGCGCGCTCGAAAGCGGGAACGCTCGATCTGCGCGAAGTGGTACCGGCGCTGAAGGATGCTTCACGCGGCAAAGGCGGAGGCAGCCCGGACATGATCACGATCGCGGCCGCGGATGCGGCGGGGGCGGCGGATGCGGTTCGGGTGCTGGAGGGGTGGATCCAGCGGGGGTGGGAGCGTTCTGTTGAGGAGTAGCTCGCGCGTTAAGTGCAATGGAAACCGGTCGCTTGCGGCTGTCGATGAAGCCTCAACACCCAATTCAAAATCAAGCCTTGAGTTCAGCTCAAGACTTGATGTAGTGACGGTCATTCGGTACAAAGCCCAAGGACGGGCGTAGGAGACCAGGGAGGTGGGTTGGAGTCTGGCGATGGAGAAAGGGGGCACTAACCCGTGAGGTGCCTTCAGTGCAGCGCCCAAATGAGGAAAACGAGAGAGAATTTCAAGTACGCGGCGAGCGGATTGCCCGGCGTCACCTTGATGAACGTTGAGGTGAATCGCTGCCCGGGCTGCGGCGAGTTCGAGGTTTCGATTCCGTACATCGAGCAGCTGCACAAACTCATCGCGAGCGAGCTGATAAAAAAGCCGGCACCGTTCACTGCTGTCGAGGTCGTGTTTCTCAGGAAATACCTCGGTTGGTCGGGGATCGATTTCGCCAAGCGCATCGGCGTCGCTCCCGAGACGGTGTCTCGTTGGGAGCGAGGCAAGGATCAGATGACTGCCCCGGCGGATCGAGCTCTGCGATTGATGGTGGCAACACGGAAGCCGGAAACGGTCTATGAACTGGATTTCTTCACGAAGATCGCATCCGTGAAGCCCGAGGACATGCGGTTCGGGTTGAAAGCATCGTCGAAGGATTGGCACCTGGCACCGGTTTGAGGTAACGAAATCCTTTGGAGGCGGACTGTCCGCGCGGACAGTTGGGGCCGTGAGCGACGGCCTTCTAAGGCTTCGGTCCATCGGACCGATAGCGAACTGTCCCCGCCTATGAAGACGGCCTTCGGTTCCTCGGACGAACAACAACTGTCCGCGAAAACAGTTCGACGCGGCCCTCGCAAGAGGACCTCGCCTCTCGTTCGGCGTCGGACGACTTGCCAGTCCGTCACGTTTGAGCTCAACGTATGGTGCAGTTATTGAACTCTGCGATGTGCTCTGACGCCGTATCCGCCGATGGATATGGAAGGACCTTCCCGCATGCACCCGGCATGCGAAGTCCGCGCGGGGAGAGGTCATGCGCGATGTGATTCGTGACACCTGGTTTGCCACGTCTATGTTTGTTGTGGCGATTGTTGGTACAGGGGTAGCACTCGGCTGGATGGACCCATCGGGGGCATGGATTAACGTCGCGATCGTCATGCTGGTCACGATGCCCACATGGTGGTGGCTGATTGGCCGTCAGAACAACGCACGGCCAGTCCGGGGAGCGTTCGCCGGGGCGCTCTGCGCTGCGCTGACCCTTCTTGTGCCTATCGTCTTTACAATCCGGGCCATCATGGTCCACGGCTGGGGGCAAGGCGACGGATTTGTCGGGATTCTGGCGTTTGTCGGCATGTTGATTGTGGCGATCCCAATCGGCGCTGCCGTCGGCACGATAACCATCCTCCTCCAACGGCGATGGTTCGCCTCGCGTCGTCGGGGAGAGGGAGTGAGGATGCGCTAGGGGCCGGGACGAGGATGAACTCTTCGCGGCCGCGAGGCCCGCTCCGTGAGCGACAAGCGTCGGCTCACACAAAAAACGCGCCCCTCGCGAGAGGAGCGCGTTTTCGCAAACTACCGGGCAGCTACTTCGATCGATTCCGTGCAGGAGCCGGTGCAGGCTTCGTCCGTCCCGCCGCCGGCCGCGCCGGCCGCTTCGCCACCGGACGCGTTGCCGGCTTCGTCGCCGTGCGCGCGCCCTTGGGCTGATGCGGGTGCTTCGCGGTCGCGGGACGTGCCGTGCGCGTGGTCTTCGAACCGCTGCGCGAACTGCCGGAGCTGGATCCCGATGAACGGCTTCCGCCATTGCGCGACGCACCGGGCGCCGGCGTCGACGCGCGCAGCGTCGATCCGTTCGCTCCGCCACGATTCACCGTGGCAACCTTTGCCGAGGCCGCATGCAACGCGGCTTCCGGACGCGGGGTCTTGGGCTCGTCGTCGACCAGGCTGCGCAGACTGCCGGGCACCATGGTGTAGTCGAAGTCCGGCAGCACGACGCGCGGAATCGCGCGGCCGAGGAACTGCTCGATCGCATCGACGTACTTCTGCTCGTCGGGGCTCATCAGCGTGAACGCGTCACCGACCGGATCGCCGCGGCCGGCGCGGCCCAGGCGGTGCACGTAGTCTTCTGCCGTCTGCGGGACTTCGTAGTTCACGACGTGCGCGGTGCCGGCGACGTCCAGGCTGCGCGCCGCCGTGTCGCTGGCGACGAGAATCTGAACGCGCCCGCGACGCAGGTCTTCCAGCGCCTGCTCGCGATCGCCCTGGCTCGGATGGTCGTCGAGCACGGCGAGCGCATAGCCGCGCCGCTGGAGCTGCTTCGCAAGACGCTCACCGCCGGTGCGCGAACGCGTGAACACGATGGTGTTGCGCACTTCGGAGCGCGCGAGGATGTCGTCGATCAGATCGGGCCGCAGGTCGCGCGAGACCGGATAAATCGCCTGTGTGATGCCGGCGACGGGCTTGCTCACCGGACCCACGTCGACACGCACCGGCTCCACCAGTGCTTCCTTCGCGAGCCGGTTCAGCTCGGGAGGCATGGTCAGCGTGAACAGAAGCGTCTGGCGGGTTTCGGGCAACAGCTTGAGCAGCTTGCGCAGATCCGGCGCGAGCCCGAGTGCCACCATACGGTCGGCTTCCTCGAGCACCAGGATCTCGACGTCGGCGAAGTTGAGGCAGCCGCGCGCGTGCAGCTCGATCAATCGCCCGGGCGTGGCCACGAGGAGATTCACCGACTGCTCCCGCAGCATGCGCTCTTGAGCCTGAAGCGGAGCGCCGGTGTAGACGACTCCGATGTTGAGCTCGGTGAAACGCGCGAAGTCGCGGGCACGCGTCTCGACGTACGACGCCAACTCGCGCGTGGGCACGAGGATGATGCCGCGCAGGCGGCTGCTGCGATCCAGGAACCGCGAGAGGATCGGCAGGAGATAGGCGCCCGTCTTCCCGGAACCGCTCTGGGCGACGCCGATCAGGTCGTTGCCCTGCACGATAATGGGGATGGCTTTGCTCTGAATGGCCGTGGGCTCGGTCAGGCCAGCAGCCCGGATGCCCTTCACAATGGGCGTGGGCAGCCCGAACGAGGCGAACGTCACAGACCCCTCCAACGAGATATCGATCATGGTCCTCAACCGTTACCGCCCGAACCTGGACCTTTCCCTGAGTCCACGAGGGGGGCGGCAGCCACACAGAGTAGGGGGATGGAAGCCTCCGGGCAACGACTAACACAACGGAGGCCAAAAAAAATCCAAATCCAATACATTCTTGTAGATGGACGCTGAACAACGTCGCACGTTCAGAGGTTGTCAATCGACGGAATCTCGCCTCATCGGCGCGAGAACGTGCTTGTTATCGGGGGAATTCGCGCTGTTCTCGGTTACGAGCGCGCGGAGCGCTTCCGCAGCGGCTGGCAGTGCGCGCAGTAGAACGTCGAGCGCTGTCCCTGAACCATGCGGCGCACGGGAGCGGCGCAGGTGCGGCACGGCTCGTCGGCCCGGTCGTACACCCGCAGTTGTTCGCCGTATGAGCCCGGCTCGTTCCACAGCGTGCGATACGCGCTGAACGTCGTGCCCATGCGCGCGATCGCTTCACCGAGCACGGCCTGTGTTTCGCGCGCGATGAGCAACCATTCGCCGGGCGTAACGCGGCCCGCGGGCCGCGCGGGGTGGACTCCCGAGCGGTGGAGGATCTCGCTCGCGTAGATGTTGCCGATTCCGGCGATCCGGCGCTGGTCGAGCAGGAATTCCTTCACGCTGATTCGCAATCCGCGCGCGATTTCCGCCAGTGCTGGGCCGGTCGGCGGGTGGGCGATCGGATCGGGGCCGAGGAGTTTCAGCGATGGATCCTCGCCGAGTGCTTCCGCGCGCACGAGCCGGAACATGCCGAAGCGTCGCGGATCCTGGAACCACAGGCGTGAACCGTCTTCGAACTCCAAACGCACGTGAATGTGTTCGAGTCCGGCAGCACCGCCGTCCGGGAAGAACAGCCAGCGGCCGCTCATGCCGAGGTGCGACACGATCGAATGGCCGCCGGTGAGGTCGATGAGCAGATACTTGCCGTGACGGCGGAGTGTCTGGATCGTTCGACCCCGGAGCGCTTTCGCGAGGCCGGGGGCGTGCGGCGTGCTGCGGAGGTTCAGGCGCGAGAGCCGCGCGCGTGCGATCGTGCGTCCGGTCACGGACGACTGGAGCATGCGGCGAACCGTCTCGACTTCGGGGAGTTCGGGCATGGGAGAACGGTAACGGTGCGGCGGGGCTGGGCGCCAGCGGCGTGAGGGGGTGCGGTCACTCGGTGCGAGAGGGGGAGCGTGGGAAGCGCTCGTTGGAAAGCTTGCGGGGCGGCTGCGCCGCCCCGCGGCATATTGCGCCCGCTTTCTCCGGCGTGGCATGCTCCGGCGATTCACGGATGAGCCCCTCAATGGAAGGTACGCTTCGCATGGACGATCCGGAGCGCTTCGAGGAATTCGCGCGTCTCGCCACCGAGCAGCGCAACCCTCGCACGTTCGATCTCGACTCGCTCGATGTCCCCGGGCTGCTCGAGCGACTCTCGGCCGAGGACCATCTCGTACCGGCCGCGGTTGCCGCCGAGATCCCGTACATCGCCGCGGCCGTCGAGCTGGTCGTGCGCTCGCTTCGCGAAGGCGGCCGCCTGATCTACGTCGGCGCCGGAACCAGCGGCCGGCTCGGGGTGCTGGACGCCTCCGAGTGCCCGCCGACGTTCGGTTCTTCTCCCGAGCAGGTGCAGGGCGTGATGGCGGGCGGCTACGGAGCGCTCGTGCGCGCGGTGGAAGGCGCCGAAGACCGCATCGACGACGGGCGCGCCCAGATGGACGAGCGCGGGGTCGGACCCAAGGACACCGTGATCGGCATCGCCGCGAGCCGGCGCACGCCGTTCGTGGTCGCAGCCCTGGAACGCGCGCGTGAGCTGGGTGCCAGGACGGCCTACGTCACCTGCACGCCCCGATCGGAATTCTCACTCGACGTGGACGTCGCGATCTGTCCCGTGGTCGGTCCCGAGGCGATCATGGGATCGACGCGCATGAAGTCGGGAACCGCACAGAAGCTGGTGCTAAACATGATCACGACGGCCTCATTCATACGGATGGGGAAGCTGTACGAGAACATGATGGTGGACCTGCTCGCCAACAGTCAGAAGCTGGTCGAGCGCAGCCGGCGCACGGTGATGACCGTGACCGGCGTGGACTACGACACCGCCGCGCGTGCGATCGAACAGGCGGGCAAGAGCGTGAAGACGGCGATCGTCATGCTCACGCTCTCCTGCACGCGGCCCGAGGCCGAAGCACGACTGGAGCGCGCGAGCGGTTTCGTCCGCGCCGCACTGGAGGCACCCCGATGAACATCACGAGCCCGGGCGTTCCCGGAAACAAACCTCTTCTCCCGCGGCGGCCGCGTCCGACGCTTCGCGCCCTGCTCGCGTTGCTGCTCGCCGTTCCGCTCCTGTTCTCGCTCGCGTGCGGGAAGAAAGGCGGAGCCGCGCAGGAGATCGTGTTCTGGCAGTTCTGGCCGGCCGAGGTGATCGATCCGCTGCTGCGGAACTTCGAGAAGGAGCATCCGGGAACCACCGTGCGCATGGAACAGCTCACGTGGCAGAGCGGGCTCGAGAAGATCACGGCCGCGATGGCGTCGGGAAACGTTCCCGATCTGTGCGAGCTGGGCTCGACGTGGATGCCGCGCATGCTGCACGCGGATGCGCTGTCCGATTGGAGCGCTGGTATCGCCGACCTCAAACCGCAGTTGCGCGGGTGGGAAATCTGCTCGATCGGCGACGCGACCTACGGTGTGCCGTGGGTGTTGGGAACCCGTGCCCTGTTCTACAACAAGACGCTGTTCGCCAAGGCCGGTCTCGACTCGACGAAGCCGCCCGAGACGTGGGAGGAACTGCACGCGGCCGCCGATCGTATCCACAAGCTCGGCGGCGGGATCCGCGGCTTTGGCGCACAGGCCGGCGAGCGCTACGTGCTGTTCAAGAAGTTCATGCCGTTCGCATGGGGCAACGGCGGCACGATCTTGTCGGACGATCTCACGCGCTCGACGTTCGACTCGAAGGAGAACACCGACGCGCTCGCGTACTACCTGGAACTCGCGAAGGCCGGCGTGCTCGATCGCCAGGATGTGCTGGACCGCGAGTTCAAGGAAGGCCGGCTAGGGCTCTCGATCTCCGGCGCCTGGCTGTTCAAGTCGATTCCCAAGGACGCCCCCGGTCTGCGCTACGGCGTGGCGCTGGTTCCTGCGCCCGACCGCGACCGCGGATCGCACGCGTCGTTCGCGGGCGGCGAGATGCTCGTGAGCTTCAGGGGATCGAAGCAGAAGCAGGCCGCACTCGAACTCGCGCGCTTCCTCGTGCGCCCCGAGAATGCGCTCGCGCTCGCGCAGTCGGCGAAGAGCGTTCAGCCCGCGACGATTGGCGCCGATACGTCCGCCTACTACCGCGAGCATCCCGAGGAACAGCTCATGATCCGTCAGTTCGCGACTGCCTATCCCACGCCGAATCATCCCGCGTGGGTCGAGATGGAGGCGGCGATCGAGGACGAAGTCGAGCAGGCGCTCTACGGCAAGAAGACGCCGGCACAGGCCGTCGCCGACGCCAGCCGCAAGCTGGACGAGCTGGTGGGGAAGAAATAGTGACTTCGGGTACGGAGCACTGACGTGAGGTCCTACTCGCGGGCGACGGCATGGACGCTGTTCTCGCCGTGGGTCGTGACTTTCGCGCTGTTCGGGCTCTATCCGTTCGCGTTCTCGCTCGCGGCGTCGTTCACCGACTATTCGCCGATAAATGCCGCGAGCGCCAGGTTCGTCGGAGCCGACAACTACGTCCGCGCGCTGCGCGATCCGGCGTTCTGGAGTTCGCTCGGCAACACGGCGATGTTCGTGGTCGGAACCATTCCGTTCACGACACTGCTGGCGCTCGGACTTGCGCTCGCGGTGCAGCCCGCGTTCCGCGGCCGCACGATCTTCCGGGTCGGCTTCTTCCTGCCGAGCGTCGTGTCCGTGGTCGTGCTGTCGCTGGTGTTCAAGGGCCTCTACGCGCCCAACGGGTCGCTCAACGGACTGCTGCATGCGCTGGGCCTGCCGACGCCGTCGTGGCTGCTCGATCCGAACACGGCACTTCCCGCGATCATGGCGATGGACGTGTGGGCCGCGAGCGGCTACTACATGGTGATCTTCCTCGCCGGGCTCGAAGCGATCCCGCGCGATCTCTACGAAGCCGCGCGCCTCGAAGGCGCCTCGTGGTGGGGTTGCCTGCGGCACATCACGTTACCCCTGCTGCGGCCGACGCTGCTGTTCGTGCTCGTGGTCAACACGGTCCGCAGCCTTCAGATCTTCGCCGAAGTGTTCGTGATGACGCGCGGAGGGCCGCTGCACCGAACAACCACCGTGGTCTACTACCTCTATGAAGAGGCGTTCTACCGTTTCAACCTCGGCTACGCGAGTGCGGTCGCTTATCTGCTGTTCATCCTGACGCTGCTGCTCGCATGGGCGCAGTCGCGGTTGGTCGGGCGCACTTCTGGAGTCGGCGCGTGAGCGCGATCGAAACCCGCGACACCGCGGGCGCCGAGCCCGCTCCGCCGCCGCCCGCCTGGAGCGGGTCACTCATGCGATGGCTGTGGCTCGGGCCGCTGCTCGCGAGCATGCTGCTGCCGTTCGCCTGGATGCTGGCGGTGTCGCTGTCGGAGACTTCGGGCGGATCGTTCGCGCGGGCGATTTCGGGCCCGCTCGGCCTCGGCAACTATCGCGGACTGTTCGGCGCCGCGAACGTCGCGCGCTACTTCGCGAACAGCGCGCTCGTCGCGGCGGCGGTCGTTGTACTCAATGTGCTGACGGCGGCGGCGGTCGGCTACGTGCTCGCGCGAAGGCGCGTTCCGGGCGAGCGCTTCTGGTCGCTCGGTATCGTCGCGACGTTGATGCTGCCGAAGCAGGTGCTGATGATTCCGCTCTATCTCGTGATGGCGCGCATGCACCTGCTCGACAGTTACTCCGCGCTGATCCTGCCGTTCGCGGTCGATGCGTTCAGCATCTTTCTCGTCCGCCAGTACGTGCTCGGCCTTCCGATCGAACTCGAAGAAGCCGCGCGGGTCGATGGCGCATCGGACTGGATGATCTTCCGCAAGATCGTGCTGCCGCTCATGAAGCCGGTGCTCGCCGTGGTCGCGATCCAGGCGTTTCTGACCAACTGGAATTCGTTTCTGTTTCCGTTGATCTTCGTCGACTCCGACCGGCTGCGCACGCTGCCGGTCGGGCTCGCCTTGCTGTCCCAGACCGAGCACAGCGTGGATTGGGGATTTCTGATGGCAGGTTCGACCGCGGCATCGCTGCCGGTGCTCGTCGTGTTCATCGCGTTCCAGCGCCACATCATGTCCGGACTGCTCGCCGGGGCCGAGAAGTGAGCCCGAATTCGCGTGCGCCCCGTACGACGCCGGACGCGTGGACTCCGCTGCGGACCTATCTCGATCGCGACGAGCACTGGATCGTCGGCCTCATGACCGGCACATCGGCCGACGCGATCGACGCGGCGCTCGTGCGCTTCGAAGGAAGCGGCCTGGAGACGACGTACGAGTTGCGCGCCTACCGCGAGACGCCGCTCGATCCCGTGCTGCGCGCCGAGATCCTCGCCGTCGCGGGCTCGGAGTCGGTGGCGCTCGAGCGCGTGATGGAACTCGACGCGGCCCTCGGACGGCGCTACGTGGAGTGCGTGATCGAACTGCTGGCCGAGGCCAGCGTGCCCGCGATCGACATCGATGCGATCGGTTCGCACGGCCAGACGCTGCGGCACGTGCCGCGCGGCGACGGGCGCACCGGCGCGCTCACCCTGCAGATCGGATCCGCCGCGGTGCTCGCCGAGCGCACCGGGATCGCGGTGGTGTCGGATTTCCGTTCGCGCGACACCGCCGCCGGGGGTGAAGGCGCTCCGCTCGTGCCGCTCGCCGACTGGTGGCTGTTCCGTTCGGAGACCGAAACCCGCGTGATGCTGAATCTGGGCGGCATGGCGAACGTGACGCACCTGCCGCGCGGCGGAAGCGCAGACTCCGTGGTCGCGTTCGACACCGGGCCCGGCAACGCGGTGCTCGATGCGCTCGCGGGCCTCATGTCGGACGGAGCGCACGCGCACGACGCCGGCGGCATGGCCGCCGCGCGCGGAACGGCGAGCGAAGCGCTGCTCACGGAACTGCTTGCCGATCCCTTCTTCGCGCAGGAACCGCCGCGTTCGACCGGGCGCGAACGCTTCGGCGAGCGCTATGCGGCCAAGCTGCGGGAGGTCGCGCATGCGATGGGACTCTCGGACGACGACGTGATGGCGACCGCGGTCGAACTCACCTCGGCATCGATCGCGATGGCGATCGAACGGTTCTTCGCGCCGCGCAGCCCGATCGAGGCGGTTTTCGCGAGCGGCGGAGGAGTCCATAATGCGACCCTGATGCGATCGCTCGAACGCCGTCTCAGCCCCGCGCGCGTGCGCTCCCTTAACAGCCTCGGCGTCGCACCCGAGGCCAAGGAAGCGCTTGCCTTCGCGTACCTCGCGCACCTCACGCTGTGCGGAACGCCGGGCAATCTGCCGGGGGCGACCGGGGCGCGGCATCCGGTGGTGCTCGGTCATGTGACTCCGGGAGCGGCGATATGAGTGCGATCCGATTCTCGCTGCTCGCCATCGCGTGCGCGCTCCTTGTAGCGCACATTCCGGGTGCCTTCGCGGCCACAACGCCCGGGCCTCCCGGGGTTCTCCCGCGCGAGCCCGCGCTCAAAGTTCAGATCGACAGCGAGCCGATCATGGATGTGGGACTCGCGGTGGATCTGGATTCGCTGATCGTGAGCCCGACCACGCGTCTCGCGCTTCACATGACGACCGACGGCGCCAATCAGCCGCTCGGCGAGACGACGGGGCCGATCGAGATTCGCAGCGTCGACGGACAGTGGGAGATTGCATGGGGCGACTCGGGCGGCGAGATCCGCTCGACCGTGCTTCCGGTGCTCGACACGTTGTGGATCGTGGGCACCGATCCCGATCCCGCCACCCACCGTCTGCGCTGGAATGGAAAGACCTGGCGCGGCATGGCGAAGGCCTTCGTCGGTCCGCGCGGGAAGCTCTCGTTCGCGCTGAGGCTGCCGCTCGAAAGCTACTTGCTCGGCGTCATCCCGGGCGAGATTGGCGCCCTCGGGGCGGATCTCATGCAGGCCGGGCGTGCGCAGGCGATCGCGGCGCGCAGCTACACGCTGTTCTATCGCGGACGGCGCACCGCAGAAGGCTTCGATCTCTACGGCACCGTCGAGGACCAGGTCTACGGACCGGTCGAAAGCGAGCGCCCGCTCGCAACCGACGTCGTACGCACGACGAGCGGCTGGGTGGCGTTGTACGACGGCATCCCGATCCGCGCCAACTACAGCTCGACGTGCGGCGGCATCACCGCGGATGTCTGGGAAGCGTGGCCCGATGCGCCGCGTGGATACCTCGTCAGCCATCGTGACCTGAGCGTGACCGGCGACTTCTGCGCCACATCGCCCCACTATCGCTGGAACGAGTCGTGGAAGCCTGAGGAGTTCCTCGCGAACGTCGCGAAGTACGCGCCGCTCCAGGGTATTCGCGTTCCCGCCGGCGGGATCGGCGACCTCGTGAACGTCGTGGCGCAGCGACGGTCGCACTCGGGGCGTGTGTGGCAGCTGGTCGTGAAGGGCACGCGCGGAGAGATCCGAGTTCCGGCGTACTCGATCCGCCAGGTGCTCCGCCGTGGCGGAAACGCGAACGCGATCCTGCGCTCGAATCTCTTCAAGATCGACGTGCGCCGCGACCGCGGGACGCGCCGCGCCGTGGCGGTGGTCGCGAGCGGTGCCGGATCCGGACATGGCGTCGGCCTGTGCCAGACCGGAGCGCTCGGCATGGCGCGATCGGGAAAGCCCGCGGAAGCCATCATCCAGCACTACTATCCCGGGATCGATCTCAGGCGGCTTTATTGACACCCGCGCTTCGACGCGGCTATTCTGCCGCACGCTTTTGCCGTCGCGATCGCCGCTGATCGCGTTACGGCATGCGGGGTTGTAGCTCAGCCGGTTAGAGCGCCTGCCTGTCACGTAGGAGGTCGCGGGTTCGAGTCCCGTCAACCCCGCCATTTCGTATGCAATGCCCTTCGCCTCCGAGGTTTCTGCCCCGGGGGCGATCGTGTTCAGGGGGTGGACGGCCGGAATGACCGGGATGCGAGGCCGCGGCCGGCCCACTGCGAAAAGGTCCCCGATTCCAGTTGACGGGGGAAAGCCGCTCCGTATACTGCCGAGGCTTTTTTGTAAACGAGCGCATCGCGGCGCGAAGTTCAGCATCCATGCGCATGGTGGAGCGGATCCGAATCCGTTCCGGGGCAAGGCCAAATGACGATCGCGTCCGAGGAAGCCATGATGAAGAAGAAGGGTGTTTCGGGAGACGACGAATTCAACGCGCTTCCCGATGATGAAATCGAAGACTACGGCGACGATGACGAGGACGAAGACGAAGACCTGCTCGGAGACGATGAACTCGACGAGGATGACGAGTTCGGCGACGACGAGGAGGAGTTCGAAGACGACTTCGACGAAGACGCCCCGTACACGGAAGACGAAGACTTCGCGAATCTGGACGCCGACGAAAAGGAAGAATAGCGGCACCGTGTCTGCGGCCCGGGCTCTTCTGTAGCCGCGATCGGGTCTCGTGAACAGCTCGGGTGCCGGTGTCCCGCTCAGCGGGCCCTGATCCGGATTCATTCGGTCAGGGCCCGC
>JANLWX010000174.1:0-1906 GCA_031364845.1 Candidatus Eiseniibacteriota bacterium
CGAGAGGTGCGGCGCGGCGTGCGAGAGGTCCTGCGCAAGAAGTACGGCAGGTGATCCTCGTCGATGCCGGTCCGCTGGTCGCGATCTTCGATCCGAAGGACGACGACCACCGTCTCTGCCGCGCGGGGCTGAAAGCCCTGCGCGAACCTCTCATCACCACGACCCCGATTCTGACCGAGGCGTTTCATATCCTCGGCCCGGGAAGCGGGGCAGCCAACCGGCTGAGGGACTTCATTCAGAAGGACGGCGTTGCGGTCTGGTTTCTCGATCCTGCGGGGTTGAGCCGTGCGTTCGAACTCATGGAGGTCTACGCGGACCGCCCGATGGACTTCGCCGACGCGTCGTTGATTGCGGCGGCGGAGCGGTTGGACATTCGCACGGTCTTTACCATCGATCGCGACGACTTCGCGACCTACCGGGTCCGGCGCGGCCATCGCCATTACGCGCTCGCGATCGTGCGTTGAAGCACTGATGACGGGGTTCTTTCCGATGCCATGCTGAACTTCGCGGAGGACGTGCCTGCGCGCGGACAGCAACGGTCCGACGCCTTTCGTCTCCGTCGCACGATGAACGAGTCATATCAACGTTCGCGCTGAGCCGCGGCGCCGACATGGTCAGCGGCGCCGACGGCTCCAGCGCGAAGTTAGCCGGCCCAGAGTCACTTGGTCGACTTGCTGCCGTCGTGCTGGCCGTCGGCCCGTACAGGCAATAATCGTATGCATGCTTAGCTCCGTGTGGACTCCCTCGAGGGACCGCATCGCGCGCGCGAACCTTACGCGGTTCGGGAAGGGGAGGTCGTACGCCGAGATCTACGATTGGAGCATCACGAGGCCCCTCGAGTTCTGGGACGCGATGTGGGACTTCGGCGGCGTCATCGGGACGAAGGGCAGCCGGATCGCGGTCGACATGGACCGCATGCCGGGGGCGCGGTTCTTTCCCGACGCGAGCCTGAACTTTGCCGAGAACGTCCTTCGATCAGACGTCACTGACCCCGCCATCATCTTCAAGTCCGAGGACGGCAGCCGGCGGACGATGACGTGGACCGAGCTTCGCAGCGAGTCCGCGGCGTTTGCCGCGGCGCTCAGATCAGCCGGCATCCAGCCCGGGGACCGCGTCGCCGCCTACGTCACCAACGTCCCGGAGACGATCGTCGCAGTGCTGGGCGCCGCGTCGGTCGGCGCGGTCTGGTCGAGCTGCTCACCTGACTTCGGCGTGCAGGGGGTCCTCGACCGCTTCGGCCAGATCGAGCCCCGCGTCCTCATCGCCGCCGACACCTACGTGTACGGCGGGAAGACGTTCGACCAGCGGCCGAAGATTGCCGAGGTCCTGAAACGGCTCCCGACCGTCGAGCGGAGCGTGATCGGCACGGACGGCTGGGAAGCCTTCATCGGTCCGCACCGCGGCGCCGCCCCGTCGTACGCGCAGCTGCCGTTCAACCAGCCGCTCTACATCCTGTATTCCTCCGGCACCACCGGCGTGCCGAAGTGCATCGTCCACGGCGCCGGCGGCACGCTGCTCCAGCACCTCAAGGAGCACCAGCTCCTCTGCGACATCCAGCCCGGCGATCGGGTGTTCTACTTCACGACCCTGGGCTGGATGATGTGGAACTGGCTCGTGACGGTGCTCGCGTCGCGCGCCACGATCCTGCTCTACGACGGTGCACCATTTCATCCGGATGGGAACACCCTGTTCACGTTCGCGGACGAGACGAAGATGACGCTGTTCGGCACGTCCGCCAAGTTCATCGACGCCGTGTCGAAGGCCGGACTGCGCCCCCGGGAAACGCACGCCCTCGAAAGCGTGCAGACGATGACCTCGACCGGCTCCCCGTTGGCGCCCGAGCGCTTCGATTTCGTCTACGAACACGTGAAGCGTGACGTTCACCTGGCGTCGATTTCCGGCGGCA
>JANLWX010000179.1:0-15320 GCA_031364845.1 Candidatus Eiseniibacteriota bacterium
GGGGGGGGGGGGGGCCCCCCCCCCCCCCATAACCCCCCCGGGGGCGCCCCCCCCCCCCCCCGCGGCCGGCGCGGCGGGGGGGGGGGCCCCGCGGGGGCCCCCCCCCCACGCCGCGCTTGATCATGCGCGCTCGCACCGGGCCGAATTCATGTGGCCGTGGGAATCCGTGCCCGCGAGCCTCGCCCACGGCATCCTCGACGACGAAACCTACGGCTGGCTTGCGGTGACGCGCGGCGTGATCGAGAGCGGCGGCTGGCCTGTGACCGTGGGCGAGGAACGTCTGCGCGAGGCCCATGCACTGGCGCGCGCGACGACCACGATCCCCGTCGATCCGACCGGCGCCGCGGGTCTCGCGGGGCTGATGGAGCTACGCGCCCAGGATGCGCTGCCCGATGGCGAGCGCGTCGCCGTGTTGTTCAGCGGCGTCGAGCGATAGACGGTGGAGATCCTTCCGCCGGATGCGGCCCCAGAAGAATTCCCGTGACCGGGCGCCGATCCTCTTGAGAACCATGATGCTCCGCGGTGGACCTGGATCAGTCGCGAAGTGCGAGCGTCATACACACGCTGTTCGGGTCTTCGCGGTAGTCGGCGAACGGCGCGCACACCGTGAAGCCGAAGCGCGAGTAGAGCGCGCGCGCCGCGGCGA
This sequence comes from Candidatus Eiseniibacteriota bacterium, assembly GCA_031364845.1. Lineage (GTDB taxonomy): Bacteria > Eisenbacteria > RBG-16-71-46 > RBG-16-71-46 > RBG-16-71-46 > JANLWX01. The sequence continues at coordinate 647 of JANLWX010000179.1, forward strand.
AGCCGGCCATCGATCCGGTTTCCAGACTCACGCGCCGATAGGACCGCTCGCGCGCCTCATCGAGGATGTGGGTGAGGAGCTGCGCGGCGACTCCTTTGCCGCGATGCGCCCGCGCGGTGTGCATGGACTTGATCTCACCGTGATCGGGAGCGAGTTCGCGCAGCGCGCCGCAGCCCACGAGCGCGCCGTCCGACCACACGCTCCAGAACGTGATGCCGGGGGATCGCAGGCGGTCGAGGTCGAGCGCGTGAATGCTCTCGCGCGGTGAATGGGTGGCCGCGTGCTCGAGATGCCGCTGCAGCAACGCCGCGATTTCCGGACCCGTGAGATCGTCGCGGCGGATCTCGAACGCCATGTCAGCAGGGCTCGTTCTCGCGCAACCGGCGGACGATCGCGGCGACGTGCAACGCCGTCGTGTCGAGTACGGGAATGCCGGCGATTCGCGACTCCGGGAGCAGGAGCGGCAGCTCGGTTCCGCCGAGAATCACGCCTTGCACTCCGGAGGCGTCGCGGATCCGACCGACGAGCGAGATGAATGCGTTGCGCGTGTCGTCACGAAAGTCGCCCTTCAGCAGTTCGCCCACGTAACGCTCGTGGATCCAGGCGCGATCGGCGTCGCCGGGCGTGACCACCGTCACACCGTATCGCCCGCAAACCTCGGGATAGAACGTGCCTTCCATCGTGAATCGAGTGCCGAGCAGCGAGAGCCGCGTCAGCCCGCGCTCACGTGCTTCGTGCGCGCACGTTTCGACGATGCTCAGGAGCGGCACCGGCGAGCGTGACGCGAGATCGTCGAACACCATGTGCGCGGTGTTCGCGGTCAGCACCGCGAAGTCGACTCCCGCGCCCGCGAGCCGGCGGATCGACGCCATCAGATACTCCGTGAATCCCGAGCGATCGCTGCCCGCCAGCCGTAGCGCGGTCTGCGCGTCCACGCTGTCGATCACGATTGAAGGCGTGCTCGAGGGATCTTCTTGCTGCCAGCCCTCGAGCGTGCGGCGGTAGTAGTCGATCGTCGATTCCGGACCGAGCCCTCCGACCATTCCGACGGTCGTCATGGAGAGACTCTGGTTGGATGGGCCTCTGCGAACGCCGCCGACGGGGAGCGCATCAATGCAAGCCCCTCACGCGCGGTCGCGGAACATTTCGTTGATCTCGCCGAACGTGGCCGCATCCGCGAGGGCGTCGAACGAACCCGTCTCCGCGATGCCGCGCGCGGCGCGCATGAAGCCGCCCCACGCGGCGCGCGCGAGTGCCGCACCCACCGAGATGCGCCGCACGCCCAGCTCGGCGAGCTTCGCCACCGAGAGTTCCGGGTGCGGGGCAGACATCAGGACATTGACGGGTTTCGGCGCGACGCCGCGCACGATCGCCGCGATGTCCGCGGGCTCACGCACGCCCGGAGCGTAGAGGCAATCCGCGCCCGCTCCGGCATAGGCGACGAGCCGCTTCAACGCAAACGGGAGCGGATCCGGCTGACCGACGAGCCACGCCTCGCAGCGACCGGTCAGCATGACCGGAACACCTGATGCGTCGATCGCGGCACGCGCCGCGCGGATGCGCTCGATCGCGAGGCCCTCGCCGTAGAGCGGAGAGTCGGCGCGCCCGGTCGAGTCCTCGATCGAGAGCCCTGCGACCCCGGTCGCGATGCAGCGTGTGACGTTCGCGGCCACACCTTCGGGATCGTCGGCAAATCCGTTCTGGAAGTCGGCGTTCACGGGCAGCGGCGTCGCCGCCGAAATATCGGCGAGGTGAGCCAGCATCAGCGCCAGCGGAATCACGCCGGTGTCGTCGCGCAGCCCGCGGCTGAAAGCGAATCCCGCCGAAGTCGTGGCGAGCGCCTTGAAGCCCAGGTGCTCGAGATAGATCGCCGATCCCACGTCCCACGGATTCGGCAGCACGAAGCATCCCGTGGCATGCAGCGCGCGGAAGTTCGCGACCGCGTTCGATGGGGAGGCCATCTACGCCGCCCCGCTGCCGGCCATGGCGCGTTGCAGATGGCGCAGCAGATTGATCTGCCCGTGATGACCGGCTTCGTGCTCGAGCAGGTGATACAGCACCCAGCCCTTGTTGAACACCCGTTGAGTTCCGTCCGGCCGCGGCGGGCGCACCACGTCGGCCATGAGATCCGCGTCCGACAACGTCCGCGCGATGGTACGGGTGTGCTCGCGCGCGCTCGCCAGGGCTGCGTCGAAGAACGCGAGGTCCTTGCCCGCGAGCGCCGGCGCCGGGGGCGCTCCGGAAACGAGCGGCATGCCTTCGTCCGCCTCCGTGATTCCGATGACGTCGTGCGGATGTCCCGTGACTTCGCCGTTGAGTCCGACTTGCGCGAGATTCGCCTCGGCGAACGCGATGTGCGCGAGCAGCATGCCGATCGTGTTCATGCCCGGGGCGGACTGCCACTCGAGATCCGCCGGCGTCAGGCCGCGCGTGTCCTCGGTGAGCCGGCGGCGCTGCTCGTCGAGCTGCCACACGAAGCGCGCGACCGCGGCCGAACGGTATCCCTCCGGCGTTGCGAGCCGGGTCGTGATCGTCGGGGTCATGTCGGGGTTCCCGGAGCAACCGGCTCGGCGCCGGCCGGCGTCGAGCGATACAGATGACGCACGAAGTTGATCTGCCCGTAGTGGCCGGCCTCGTGCTCGAGAACGTGATAGAGAATCCAGCGCACGTTCACCGTCCACTCGCCGTCGCGGCGGGTCCACGGCACCGTGCGATCGAGATCATCCGCGGTCCAGCGCTTCGCCCATCCATACGTGAACGCGCGGGCGCGAGCGCGCAGATCGTCGAAGAACGCCAGATCCTTGCCGGCGAGCGTCGCCGGAGGCAGCGCGCCCTCGGGAAGTGGGATGCCATCGTCGTCCATGCCGACGCCGAGCAGCCCCTGGCAATCGCACGGGATTCCGGCGGCGATGGAGATCCAGTACAGCTCGACGATCGCGTTGTGCGCCATCAGCATTCCGATCGTGTTCGTCCCCGGCCGCGGCTGCCACGCCAGTTCGGCCACGGTGGCGCCGCGGCTGTCTTCGGTCAGCCTGCGGCTCTGATCGTCCATTTGGGCGAGGAACAACCCGATCTCAGGCGAGGGAATTCCGGCGACGGGCACCAAGATGCGCTGGCGCGGTGCATGCATGAAGTCTCCTAGTTCCGGGACGGCGCTACGCGCCGCCCCGGAACAGGGTTCAGGGGTTGGCGACCGCCTTCATCGTCATCGGGTCGCGCATCGGAATGCGTTTCGGTTCGCCGCCGGCCAGCGTGGTGATGCTGGCCGCATGCTTCTCGTCACCCGCCAGCATGTCCTTCGCGTTGCCGACCATCAGCACCGTCATCTTCGAAGGGTCCAGCAGCCGGCGCGCGACGCGCTGCACGTCGGCCACCGTCACCGCGCGCACGCGATCGCGATACTGGGCGAAGTACTCGGGGTCCTTCTGATAGCGCCCGGTCAACTCCTCGTTGGCGAGCGTGGTCGCGATCGCACTCGCGTTTTCGAACGTGGTCGGGAAGCTCTCGATCATCTTGTTCTTCGTGAGATCGATCTCGGAGGCCGTCACCACCGAATCCCGGATGCGCGCCACTTCCACCAGCGCGATCTGGGTCGCGAACGCGACCGAGCGGACCTTGGACTGGAACTGGATGCGCCATGCGTCCGGGTAGTAGACGCCACCGTCGAATCCGGAGCGCACCGAATAGGCGAGGCCCTCGTCCGAGCGGATGCGGTTGACGAGCCGGGAGGAGAATCCACCCGCACCCAGGATGTCGTTCATCACGCGCGCCGCCTGATAGTCGGGATCGAAGCGGTCGATCGTGCGCAGGCCGATCGAGACACGGCCCTGATTCACATCCTTGTCGACGATGTACCAGCCCGCCTGAGCTGCCGCTGTCGGCGAGGCGGGTGCTGCCGGACGCTCACCGTCGGTCGGCCACGCGCCGAACGCCTTCTCGAGCTGCTTCGTCATCGTCGCGCGATCGAAGTCGCCCGATACGGCGAGCACGAAGTTCTTCGGCCCGACGTAGCGTTTGTGGAACGCGGAGAGATCTTCCTTTGTGATGCCTTCGACCGAGGCCGCCGTCGCCCAGCGATTGGTCCAGTGCGCGTCGCCGCGCGTGAGCCAGCTCCACTCGCGCTCTTCGATCGAAGCCGACTGATCGTTGCGCTCCTTCAGTGCCTGGAGCGTCTGCTCGCGGCGCAGTTTCAAGCGATCGGCTTCCCACGCCGGAGTCTTGAGACATTCGACCAACAGCCCGAGGCCGTCAACGATGTCCTTCGACAACAGATTGATCGTCGCGCTGGCTTCGGTGGGCCCGAGGCCCGGAGGCGCGAACGGGTTGCCGCCGCCGCCACCGCCCACGCCCGACGACAGCATCGCGCCGAGGAACGCCGCGCGGTCCTCGACCTGCTGCGCGGTCTGGGTCGCGGTGCCGCTGCGCGTCAGCAGATGCATCGCGGTGCCCGCAAGACCTTCCTTGCCCGCAGGATCGAGATCGGGACCGATCCGCATCATCACGTTCACGGTCACGAGCGGCAGCGAGCGGTCGGGGACGAGATAGGCGATCACGCCGTTCTTGAGCTTGATCCGGTGTTCGGCCGCGCGGGGCGCGGTATAGCTGAGCGGGCGGTACGTCAGTCGATCCGGGTGCGCCACGATGCCGCTGTCGGCGGCATGGGCCACGACCGGGACGGCGAGTCCGGCGAACAGCGCCGCGGATGCGAGAATGATGCAGTTCTTCATGACGCGGCTCCTCAGTTCTTGTCGGTGGAAGCAGAGCCCGCGGCAGGTCCGCCGGCTTTCAGTTCTTCGATGCGCTTCGTGATCTTGACCTTCATGTACTCGATCGCGGGCTTCGCCTCGGGCGGAACCATCGATGCCATCTGGTCCATGCGGCTCAGCATCGCCTCGAGTTGCGCAGGATCCTTCGCCGCCATGATGCGCGGCAGCGCCTCCTGCACCATCTTGCGCGCTTCGGCCGGCAGTGCGGCGATTTCGGGGTCGACCTCGGTGCCGCCCTTGCGCGTCCAGATCGCGACCGCGCGGTTCTCCTTGGTGAAGTAATCGCGCACGACGCGCTGAAGATCGGCGGCCGAGACCTGCTGGGTCTCTCGCTCGATACGATCGAGATCCTTCCACGTCGCGCGCCCTTCACTGACGGCGTAGCGGAACATCACGAACTGATTCGATCCGACCTGGCGATAGGTGCTCGCGAGGTAGCGGTTCTTGGCACTCTGCAATTCTTCCGCGGTCACCGGCTCCTTCTGCAGCTTCTCGACCTCGGCGTGCAGCGCCTGCTCGAGGTCCTCCGGAGTCTTGCCTTCCTTGCACTCGGCCCGCAGCTCGAACATGCCTTCGAACTTGCGCGGGTCGTGCTGCGAGCCGGCGCTGGTCGCGATGCCCTGCTTGAGGACGAGGCTGCGATTGAGGCGGCCGCTCGGTCCGTCGAGCACCTCGCCCAGCACTTCGAGTGCGGGGATGTCGCGGTGCACGAACGCGGGCGTGTGCCAGCGGATCTCGACCGCGGGGCTGGTCTCCGCTTCGCCGTAGAAACGCTTCTCCGCGATCTGGCGCGTCTCGGTCGTGATCATCTCGGGCACCGGCTTCGTGCCCTTGGGAATGGATCCGAGATACTTCTCCGCCAGGACGAGCGCTTCCTTGGGATCGAAGTCGCCGACCAGGATCGCCGTGAGATTGGACGGCGCGTAGTAGAGGCCGAAGTACTCGTCGGCCTGCGCCTTGGTGATGTTGGCGATGTCGCTCGGCCAGCCGATCACCGGCCACGCGTAGGGGCTCGAGTCCCAGAACACCGCGTCGAACGACTGCTGGAACTTGCCGGTCGGCGTCGATTCGTAGCGCAGCCGGCGTTCCTCGTACACGACGTCGCGCTCGCTGTAGAACTCGCGGAACACCGGATTCTTGAGCCGGTCCGCCTCGAGCCAGAACCACAGTTCGAGCTTGTTCGCGGGAACGTTCTCGAAATAGAACGTCTGGTCGTTGTTGGTGAACGCGTTGATGCCGGTGGCGCCGTTCTTCTGCAACAACTGGTTGAACTCGTTCTTGACCATGTTGTCGCGCTGCTGCTTGACCAGCGCGTCGAACTGGGCGTCGAGCTCCTTGTATCGTGCGCTCCGGTGCTCGGGCTTCGTCATGTCGTCGATCAGCCCGCGGCGCTGCGCCTCGCGCAACTTCGACATCTCCGCGCGCATCTCGTCCTGCAACTTCTCCTGCTGATCGAGCAGCGACTGATCCTTGGCGTAGTCGCGCGTGCCGATCACGTGCGTGCCCTTGAACATCATGTGTTCGAACAGATGCGAGATGCCGGTGATACCCGGCCGCTCGTTGACCGACCCGACCTTGGCGACCCAGCCCGCCGAAACGGTCGGTGTCAGATGACGGGGCGCGAACACCACCTTCATGCCATTCGACAGCACGTGTTCCTGCGCCTGCGGTCCGGCGCTGACGGCCGCCGCAGCTGACGGCGTAGGAGTCTTGGCGGCGATTGCGCCATGCGGAATCAGAACCAGGGCGAGTCCGGTAGCGAGCGCGATAGGGCCCACAGGTCGGGCGAGGGGAGGGGACATGACAGTCTCCTTGGAGAGATTGCGGCGGGGGACAGGTAGACGGCGGTCAACCGCGGGAAACTTCGTCCGAATGGCCGCGTCCGTCAAGCGCTGAAACCCCCGCCCCGCAGGCCGTGCGCTGCGGTTCACGACCGGAGGCGGCGGGAGTGAGCGGCAATCGCTCCGCGCCGCCCGCTGCGCGCGGCATCCTGCCGCGCTCCGCTCCCCCGAGTCTGTCGGCAGCCATCCCTGGCTGCCTCTGTCGCGGGAGCGTCGCTGCGCGATCGCCACTCACTCCCGCCGCACGCGAGATCACACTCCAAGGCCCGAAACCGTTGGCCTGCGAATTGTCCGCACGGGCAGGTCAGCGTGACCGGACTCGGGTCCGCAGGTTTGGGCCTCGAACCGCGAGCGGGCAAGAACTTCGATCGGACGATGGTGAATGAACTGCTGCGACTGCGCGCCACCACCGATCCATTCGAGCTGTCGAAGACCATCGAGAAGAAACTCGAGCCCATTGCGGCCCTGGCAAAGCGCCGGGACGACGCGACTCGGGTTACATCTCAAACGGTTTGACGATGAGAACTCGGTTTACATTCTCAAATGGCATGACATGGCGCCCACACGCCCTCCCGGTGCGCGGACCCTCCGGCAGGCGAGCCAGCCACGAAAGCCGCAGTGCAACCGCGGTCACGGGCGATGCGCCCGCGCGTAATCCACTGAGCTCGATTGCATTCGAAGGAAAGAGTGGGAGGCACGGTGATCCGTTCATGTTTGCGTTTCATCCTGTTCGCCATGCTTTGCGCCGCGACGCTGATCGGTGAAGCGCGAGCCGCGGCAGCTCCGATCAAGCCGGGCGCGTGGCGCTCGGGCGTGGAGTGGCTGCAGCCGGCGGACTTCGGCCCCGCAACGCTCGACGGACGGGTCGTCGTGGTCGAGTTCTGGACCTTCGGGTGCATCAACTGCCGTCGTACCATTCCCGCGATGCGAGAGCTGCGGGCGCGCCTTGCCGCCGACGTGGCCGTGGTCGGCATCCACACGCCCGAACTCGACCACGAGCGCGACTCCGGTAACGTGCGCCGCGCGATTGCCCGGGAGAAGATCACCTTCCCGGTCGCACAAGACAACGCCTACACCGCGTGGCGCGAGTTCGACAATCACTACTGGCCCGCCCTCTACGTGCTCGATCGCGAGGGCCGCGTCCGCCACACGCACGTCGGCGAGCTTCACGTGGGGACGCCGCGCTGGGACCAGCTCTGGAAAGTAATCGAAGCCTTGCGCGCCGAATCCCCGAAGCGCCGCTGACGGCCGCCACGGGCAGCGCTTGCCTTCCCCGCGCGTCCGCCGTATTCCTTGCGAGCGGCCGACTCACGATATTTCACGCTAGATCTAAGGAGCACCCCATGGCAGGACTCACTCAAGCGACGTGCGTGCCGTGCCGCGGCGGCATTCCTTCACTCGATCACGCAGGAATCGCTGCACTCAAGCCGCAGGTGGCCGACTGGGACGTCGTCGATGTCGACGGCGTGCGCCGTCTGCGCCGCGAGTTCAAGTTCGCAGACTTCAAGAGCGCGATGGCGTTCGCGGTCGCCGTCGGCGAATTGGCCGAGCGCGAGCAGCACCATCCCGACCTCCACGTCGCCTGGGGCAAGGTCGTGGTCGAGGTGTGGACACACAAGATCGGCGGCCTGCACGAGAACGACTTTATCCTCGCCGCCAAGACCGACGTCATCCACACGGCCCTCGGAGCGTGATGCAGGCGTTCGCGCCCGAGCGCGATCCCGCCACGCGACCGTCCATCCGCTGCGATCGACCGTTCGTCGGAAGCCTCTCGATCCGATCACCCGGGGCGCGGTAATCCTTTCCCCATGACGATCGTCCTCGAGCAACTTCGCAAGTCCTACGGCGAGACGCACGCCCTGCGGGGCATCGACCTCGTGATCCCGCAGGGCGGTGTGACCGGGCTGCTCGGTCCCAACGGTGCGGGCAAGACCACGCTGGTCGAGATCCTCGAAGGCCTGCGTCAGCGTACGAGCGGGCGCGTGTCGGTGCTGGGACTCGATCCCGAGCAGAACGGCCGCGCGCTCAAGCAGCGCATCGGAGTTCAGCTCCAGTCCACGGCGATGCCGCTCGACTTGAGCGCGCGCGAACTGCTCGAGATGTACGCCGCGTTCTATCCGCGCGCGCTGCCGGTTGCCGATGTCCTTAAGAAGGTCGGGCTCGAAGCCAAGGCGAAAACGCTGACGCGCGCGCTGTCCGGCGGCCAGCAGCAGCGCCTGGCACTCGGCATCGCGCTGATTCACGATCCCGAACTCCTGATACTCGACGAGCCCACGGCCGGGCTCGATCCGGCGGCGCGCCGCGCGCTGCACGAAGTGATCCGCGAATTCCACCGCTCCGGACGCTCGGTGATCCTCACGACCCACTACATCGAGGAAGCCGAGGACCTGTGCGATCGCGTGATCGTGATCCGTTCGGGTGAGATCGTCGCCGACGGCACGCCGTTCGATCTCGTCGGGCGCTCCGAAGGAGCTTCGACGCTGTGGATCGCGGTGTCCGGGCCGTTCGATCCGCGCCCGCTCGAAGCGGCGGGGGCTTCGCATCACGGGCAGGAGGGAACCCACCATCGCTTCACGACGCGCGATCCGGCCGCGGTGATCGTGGCGCTCGGCGAGGTGCTCCGCAGCCAGCAGGTGACGCTCACCGATTTGCGTATGAAGCGCCCGGCGCTCGAGGACGTCTACCTCGAACTGGTCGGTAGTACCGACGCGGCCTCGGTGCTGGAGTCCTCGACATGAGCCAGCTGCGCGCCGCACTCGCGCTCTATCGCGGGCATCTGCTCACCTATCGCCGCAACCGCACGTCGATCTATTGGATCCTCGCGTTCCCGCTGTTCTTCCTGCTCATGTTCGGCTACGTGTTTGGCCGTGGCGATCCCGAGGCAGCGCGCTTCGTCATGCCCGGGCTGTTCACGATCACGATCATCTCGGGCAGCGTGTTCGGCATCGCGATGCGCCTCGTCACCGAACGCGAGATCGGAATCCTGCGGCGGCACCGCGCGACACCGGTGAGCGCGGTCGCGATCGTGCTCGCGCATGGGGCCACCGCGCTCACGACGCTGGTCGTTTCGATGACGCTGCAACTGATCGTCGCGCGCATCCTGTTCAAGTTCCAGATCGCCGGTTCGCCGCTCGCCTTCGCACTGGTTCTGCTGCTCGGCGGGGCGGCGCTGATTCCGATCGGCCTCATCGTCGGCAGCATTGCGCGCGACACACGCACCGCGCCCGCGATCGCCAACTTCGTGTTCTTCCCGCTGATGTTCCTGTCGGGCTCGGCGATCCCGTTCATGATGCTGCCCGGGTGGATGCAGAACCTCGCCCGCCTGATTCCGACCACCTACATCAACGAGGCGCTGCAGGCCGTCGTGGTGCGCGGAATGGGTGTGGCGCAGGTGATGGGACCGCTGTCGGTGCTCGCGCTGACCTCGGTGGCCGGCGTGTCGTTGAACGGCCTTCTGTTCCGATGGGAGAGCACCGAACCCGTGAACCCGAAGCGGCTGATGATCGCGCTCGGCGGGCTCGCGGCGCTGTATGCCGGCGTGTACTTCTTCGCACCGACGCTCGGGATGGCGACGTTCCGTCCACCCGACTGAGTGGCCGGAACGGCGTGCCCGCCCGGTATGAGATTCCGAGCCCTCCGGACGGCACGCGCGTTCTCCGGCAATCCTCGTTCCGCCCGCCCTCCGCAGGAGGCGCGGAAGACGGGCGTCGCAACCTCAGATCACTTGACCATCACGACCTTGCGGCCGAGCACTTGGCCCGCCGCTTCGAGCCGGTAGAAGTACACGCCGCTCTGCGCGATCGATCCGCGGTCGGTGCGGCGGTCCCACACTTTCGTGTGTGATCCCGTGGCCGCCCAGCCGTCGTGCAGCGTGCGCACGCGGCGTCCGGCGAGGTCGAAGATCGCAAGCCGCGCGTGTCCCGGCTGGGGCATCGCGAAGCGGATCGCGTTGGTGGTGCGGAACGGGTTCGGCGTCCCGGCACTCAGTGAAAGGCGCGAGGTTTCGGCGTCGCCCACCGCCAGCGTCTGCGTCACGCACGACTCCTGGTCGATCGTAAACTCGGCGGTGTCCGGGTTCGTGAACGCCACGACCTTCCACATGTAGTTGCCGGGCGCGGGCGACATCACCACCAGATGCTCGGTGGGATCGCTGCTCGCGGCGGATCCCACCACGTTCGAATCCGCATCGATCAGATAGAAGTCGAGGTCCACGACCGGGCCGCCGAACCACGTGAGCGTGCCTTCGATCCGCTGCGTGCCCTGGGCGATGGTGAACGGTCGGTACTGGATGTCCTTCTCGCCGGGATCGGTTCCCGCTCCGACGACGCCCGAGTAATCGCTGGCGGTCGCGGTGCACGCCGACGGCGGCTCGGGATCGTAGCCCGGGTGCCGCACGCTCACGTACATCGCGGACGTGCTCGAGGCCCCGTTCGCGTCGGTCGCGGTGAACTCCATGCGGTGACGTCCCTGCTGATGGTCGTTCGGAATCCATTCGAACGTGCCCGCCGCGGGATTGAGCGAGGCACCCGCGAGCAGCGTGGACGACGAGAACGTGAGCGGCGAGCCTTCGGGATCGCGTCCGGTGATGCGGAAGCTGATCCGCTCGCCGACGAACGCGTCACGATCGTGCAGCGCGTCGAGCACCGGTGACGCGTTGTCGCCCGGATTGCGCTCGGTCACGGTGAACTCGACGACTTCCGTGTCGGATGCAGGCACCGGGAACGCCTGGTCGCTGACCGTGAAGGTCGCCGTGTACGAACCGGCCGACGAGTAGCCCGGCGTCCATGAGAACTGCCGCGTGCCGGCATCGAACGTCGCACCCGCGGGCAGACCCGAGGCGCTGTAGGCTAGCGTCTGGCCATCCGCGTCGATCGCCGACAGCGTGAACGTGCGGGTCAGGCCTTCGCCGATCGACTGCGGTCCGATCGGATCGAGCACCGGATTGTGATTGGTCGACGTTCCCGGATCGAGCGGAACCCAGAACACGGTCTCCTGCTTCTCGATCGTCGTCGTCGCCGGATTCGGAGCCGAGTACGTGGTGTTTCCGGAGGGACCGAACACGGTGACCGAGAAGTCGTTCACGGTACCCTTGGTGTTGACGAAGCCGCCTTCCTTGACGCCGAGGTACCACGGATTCCCGGCACTCGGCGGAAGGTAGGAGGCCACGCCGTCCTCGGCCGTGAGGTCGATGTGGAAGTAGTGCTGGAGCGTGCCGGTGAATGCGACGCCGTTGCGCGTGATCACCGAATCCGCTGCCGGCGCGCCGGGCGCCGCGCGGAACCACACCGGACGCGTGGTCGATGTGCCGGTGCCGAACTTCACCGCGAGGTCGCCGTCCGAATAGTTGTGCGTCCACGAGAACCGCACACGCGCGAGCACCGGGCTGTCCTGAATGCGCACCTTCAGCGCGGGCTCGCTGAACGTGCGGTTCTCGTCGTCCGTGAACCGCACGCGATACCAGTAGGTCGCTGTCGGATCGAGGGAGGCATCGGTATCGGTGAAGCTGTACGCATGACGGTTCGCGACCTCGTGGATCTCGGCCGCGGGGTTCGCGACCGGAACCGTGGTGACGGTGGTCCAGGCACCCGGCGCGCCCGACACGTCCGCGGCGCGGTCGACCGTGTAGCTTGTGAGACCGACTTCGCGCTGGCTCCACCAGTCGATCCGCACGGCGTCGGGTCCGCGCTGCGGCGTGACGGCGATGCGAACGACCTGGGTCGCGGCGGGATTCAGGGCTTCCTTCACCGCGGCGTAGCCGTCGACTTCACCCCAGCCCCACGACGGGTGGTAGTTGGGATCCACGTTGAATGGATCGGCGGCCGACGGCGGCTGCTTGCCCATGTCGGTGCGGTGATCGGACGTGTCCTCGAGGATCCGCCGCACCTGCTGCGGCGTGAGTTGCGGATGCGCCGACAGCACCAGCGCCGCGATGCCCGCGACGCACGGTGTTGCCATGCTGGTGCCGTTGATGTGGTGGTACTGATCGCCCGCGGTCGTCGGATCGCCGAGCACCGAGAGGATGCCGGTGCCGGGGCCCAGCACGCTCGGCTTCATCTCGTCGCGCACGTCGCCGTCGCCGTCGGAAAGGCGTGGACCTTCGTTGCTGTAGTCCGAGACGAAGTCGTCCGCGCGCGGGATCGTGTTGTTGTCCGTAAACGATCCGACCGTGATCGCGAGATCCGCGGCCGCGGGGGAGGCGATCCAGTTGGTGTTGCCGTCGTTGCCCGAGGCGACACACACGACGATGCCGGCGAGCGTGGCCGCGTTCACGGCCGCGCACGAGGCGTCGGTGCCGTCGGAGTTGTCGGTTCCGCCGATCGACATGTTCGCGACGTCGACGCCGCGATAGATCGTGTCGGCGCCGGTGAGCCCCCACGTGTCGAAGCGGTGCGCGATCAGCCACTCGAGCGCATCAGCCGCGCCGAAACCGAGGCCGGCATCGGACAGCACCTTCAGGTCAATCAGCCGCGCGTCCGGCGCCATGCCCGCGTAGAAGCCGGGGGTACCGCCACCGAGCACGCCCTGCGGACCGCCCGATCCGATCGCGGAACCCGCGACGTGGGAGCCGTGATACGTGGCTTCGGGGTCGATCGTGTGCTTGGGATTCTCACTCGCGTCGATCGGCGTATTGAGGGCGGCTTGCCCGGAGAAGAAGTTCCCGCCGCCGAGAAATTTGCCACGCAGCGATTCGTGACCGGGATAGCCGGAAAGCGGATCGGCCTCGTCGTTGACGCCGGTGTCGAGGATCGCGACCGAAACGCCGCGTCCGGTGACGCCGATGTGCTTCCACACCGACGGATGCAGCGCACCTTCGGAGTCGCGGGCGCGCAGGATGCGGCTCGCGATGTCGTTCACGGGATACAGAATCGGAATCGTCTCGATACGCCACACGCCCGGCAGTGCGGCGATCTGCAGCGCCTGGATGTAGCTGATCCGCGAACGAATATAAGGGATCGAGCGGTAGCGGACCTCGACCGGAACTCCGATCGCCTGCAATGCGGCAGCGTCGGCATCGGTCGGCGCATGGCCGTAGCCGATGTACACGCCGTACTCGAACGGCGCCAGCGACGAGAACACCGCGAAGCGCAGTCGCCCGCTGAGCACGTTGCCGAGGTGCGCGGCGGTCAGTCCTTGCGACTCCACCTGTTCGATGCGGTCATCGATGCGATTCTGATTCTGGTCCCACATCCACGCGGCCGCGCGTGCTGTTCCCGGCAGCGCAAACCCCGCGATGAGTGCGAACACGCCGAGGGCTCGGATCAAGGCTGTACGCGACATCTCGATTCTCCTTCTGCCGTCTCAAGACGGCGCTGGTAGCGGCATCCCGGGAGCCTCGGGGCGCTTGAACCAGCCCCGTCCGGCCTCCCTCGATCGGGTGGCAACGGCCACCGTTCGATCGCGAGGCGAGGATGGAGAAGGGGACTTGAGTAAGACTTGAGCGGATTACCTGGGCAGGAGAACGAACCTCGAAGTGTGCCTGCCCGAACGCGCGAAGTAGATCCCCGATTCCGTTGCATGATCGGAGGTTGCGGGCGTCCATGAGGCTTCCCACCGTCCGTCGGCCGTCGCGGCAAACGGGGTTTCGGCGACCCGGCGTCCGGAGACGTCGAAGATGCGCAGCGGCCCGGCCGGCCGGATCGTGGTGACGAAATGGACCGGCTGCCCGGCCCGCGCCGGGTTCGGGCCCACGCGCAGCTGAAGGGCAGAGCCCGAGACCGGATCCACGCTCAGCAGCACCGCGGGGGCGGAGAGGGTGGTCGTCGAACCTTCGATCGTGGGCTGGGGCAGCGGCCCGCCCATGGTGAAGGAGTCCTCGCCTTGCTCGAAGCGGATCACACGGAAGCGCGTGATGCGTCCGCTGCGATTGAGCAATCCGCCTTCGTTGACGCGGAGGAACCACGGTGACGCGGCACTCGCCGGCAACAGCGCTTGCGCCGCACCCGCGGGAATGTCGATGCGGAACGTGCGCGCGATGTTGCCGAGTGCGGCGATGCCGTTCACCCAGTCGGTCTCGATCGCGGCCGCGCTGCCGGGAAGCGGCAGGCTCACGATCGGTGAGGAGATCCC
>JANLWX010000040.1:0-3248 GCA_031364845.1 Candidatus Eiseniibacteriota bacterium
ACTCCGCCCCGTCCTGGCCGCGCAGCAGATCCTCGTAGTTGTGCTCGACCCCGCTGCGGCCGATCAGATCGCCCGAACGGTAGCCGTCGGCGGTGCGGACCAGCAGTTCCTTCTCGTTGATCTCGCCGGCGTAACCCAGCAGATGCGAGGCGACCGTGCCGTGCGCGTAGCGGCGCAGAGGTTCGATGTGGACCTCGAGCCCGGGCAGTTCGCCGCGCAGTTCCTCGATCGCAGCGCGCACGGCGAACGGCGCGTTGCGGCGCAGCATCGCGGTCTGGCCGTTGCGGTTCGCCTGCGTCACCGCCTGGCGCACCTCCAGAGTGTCGATCCCGACCAGGCGCGCGACCTCGGCGGTCCATGCGGAGCCGTGCGTGATGCGCGTGATCGAAACGCTCTCGGCGGGGAACGGACGGAACGCGATCGAAAAACTCGGCGCCGAGTCGGCCAGCAGCACGCCGTTGCGGTCGTAGATCGATCCGCGCGGCGCGCGGATCACCTCGAGACGGACGTGGTTCTCCTTGGACAGGTTCAGATACTGCTCGTGGAAGGTGACCTGCAGCCGGATCAGCCCGAGCGTGACGAGGCCGAACCCCGCGAGCACCGCAGCCTGCAGCGCGAGCGCGCGCGGCTCCCTATGATGCCGGACGTGATTCAGCAACGGCGTGACCGAACAGGGGCTGGCCGGTACCGAAGCGCAGCAGGGTGAGCAGCAGGACGCCGAGTGGCGGCGTCACGACTGCGGCGAGCAGCACGCGTTGCACGAGGTAGGTCCATCCTTCCACTGCTCCGATCTCAAACGCCACCGTCCAGATCTGATGAAGCAGGGTTCCGAGCAGGATCAGAACGAACTGCGTGCGCCCGCTGTCTCGCACCAGCGTGCGCGAAACGCGGCCGACCGCGTAGCCGAGCAGCGTGAGCATCAGCGCGTGACGTCCGAGCCAATGCACCGAGTCGAGATCGGCGGCGAGTCCGAGCGCGAATCCGAAGCTCGCCCCCCATGGCGCGCCGTAGCGCAGCGCCCACACCACCGTCGCGAACACGAGCACGTCGATCACCACGCCGCGCGCGGCGAGCGACGTCAGAGCGGTCGAGCGCAGCAGCAGCACGACCGCGACGAAGGCGAGCATGGTTCCGATCTGCTTCACGGCGTCTCCTCCGGCAGTGGCGGTGGCGTCAGGACGAACGCATGCCGCAGCCGCGACAGCTGTGCCGCGGGCTTGATCTCGATCTCCTGCGTGAGTCCGCCCGCATCGCGGCCGATCTTGGAGACCGTGCCGATCGGAATGCCCCGCGGAAAGCGATGCGACATGCCGGAAGTCAGCACGCGCTGGCCGAACGCGAGCGTGTCGGACAGCGGCACTCCGGTGAGCACGAGTCGCGGATGCGGCAGATTCATGAAGCGCAGCACTCCGAGCACGCTCGTGCTCTCGACCTCGGCCGCCACCGCCGAGTTGGGATCCGTGAGCAGCACCACGCGCGACATCGAACCATAGGCTTCGGTCACACGCCCGAGCAGGCCGTCCTCGGTCACGACGACATCGCCGACCTGCGCCTGCTGGCGGCGGCCGGTGCTGATGGTCGCGGTACTCGGAAGCGATTCGCCGCCCAAGGCGAGGACCTCGGCGGGACGCAGCGTCTGCCCGCGCCACCGCGGCAACTCCAGCATGCGGCGCAGACGGTCGTTCTCGACGCCGGCGACACGCAGGCGCTGGTTCTCGATTTCGAGGCGCGAGATCTTTTCGTGGAGTACGAGGTTCTCACGCCACGCGGCGGCGAGCCGGTCGACGGTGAGCACCGCGCGGTCGAACGGAGCGAACATCCACGCTCCGATTCCGCGCAGTGACGCGGCGGGGATGCGGTCGCCCATCAGGAGCAGAAGCAGCGAGAGCGCCGCGTACAGGCCCACGAGGGCGCTGCCGCGGCGCTCGGCCGGCGGGAGGAACCCTCCTCCCATCGAATCAGTCCCTGTGACCGCTCATCAGCACCTTCTCGAAGTCTTCGGGCTGTTCCAGGATCTTGCCCGCCCCGAGGACGACCGACGTGAGCGGGTCCTGGGCGACCCGGATGTTGAGGTTCGTCACCTCGCGCAGCAGCAGATCCAGTCCGCGCAACAGCGCGCCGCCGCCGGTGAGGAAGATGCCGCGATCGACGATGTCGGCCGCGAGTTCGGGCGGCGTGCGCTCGAGCGACTCGCGCAGCGCGTTCACGATGTTGCCGATCGGTTCCTGCAGCGCCTCGCGGATCTCGACGCTCGAAACACGCAGCGTGCGCGGGATGCCGCGCACCAGATCGCGTCCCTTGATTTCCATGTCCATCTCTTCGGGCAGCGGGAACGCCGATCCGATTTCGATCTTGATGCGCTCGGCGGTCTGCTCGCCGATGAGCATGTTGTAGGCCTTCTTCGCGTAATTCATGATCGCTTCGTCCATCTCGTCGCCGCCGACACGGATCGACATCTTGGTGACGATGCCGTTCAAGGCGATGACCGCGATCTCGGTGGTGCCGCCGCCGATGTCGACGACCATGTTGCCGGTCGGCGTGTCGACCGGAAGCCCGACGCCGATCGCCGCGGCGATCGGTTCCGGAACCAGGCGGACATCGCGGGCGCCGGCGCGCATCGCCGAGTCGTTCACCGCGCGGCGCTCGACCTCGGTGATGCCCGACGGGACGCAGATGATGATGCGCGGACGAACCAGGAACTTGTGCTTCTGGACGCGATGGACGAATTCGCGCAGCAGGTGCTCGGTGACTTCGAAGTCGGCGATGACGCCGTCCTTGAGCGGACGGATCGCGTTGATCTCGTCGGGCGTGCGGCCCAGCATCAGCTTGGCCTCGCTGCCGACAGCGAGCACGCGGCCCGTCGCCTTGTCGACCGCAACCACGGAGGGCTCGTTGAGCACGATCCCGCGGCCCTTGACGAACACCAGAGTGTTCGCGGTGCCCAGATCCATGGCGACGTCGGTCGAGAACAATCCCGTAAGACTATTCAACATCACAGCCACTCCAGGGTTCGAAGGTTCGGAACACGCGCGTGATTTCGGGAGGTTCGGGGGGCCGATCGAGGCTCAGTGGTGGAGCGCTCGAGCATCCGTGTCCCTACAAAAGCCATCGGACGCTACACCTTCGATCTTGAGCCTCGCAAGCGGATTGGCCCAACTTTTACGCGCACGCTCCACGAGCGCGGGGTAGTACGTCAGGACCGGCGCCGACATGCGGCGTTCATTGACCCCCTTTTGCGGCCGATGCTA
>JANLWX010000077.1:0-1580 GCA_031364845.1 Candidatus Eiseniibacteriota bacterium
TGCGGGTGGCGAGCATCGGTCGAGGGCGTAGCGGCGATCCGGGACGGACGACGGACGCTGCCACGCGCAGCGCGGCTTGGAGGACTGACGATGCATGCTGGCGGCTCGGCTCTGCACTCCTCCGGAATCGACATGGAACCATCAGGAACTGTCGAAGCGGTTTTGCATTCGCTCATTCGGATACCCATCAAACGCCTCGTCTCCCAGGATGCGGTAGCGGAAACTTTCGAGCAGGCGGCGGGCCAGGTTGTTCAGGCCGCCGAACAACTGCTGCCATTGCGGGCGCTCACAATCGGCCGCCAGACGCCGCAACAAGCTGCCGGCTTCGAAGACTTGCAGTATCAGATGGGCGATCTGCATCAGGTAGTAATACGCCTTGATCAATTCCGGATCTTTGCAGTACGCATGTTCGAGATTCAAGCCGCTGTTCTTCTGTCGATTGAAACCCTGGTTTTCTTCATGCCACCGATAGCGGCCTCCTTTCGTCGCCACCTCGACCACCGTGCCGCGACTCACGTGCATGTCGGTGATCCAGGCAAAGGTTGTGGTTTGATCCTTGACGCTCTCTTGACACTGAATGGCCGTAAAAGTCCAGGTTCGACCTTCGGCATCCTGATAACTCAAATCGTGAACCCAGCGATAGACCTGGTGAACCCCGTCCGCCGGCCGATGTTCCAGGCGATTCTCCGGGCACATCGTCAGCAACGTTTGGAACTCCTGCCACAGCGCGGGCGTGCGGCCTTCCTTGAACACGACTACGTAATTGCACTTATAGTCCTTGGCCAGTTGCAAGGTGCGACCGCAGGCGTACAGCGCGTCGCCGGACAAACACAAACGCAGTTGCGGATATTCATGGCGCAGCGTTGGCAGCAGTCGCGACAGGGCCTTGAGTTCGCAATCCTGCTTGCGCTGGTCGGCGCCGAGGGTGGTGTCGTCGTCGGAATTCTCAATGAATTCCGTGGCGATCGACAACGCCATGTTGGCGGGCCCCAAGAGCTTGGCCTCCAGCACCTGATGGTGATACGTGGTGTGGGTGGCGTGACGATACACCAGGCAGTGCTCGCAATGCTTCTCGGCAAACGTCAGATGACCCGTCGCGTCCAGAGCGATGACGAAGCGTCCTTGCAGCCGCGCCGCCTCGAGCGCCTTGCTGCGAATGAGACGCTGCAGCATCTGCCGACGCAACTGTGGGTACGGCGCCACGCCGGTATGTCCCAGGAAATGATGCAAGGTGTCGTGGACCGGTCGTGAGTCCTGCTTGGTCTTGGCCAAGCGATTGAGGTTGGTGAGGATGTCGCTGTCACGGCAATCCAGGTCGAAATCGAGTTGCCGACGGGCCTTGAGTTGGAACAAGTAAAGAGACAGCCCCCACCAGATCATGAAGCGTTTGTCGTAGACGATGAACGGTTCGAAGCGCGTGTCGGGAATGCGATCGAGCCAGTCGTTGAGTTCGGGCCAGTGATGCCGGATGGTACGCACAAACGCCTCGCCGAGTTTCAGGATCGGCCGCGGCGGCGTTTGGCTTCCTGGGCATGGCTGCGCACCAGCATGAGGCTGAGATCGGAAATCTCCCGCAGGAG
>JANLWX010000013.1:0-1812 GCA_031364845.1 Candidatus Eiseniibacteriota bacterium
CGGCACCGTTCAACACGCTGAGTGCTGCGATCACGCGGCTGAACACGGTGGGCGTGTCGGCGGCGGTGCGGTTGCTGCTGGAAGACGCGAGCTACGGAGCGGGCGAGAGTTTCCCCGTGACGGTGAACGCGGTCACGGGCGGGTGTGCTTCGAACACCGTGACGATCAAACCTGCGCCGGGCGCGATGCCGGTGGTGACGGGCTCGAGTACCACCGGGCTTGTGGTGCTGAACGGCGCGGACAACGTGATCGTGGACGGCTCGAACACGGTGGGCGGAACGAGCCGCGACCTCGTGCTCGAGAACACGAACGGCGGAGCGGCGGCGGTGGTGTGGGGACAGACGGCGACCGGGAGTGACGGTGCGAGCCGCAACACAGTGAAGAACGTGATGCTGCGCGGCAGCGGGAACACGTTGGTCGGTGTGGGCTTCGGCGGGGTGGCGATCAGCCTGACGAGCAACGGCAGCGGCAACGTGCAGAACCGGGTGGAGAACGTGGCGGTGGAGCGCGCGCAGGTCGGGATCTACTCGGGTGGAACGCAGGGCGCGGCGAAGAACACGGGCACGGTGATCACGGGCAACCTGCTGAACGCGGGCGCGCCGAATCATCTGACGCGCGCGGGGATCGTGGCGCGCTACGAAGACGGCATCCAGATCACCGGCAACACGATCGGCGGCATCGCGGCGAGCAGCGGTGATGCTGTGGGCATCGCGCTCGGCACGACTCAGGTGGCTGCGGCGGGCTTCAACGGCGCCGAAGTCGTGAACGCGAGCGTCTCGGGCAATCGCATCATCGGCGTGAGCGCGGGGGCGGCGGGTGCGGCGGGCATCGCGATCGTGCGCGCGGCGTCCGGCACCAACACGATCGTCAACAACATGGTGAGCGGCGTCATCTCGGTTCCGGCGGCTTCTGCGATGACCGCGGGAATCATGACCGGCGGTGGCGGCATCACGCGCGTGTGGTTCAACTCGGTGAACCTGTCCGGCAGCCGCGCGGGCGCCTCCGGTCCGGGATTCGCGCTCGTGCTGGGTGACAGCGCGGGCACTTCCGATGTGCGCGACAACATCCTCGTGGACACGCAGACCGGCGGCCCGGGTTACGCGATCGCGGTTCCGCACGCCGCTTCCTTCGGCACGCTCGTCTCGGACGCGAACGATCTCCATACCGGCGGCTCCACGCTGGGACTCGTCGGCGGCATTGCGAACATTCCGGCCGGCAACCGGGCGGATCTCGCCGCGTGGCGTGCCACCACCGGCCGCGATCTCGGCTCGGTCTCGGCGCTTCCGTTGTTCACCAGCAACAGCGATCTGCACATCACGTCACCGCTTTCGCCGGTGGCGAACGCGGGCCAGCCGCTCGCGGGGGTGACCACCGACATCGACGGCGAGACCGGCAGCCGTACCACGCTTCCCGACATCGGCGCCGATGAGTTCGTGTCGTGGGCGCTCGCGGTTCAGATCGCCGGCAACGGCACGGTCGCGCGATCACCGCAGCAGGCGAGCTATGCAACCGGTGCGGTCGTGACGCTCACTGCGACGCCGGCGTCCGGCTGGCACTTCGTCGGCTGGAGTGGCGATGCGAGCGGCTCGACGAATCCGCTCGATGTCACGATGAACGCCCACCGGAACATCACGGCGACGTTCGCGATCAACACCTACACGCTGTCGGCGACCGCGTCGGGCAACGGCACGGTGTCCAGGAGTCCCAACGCCGCGACCTACGATCACGGCACGGTCGTGACGCTGACCGCGACCCCGGCGGTGGGCTGGCACTTCACCGGCTGGAGCGGGGACACGGCCACGGCGGCGAACC
>JANLWX010000207.1:0-1848 GCA_031364845.1 Candidatus Eiseniibacteriota bacterium
GGCCACGGGGACGCGGCCCGCGCCGGGGGTCCGGCTGCGCGTCGAGGGGACGCCGGAGCTCGAACGCATCATCTCGAAATGCCTCGAGACCGACCGCGAACTCCGATATCAGTACGCCTCCGAGCTGCGGACCGATCTCGAGCACCTGAAACGCGAGCCCGACGCAACGCCGGCGCAGCATCCGCCGCTCGCGCGCCGCCGCGCGCTGTGGCTCACGATTGGCGCCGCCGCCGTCATTGCCGCCGCCGTCGCGTGGACGATCTATGGCCGCCGGCCCGCGACGCTGACCGACAAGGACACGATCGTGCTCGCCGACTTCACCAACACGACGGGCGATCAGGTGTTCGACGGCACGCTGCGCCAGGGACTCGCGGCACAGCTTCAGCAATCGCCGTTCCTCAGCCTCGTGTCGGATGCTCGCATCAGAAAAACGCTGGCGATGATGCAGCAGCCGCCGGATACGCGGCTGACTCCCGAGATCGCTCAGGGGGTGTGTGTCCGAACGGCAAGCGCCGCGGTGCTCGATGGGTCGATCGCCAGCCTGGGCAGTCAGTACATCCTGGCCCTACGCGCGAAGAACTGCGCCACCGGCGACGTTCTCGCCGACGAGCAGGCGCAGGTGGCACGCAAGGAAGATGTCCTCGCCTCGCTGAGCCAGATGGCCACCCAGGTCCGCCAGCGACTGGGTGAATCGGTCGTCACCATCGAGAAATACTCCAGACCGCTCCAGGAAGCGACGACGGCGTCTTTGGACGCGTGGAAAGCTTTCACCACCGCGACGCAGGTGTTCGCGGCATCCGGCCGCGCGCGGGCTGTGCCGCTGTTCGAGCGTGCGATCGCCATCGATCCGGACTTCGCGGTCGCCCATGCGAGGCTCGGGATCTATTACAGCAATGAGGGAGAGTCGGCGAAGTCGCGCCAGAGTACGACTAAGGCGTACCAGTTACGCCATCGCGCGAGCGACGCCGAGCGATTCTTCATCGAGACGGTGTACGACCGGCAGGTCACGGGCAACATGGACCGCGAGATGGAAACGCTGGAGGCGTGGGCGCAGACCTATCCGCGCGATTCCATACCGCACGGATTGCTGGCCGGCTTCGCCACGCGGAGCACCGGCAGATACGAGCTGTCGATCGCTGCAGCCGAGAGGTCACACGCTCTTACTCACGAGGGAGGCTCCGCACCTTCATACAACAGTAAGGCGCTCAGCGAACTCTACCTGAATCGCCTGGACGCGGCCGAGGCCACCATCCGTCAAGCGGAAGAACGCAATCTTGACTTCGAATATTTCCTGGTTCGCTACTTCATCGCGTTCTTGCGCGGCGATGGCGAAGGCATGCGTCAGCAGGCCGCGATCGCCAGCGCCAGTCGCTCCACGGAAGACTTGATCTCGCATCTCGAAGCGTTGCGCCTGGCTGGCTCCGCCCAACTGCAGGACGCGAGGCGGACAGCCGCGATCGCTACCGCCATCGCGAAGCAGTCCCGGAAGCTCGAGCGGGCCGCGTTGTTCGAAGCGGCAACGGCCGTGTGGGAAGCGTTTTACGGAAATGCCGCGGCAGCCAGAGAAAAGGCGACCACGGCCCTCGCGCTCGGCCGGGGCCACGAGGTGGACTATGCCGCCGCGTTCGCGCTCGCCGTGTCCGGTGATGTGTCGCGATCGCGAGCGCTGGCCGACGGTCTGGCCCGCGACTATCCGGAGGACACGTCGGTGCAATTCATGTATCAGCCGACGCTGCGGGCCCTGTACGCATTGGACGCACGTGATGCGGCAGCGGCGATTCAATCGCTGCAGACGGCCTCCCGCTTCGACCTCGCCATGGGCGGCATCGGCTTCAATGGATACTTCGG
>JANLWX010000233.1:0-14601 GCA_031364845.1 Candidatus Eiseniibacteriota bacterium
TCAACGACTCAGGGAGGACCACGCCGTGTCCAAGTTCGATCTGCGCGACATCTCCGAGCGCCTTGCGCGCTCCAAGGATACCGAAGCCGTCGTATTCGAGTTCCTCGGCTATCTGCAGGGCGGCAGGTCGGATTGGGTCGCGGCCCTGACCTTCTACGAGGTCAGTAGCGACTCGCTGGTGAGCGTCTACGAGCGTCCGTTCGACCGTCTCGAGAAGCGCGACGTGCGCATCCCGGTGGACCAGCTGCCGGCGCGACTCGTGCGGAAATTCTTCCGGCCCAGTGCATTTTTCAATCATGCCGACCGCCGCTCGCTGCTGGCCCAGATGCTGCACGCCTCGCCCGCCTACGAGCCCGACCACGTCGAGGCACCGTTGCTGCGCGGCCTGATCCCGCTCGCCAACTGGAACTCGTGCATGTGCCTCGCGCTCGCCGACCAGGAGGACGTGCTCGCTTTGATGGTGGTCGCGAGCGAGAAACGCAACGCGTTCGGCAGCCGGGTCGTGGGTGAAGTGATTCCGGTCAAGAGCATCGCCGCACTCGCCATCTCGCAGCACCTCCATCGCGCGCGGCAACTCGACACGCCGGTCGCCGACGATCGCGCGGCGCGGGCGGCAGCGGCGGAATTCCAGGATCGCATCCGCCGGCTCAACGCCCAGACCGAGAACCTCGAAGCCGACAACCGTCAGAAGGCCGAACGGCTCGCCGCGCTGAACCAGGAGCTCGAGCAGCTCGGCAGCAGTTCGTCGCAATATCAGCACGAACTCGAGCGCGTGAAGATGTCGCTCGCGGCGCTCGAGGAACAGACCGTCGCCGCGACCACACACTTGAACGACGCCTACGTGCAGCTCACGCATGCCGAGTCGCGGCTGCAGAACATGGACCGCACGGTTGCGTTTCTGAAGGACGCGTTCAACGTGCTGGCCGAGGAACACGATCCGAACGAGTTCCCCCGCACACTCGTGGCGTGGTTCTGCGAAGCGTTCGAACTCGAACGCTGCAGCCTGATGCTGCTGGACGGCGGGCGCGACACGCTGCGGATCGCCGCTCAGCAGGGCATCGATCCGAGTGTCGTGGCCGGCGTGCGCGTGCGCGTGGGCCAGGGTGTGGCGGGATGGGTCGCGCACCATCGCCGGCCGTTGCTGGTGCGGGCGCGGGACGAGGAGCAGGCGCCGCACACCGGCCTCGACACCTACAACTCCGACTCGTTCATCTCGGTGCCGCTGTCCTACAACAATCACCTCTACGGCGTGCTCAACCTGAGCAACAAGCGGGATGGCGAGCCGTTCGAGGAGCATGATCTCGATCGCGCGATGATGGCGGGCTCGCTGGTCGCAATGGCGCTCGGTGTGCGCGATGCGCACGGCGAGACCGTGGACGACGTCGCGGAACGGATCCGCGCGGCCTCGGGGCACGAGATCCAGGAACGCATTCGCAACGCCGTGAACGAATAGCGGTCCAGCGCGCCGGCCGCGGCCCCTCTCAGGAGCGCGCGGTCGGCGCCGATCCCCCGGCGAGCTCGGCGCGGTATTCGGCGAGCGCACGCGTGTGGGACGTGAAGGCGATCGGGTCCGGCAGGGCATCGAGCGGAAAAAAGTCCGCCTCGATCGCGTCGTCCCCGGCCGCGAGCGTGCCGCCGGAATGCTCCGCGACATAGAGGATCAGGATCGAGCGCGTGCGCGGGTCATCCTTACCCGCGTAGATGTTGAACAACCGTGTCAGCCGGCCCTCGATCCCGGTCTCTTCGTACAGCTCCCGCAGCGCGCACTCTTCGGGCGTTTCACCGAACTCCATGAAGCCCGCGGGCAGGCACCAGGCCCCCGCGCGCGGCTCGAAGCGGCGGCGCACCATGAGCAGCGAGCCCTGCGTCGCGAGGAGCACGCCCGCGGCCGGCACCGGGTTGCGGTAGTGAATGAAGCCGCATGACGGGCAGGTCGGGCGCAACACGCCGTATTCGGGTTGCGTGGCGAGGAGCGCGCCGCAATGGGGGCAGAAGCGCACGGGATCGGTGAGGAGCATGGAAGGAACGCTACGCGCAGCGCGCCGAGGCGCGCAAGCCTCGCAGGCCCGCGTACAGAGACCTCTCAGCGAGCCGTCGGCGCGCGAGCGATGCGGAGAGCCTCACGCGGCTCGACTGCCGGGTCGTTGCCGAACAGATAGAGAAGGACCCGGCGTCCGTGTGGACACCGGGTCCTCTCGCTCGGTCCCCCTTGCATCCCCGAGAGGGAGCGCCGCGCTGCACCTTCCCATCCAGTTACTTGCCCCTTGCTGGCACCTGACGGTGCGGATGAGTCGGATCGACGCTCCCTCTCGAGTCTTTGTTCCTACCGGTCGCGCTTGATCTCCGCGAGTTCCTTGCGCAGTTCCGCGAGTTCGCGACGCAGGTCGCTCAGCTCGCGCTTCAGCTCTGCGCTGTTCTTGCCGTCGTCGAGCAGTCCGTCTCCCGAATCCTCGCGCCATTCGAACACGTGAGGGTTCGGATTGATCCGGCGCATCGTGTGCGGTGCACGCGGCGCGATCGGCGTCATAGGACTGATCGCTTCGAGTTCGGCTTCGACGGTGCGCCGCGAACCGCGACGGCGAAGCTCGATCTCCACGCGTCCTGATTTACCCCGCAGGGTCTGGATCAGGTCCGTCGCATCGTTGACCGACTGGCCTTCCACACGGGTGATGACGTCGCCGGCGCGAATGCCGGCGCGCTCGGCGGGAGTGTTCTCCATGACTTCGACGACCTGCGCACCCTGATCGGATCCGTTGTCGCCGGCGTCCTCGACGCGCACGCCGAGCTTCACGCGACCGGGCGCTCCTTCCATGCGAAATGCCTTCGCCTTGCCCTCGCGAACCATGCGACGAATCTCTTCGCGATCGGGAACTCCGGAAAGGTCCGGCAGGTCGTCGAGATCTTCGACCTTGAGCTCCTTTGCATCGTTATCGATCTTGATCTTGTACTTGAGCTCGTCGCTCTGGCCGCGGTCTTCGCCTTCGTCCGCGCCCGGGCGTCCGGAGAGCCGCGCTTCGAGCGAGCGGCGCTCGCCGTCGCGAACGATGCGGATCGATACGGTTTCGCCGGCGCCCTGCGCGCGCACGATGTTCGCGAGTTCCTCGGGCGAATCGACCGAGCGCTGATCCACGCTCACGATCACATCACCCTTCTCGATTCCGGCGCGTTCGGCGGGGCTGTTCTCCACCACACGATTGACGAGCACTCCCTCGCCGCGATAATCGAGCCCTTCCCGGAGCTCCGGCGTGAGCGACTGCGAGTAGATGCCGAGCCAGCCACCGCCATCGGCGCGACTCTGCGCGTGCGCCGTAGGGGCGCCGCCGAGCAACGCGAGCGACAGTGCGAGCCCGGCCCAGCCGAGCGGTGCATGGTTACGCATGAAACAACCCCCTGTGCTAGCTTGGACCTGCATTTTCCCGGCATGATCGTGCCCACCTTGAAACAGTGCAGCACTCCCACCGGTTCCCGGAAGTTTCCCGTCCCCGTTTGAGATAGACCGCCCCCGTGATGAAGGTCAATGACCTGTTAAAGGTTGAGGTCGTCGACCTCGCGCTCGGCGGCGCCGGCCTCGCCCGGCACGAGGGACGCGTCGTATTCGTCGATCGCGGCCTCCCCGGAGACGTCCTCGAGGCCCGGATCACGCGGGTGAAGAAATCATACGCCGAAGCGCGGCTGGCGCGGCTCGAAATCCCATCACCGCTCAGGATTTCACCTCGTTGTGTCCATGTCGCGCAGTGCGGCGGCTGCCGCTTCCAGGAACTCGACTACGGCGAGCAGTGCCTTGCGAAGACCCGGCAGGTTCGTGAGGCGCTCGAGCATCTCGGCGGCATCGAGAACCCGAGCGTCGGAACCATCGTTCCCGCGCCCCAGGTGTTCGGATACCGCAACAAGATGGAGTTCTCCTTCCACCCCGATCCGGCCACCGGCCACACCGTGCTCGGGCTTCACGAACGCAACGCGTTCGACCGCGTGTTCCCGCTCCAGCACTGTCACCTGTGTTCACCGCTGTCGAACGAAATCGTCCTGCTGACACAGGAGTTCGCCCGCGAGCACGCGTGGCGCGCCTATCACCCGCGCCTGCACACCGGTGTGGTGCGATACCTTACGGTCCGCCATCTCGAACATGCGGGTCAGTGCGCGGCGCATCTGGTCGCGTCATCCGACGAGATCCCGGGCGTGAAGGACTGGGCCGCCGCGGTCGCCGCCCTGTCGCCCGACGTCAGGGCGGTGACGCTGCACCTGAACCGCGGGCGCGCGAACATCGCGTTCGGCGACGAGGAGCGGGTGCTGGCCGGAACCAGCACCATCGTCGAGCGCCTGCTCGGCCTCGAGTTCGAAGCCGGGCTCAACGTGTTCCTCCAGACCAACAGCACGCAGGCCGAGGCGCTCTATCAGGCGGCGATCGACGCCGCGGCACTCGAAGGCCACGAAACCGTGCTCGACCTCTACTGCGGCACCGGCACGCTCACGATGCTGTTCGCCCGCGTCGCCAAGGCTGCGATCGGCGTGGAGAGCGTGACGGATTCCGTGGCGGGCGCGCGGCGCAACGCGCAGCGCAACGGCATCGAGAACGTGACCTTCGTCGAAGGCGAAGCGCGCAAGGTGCTGCGCGAGTGGGCGCGCGGAGAGCGGTCGCAGGCGCCGCGGCCCGAGGTCGTGGTGGTCGACCCGCCGCGTTCGGGGCTCCATCCGCGGGTCGTCGCGCGGATCGCGGAACTCACGCCTCAGCGCATCGTCTACGTCTCGTGCAATCCGGCGACGCTTGCGCGCGATCTCAAGGACTTCGCTCAGTACGGCTGGGCGCTCGTCCACGTGCAGCCGTTCGACATGTTTCCCCACACGCCGCACATCGAGTGCGTCGCGCGACTCGAGCGGCGGCCGAATGCGTCCGAAGTCCCGGAAATCGCGGGCGAATGACGCCCCGCGGTCACGCGTGCGCTGGCAACGGCCTGACATGTGTCCGCGCGGAGCGATGGTAGCATCCTCGCCATGACCCTGCGCTCGCGGTACCTGTGCCTGTGCTTCGCGCTTTTCGTCTGCGTTCCCGTATTCGCCCACGCCGCTGAGATCGACAAAGGCGTGTATCGGATCTCCCTGCGCGGACGCGCGCTGGGGCGCGAGAACTTCTTCATCGACCAGTATTCGGACAGCATCGTCGTCGAGTCCACCGTGAAGATGGACATTCTGACGCCGGGCGGGCAGTTGCCGCTCGTGAAATCCATCCGGATGCAGGTCGACCCGTTTGATCTCAATCTGCGCAACTACGATTCGTCGCAATCGATCGGCGACAACAAGGTGACGCGCGCGCTCGTGATGTCCGACACCTCGTTCTCATCGAACCGTGAAGAGAACGGGTTCGGATCGAACGATATCCTGGTCCGCCCGCCGGGGCGCATCTTCGTGCATGATCCCGACGTCTACGTGCTGTTCGACGTGATCACGCGCAATCTCCACACGCAGACCTTCGACAGCCGGCCGATCACGCTGATGGTCCTGGGCCAGCGCGACACGACGATCGAAGTCACTGCGACCAAGCTCGGCGTCGCTCCGCTGCGCTGGGGAGCGCGCACGGTTCAGGCGAACAAGCTGTCGCTCGAGGACGGCGTCAATCGTCTGTTGCTGTGGTCCGACTCGCGCGGACGATTGCTGGTGTTCGAGGATCCGGCCTCGGGGCTGCGCGTCGTGCGCGATGCGCCGGCGGCAAAGTCACGCAAGCGCGCCGCTTCATGATGCGGTAGCAAGCGGCGGCGCTCAGCTTCCGGTCGCGCGCTGCGCGGCTCGCGCCCTGAGCCACTCGAGCAGCAGCCGCACGCCGAAGCCGTTCGGTCCGCGTCCTTCATGCGGCTTCTCGGCATAGGACCATGCCGTGCTCGCGATATCGAGATGCACCCACGGCAAGTCCTTCGCGAAGCGAGAGAGAAACACCGCCGCGATCGACGCGCCGCCTTCGCGCGCGCCCGAGTTGGTGAAGTCCGCGACGTCGCTGCGCAGGCTGTCGCCGTATTCTTCCCACAGCGGCATGCGCCACAACCGGTCTCCGCTCGCGCGCGCCGCTTCGTCCAGTTCCGCGGCGAGTCCATCGTCGCGCGTGAACAGTCCGGCCGCGAGATGCCCGAGTGCCAGGCTGATCGCCCCGGTCAGCGTCGCGAGATCGACGACCGCCACCGGTTCGAAGCGCCGCGCATAAACGAGCGCGTCCGCCAGCACCAGACGTCCCTCAGCGTCGGTGTTCGTGATCTCGATCGCGGTGCCGTCCATCGCGCGCACGACGTCGCCCGGCTTGAACGCGCGCCCGCCGGGCATGTTCTCGGCTGAAGGTATGAGACCGACCACGCGGAACGGCAGCTCGAGCGAAGGAAGTGCCGCGAACACTCCGAGCACTGCAGCCGCGCCCGCCATGTCGTACTTCATGCGCGCCATGCCTTCGCGCGGCTTGATGCTGATGCCGCCGGTATCGAAGGTGACGCCCTTGCCGATCAGCACGATGGTCGGAGCCGGACGTTTTGGAGCCTTCGCGTTGCGGCCCGCCTTCCCAGCGAGCGCGGGCCGATCGAGCACGATGAACCGCGGCGGATTCACCGACCCCTTACCCACGGCGAGCACAGCGCCCATGCCGAGCTTCTCCATCTCGCGCACGCCTAGCACCTGAACGCGAGCACCGCTCGCCGAGCCGATCTCACGCGCGGCGTCCGCCAGCCGCTCGGGAATGAGTTCGTTGCCGGGCGCGTTCGCGAGATCGCGCGCCGTGCACGCGGACCGCGCCCATTGCGCGCCGCGCGCCGCGTGCGGGGCGAGTTCCCGCGCCGCCGCAGCATCGGCGACCAAGATCTCCATCTGCTTCAGCGTCGCCGGCGTCGCGGAGACCGGATTCTCGAAACGATGCAGGCCCAGCACGGCACCTTCGGCGAGCGCCTGCGCCGCGCGCGCGGCAGACACCGGACTTGTACCGGGCAGCGTGCACGCGAACTTCGCCGCGCCGAGATCCCGCGCGCGGCGCGACGCGACGGCCATCGCCTGCAGCAGCCGGTGCGGCGTGAGTGCCGCGCGGTTGCCGAGTCCCAGCATCAGCACGCGGCGTGGCTTGCCGGAAGCCGGATGCAGGATCGCGATCTCGTTCGGCTTGCCGGAGAAGTCCTTCGAGCGGACCAGCGCAGCCACCAATCCGCCGCTGAGCGCGTCGACCGCACGGGCCGTGGCATCGAGGGTCTGGTCGTCGAGGAATCGCGTGAGCACGATCACGTCCGCCGCCGCCGTCGCCAGTGCACCCCGTCGAACCACGATCTGCATGAGACTCCTCCTCGATTGAAGCGTAATTGGTGCGGGACGTGGCGCTGCGGCCGCACGTTACCCGATGTCGCGGCACCGCGCCCGGGGGACGTCATTGCCGGCAGCACCGCCGGGCCATGCCGGTCCCGAACGCGCCACTTGCACATCTGGGCCGCCCAAAACTGCCCACGTTTTGCACGGGCAGGACGATGATGGGCCGATCGGGGGCGTAACAGCCTTGTCGCGCGGACACGGGCAAGGCATTCTCCGGAACTAGACTTCAGCGACCGGGACATGGATGTCCTCGACCCGCGTACGGATCTTGCTTTCACCTGGCCTGCTGCGCGGGAATGAGATTCGTCTTTGTCACGGTCCAACGCGCAGCAACATGCCTCGACAGCGCAGGACCGGCCATCGGTTCCCACGGAACCACGGCCATGAATCATTTCGGCACCACATGTTGCCGACGCGGCGCGGGGCAACGCGCACACACGTCAGAGCAGGGATGGCGCCATCGAATCGCTGGCTCCGCACTGCGGAGCATCTCAGTCCGGCCGAGCATGGCCGGCGAAACCCAGGAGGTTTCTACAATGCGTCGTACAATTTCGGTATTCAGCCTTGCGTTGCTGTTGGGAGCATCGTTGGTCGGTTGCGCTCAGAAGACGGACGAGACGGTCCTTTCCGACACGTCGACCGACAGCCTGCTGTCGACCAATCCGGTCGAGCAGCCCCAGGGCGATCTGACGCCGCAGGAGCAGTACCAGTCGGATCCGCAGACGCAGTCGCCTCCGGCGCCCGTGGCCACGAAGCCGCGTACGCCGGCCCCGTCGCGTCCCAAGCCCAAGCCGAGCTCGCCGCCGGTCGTCGAAACTCCGTCCGGCGTGACGCTCGCTTCGGGAACTCCGATCGACGTCGCGGTCAACACGCAGATCTCGACCAAGACCGCCCAGGTCGGCGACAGCTGGAGCGGCTCGGTGAAGGAGAACGTGATCGTCGGCAACACGGTCGTGATCCCGGCGGGCAGCATCGTGTCGGGTGTCGTGAACGTCGCGAAGCCGGCGGCCGGCAAGGGCACACTCGCCACGCTCGGCCTGGCGGTGCGCTCGATCTCGGTTGGCGGTCGTGACCACATGGTTGCGGCGAGCACCGAGCCGATCGAAGCCGGCTCGCCCCGCGCGCGCAATCTCGGCGCGATCGCGGGCGGCGCGGCGGCGGGTGCGCTGATCGGCAAGGCGGCCGGCGGCGGTGGCAAGGGCGCCCTGATCGGCGGCCTCATCGGCGGTGTCGCTGCAGGCGCCGGTGTCGCAGCCTCCAAGGGCTACCAGGTCGAGTTGAAGGAAGGTACGGTCATCACCTTCTCGGTCGATCAGAGCGTGCTCGTCAAGTCCTAGCGCGACGCACGAATTCACTTTCGTAATCACGGGCGTTCGGCCATTACCGGCCGGACGCCCGTTGCTTTGTCCGCCGGCGCACGTTTTCGCATTGCACTTTGTCCGTGGCGGTACAGCGCAATATCACCCACGCCCCGCGCCCGTTGCTTTGCAAGGGCTTGCGGGTCCCGGTCCGTGGCATGTCCAGTGCAATTCAATTCCTCCAGAGACGGCATCACCGCCGGACGACCGGCCCCATCGGAGGAGAACATCATGAACAAGTCGATGATTCGCGTTTACGCACTCGTGCTCGGGATGGCGAGCCTCACCGGCTGCAGCCAGACCGGCACCCCGGTGAGCAGCTCCGGCGGCGGTTGGAGTGCCGAGCAGGCTTCGGTGTCGAGCACGCTTTCGAGCACTCCGGATCTCATCGACGATGGCCAGATGGAGTCCGAAGACGTTGGCCTCGTGAATGCCGGTCCCGCCGCCGATGGCGCACTCGCCGCGATACGGCCCTATCGTTTCTGGAGGACGATCGACGGTATCGAGCGCCGCTTCGAGTTCGCGTTTGCCGACTCGGATTCCGCGGGCCGCCCGACGACCGCGGTCGTCACCGTGCACAAAGTGCTGCGCGGCTCGTTCAACATCGTGGCCGGCGCCCCCGGTGAAGACGGCGCCCCCGGCGACTCCTCGCGCCGCCTCGTGCGCAAGCGCCTGGTCGATCATTGGACGCGCCGGATCCTGCTCCGGCGGGTCGAGCGGCACAACGGTGAAGGCGGCGAGGGTACCGACAGCGTGCGCTGGCGGGTCGCGGCAACCTCGGCGGTGAAGGTCCGCTCGGCCCTGCCGGAGAGCGACGCCGGCCATGCGAAGATCCTCAGCCTGCGGGTTCAGTCGGGTGCGGTCGACACCACGCTCTCGAATCCTCTCGAGTTCTTCCACCTGCGTGGCATGTTGAAGCTCGATCCGGGCGCCGAAGTCGCCGTGACGGTCACGACCGAGCGCGCCGACGACATCGTCCTGTTCGTCCGTCACAACCAGCGCGTGCGTCTCGAGCCGAACGGCGACAACACCTACTCCGGTCACTTCACGGTGCCCGACGAGCGTGGCGTGCGTCACTTCGGCGTGAACGTGCTCGCGCGTGAAACGCTGTGGGACGACGCGGCACCGTACAACTCGATCGCCTGGATCTTCCCGTACGCGGTCGTGGGCGAGCCGATGGCGGAGTACCGTCCGTAACCGAACACGGGAATGCATACGAAGGGCGCGGCGAGCACATCGCCGCGCCCTTCATGCTTGTCCGAGATCATCGCGCCGGCGCTCCTCGCCCGCGCCATCACGCGTCGTCTTCCGCCTCACCGTTCGCCGGCTTCCCCCGCCGGAACAACTCGGCCCACTCCTCGAGCTCCTTGCGCGACAGCGTGGGCGGCTTGATCTCGGTTTCCGCGGTCGAGCCCACGTCCGCTGCGGTCCCTCTCGGTCCGAGCGCGCTCGCCAGGAACAGGTCGGACATCGCGATGTCGGCACCCATCGCTCGTGCATGGCGCGCGACTTCGAGATCGGCCGTGACCACGGTGAGCCGGTCGACGCGCTCCACGCGCTCTTCGACCAGGCGCCGGATCACATCGTCGGCCTTGTCCGGCGGCTTCGAGTAACGCACCTCGACGCGCGCCGTGCCCGTGTCCTCGTCGTGCACATCGCTCGCACCGTCGAACACGACGAGGAACTTGGCGTCGCCCGTTCCGATCGCCCATGCGAGCAGGTTGAGCAGCTTGTCGCGGGACTGCTCGAGTGAGCGATCCGCTCCCGGCCGCAGCGTCGGAGTGCGATGGATCAGGTTGTAGCCGTCGATGATGATCAGGCGGTCGGACATGCTACGGCTGTCCGCCGGTCACCGTGTGCACGATGGTTCCGTTGGCACCCACCGCCCAGCCGCGCTGGGCATCGACGAAGAACACATCCTCGAGCCGGAACGCGGAATTCGCGAGCTGCGGCAGCCACGAACTACCGTGGTCGTCGCTGCGGAGCACCGCTCCACCGGCATTGGAGCCGACCGCAAATCCTACCGCCGGCACCGGGAAGCACACTCCGTAAAGATCGAACGCGGCACCGGCGTTCGTGAGCAGCCAGCTCGCGGAGTCGGCCGAGGCCACCGTGCGCGGCACCACGCCCGCCGCACCCGCCGCGTTCGCGCGCGCCACCGAGGCGCGCCACACCGCGCGCAGGCTGGTGGCGGTCACGGCGGGCTGCACGGTGTACCACTTGAGACCGCCATCGTGCGTTCCCAGGATGACGCCGTTGTCGCCGACCGCCCAACCTTCGCGTCCTCCGGTGAACGAGACGCTCTGGAGGTCGAACGCCGTCGGCGTCACGCGCTGCCACGACACGCCGCGGTTGGCGGTGCGCAGGATCACGCCGTCGGCACCCACCACCCAGCCGGTGTCGCGGTGTGCGAAGTGGACATCGTTCAGGTGCTCGCTGGCGCCGGCGCTCAGCAGGCGCGTCCACGATCCTCCGGAATTCGTGGTGTGCAGCACGGTGCCGTTGTTGCCCACCACCCATCCTTCGGCGTCACTCGTGAACCACACCGCATTGAGCGCGGTGCTCGCACCGCTGCTCTGCGACAACCACTCGGCGCCGCCGTCCAGCGTGCGCAGAATGCGACCACCGTCACCGACCGCCCAACCGCGGCTTCCGCCCGGCCGGAAATGCACGCCGTGCAGCACAACGGCCACTCCGCTGGTTTGCGGATACCAGCCGCGCACCGCCGGCGTCACGACGACCACCGCGGAGTCGCGCGCGGTTCCCGAAGTCACGAGCAGCCACGCCACACCTTCTCCCACACCGAGCACGCGGCCGGTGGCATCGACCGTGAACACGCCCGAGTTGCCGCTTTCGAAATCCAGATTCGCGGTGACCGCGGCCCCGTTGCTGTCGTAGGCCGCGACCGTGAACCGGAAGCCGGCATCCACTGCGACGCGCGCGGTATCCGGACTCAGCGCAAGCGAGTCGGCGTCGACGGCCGCGGGCGGGGAAGTCGTGGAGGTGCTGTCGCAGCCGAAGATCATCATGAGCGTCAGCGCGATCGCGCAGACGCAGGTCATCCCTATCGAGCGTTTCATCGGAACCATCCTCCAGGGTGTGGCGGGAGCGCGATACTAGCGCACCGAAGCCGGCGCGGGCGATGCGCACGATCCGCCGCATGCCGCTGTCGCGAGGACGTGTTCGTACTGCTAGGATCGTGCCATTGCGTGTTCCGCGTCCGCCCGCGAGGGGCAGGCGGCCGGGACACTCGCTGCCCCCGCTCTTTGCCCCCTACGGGAAATCCATGCTCGAAGTTCAGGATGTGACGAAGAGTTACGACGGCCGCGCGGTCGTGAACCATCTCTCGTTCGAGATCCGCTCCGGCGAGATCTTCGCGCTGCTCGGACCGAACGGTGCCGGCAAGACCACGCTGATCCGCATGATCACCGACATCCTCAAGCCCGACTCGGGCAAGATCACCTTCGATGGAATGCCGATGGGACCGGCGCGGCGGCGTTTGATCGCCTATCTCCCCGAAGAGCGCGGGCTCTACCGGCGCTCGAAGGTGATCGACGTGCTCGAGTACTGGGGCACGCTCAAGGGACTGTCGGCGGCGAACTCGCGGCGCGAAGGGCACACGCTGCTGAAGCGCGTCGAGCTCGAGGCGTGGGCGGACAAGCAGGTCCAGGCGCTGTCCAAGGGCATGCAGCAGAAGGTGCAGCTGTGCACGGCCCTGATCGGCAGCCCGCGCCTCATGATCCTCGACGAGCCGTTCAGCGGCCTCGATCCGGTCAACGTGCAATTGCTGCAGGACATCCTGCACGAGCGACGCGCGGACGGCGTGACGGTCATGCTCTCGACGCATCAGATGAACAAGGTCGAGGAGCTGTGCGATCGCGCGCTCATGATCTACAACGGACGCATGGT
Organism: Candidatus Eiseniibacteriota bacterium; assembly: GCA_031364845.1. GTDB lineage: Bacteria > Eisenbacteria > RBG-16-71-46 > RBG-16-71-46 > RBG-16-71-46 > JANLWX01. The sequence goes on from JANLWX010000233.1 coordinate 12,588, forward strand.
GCTGTATGGACCGGTCCGCGAGATCCGCCGCCAGCATGCCGACCATGCGATCACGGTGCGCACCCACGGCGATCTTCACGGCGTGCCGGGCGTGCAGTCGGTCGAGACCTTCAACGGAGCGCACAAGCTGGTGCTCGAAACGCAGGCAACGCCGACCTCGGTGCTGCGCGCGCTGCTCGATCGCGGCGTCGAGGTGGAATCGTTTGCGCTCGCGGAGCTGCCGCTCGAGGACGTGTTCGTGAAGGTCGTGCGTGAGGAACTCGGCGTCGACGCCACCGCCGCGCCGCCGCAAGCACTCGCCGCTTCGGGAGGTGCGCGATGAACTGGAGCCAGGTGCTGACGATCGCCCGCCGCGAATACAAGACGACCGTGCGCCGCAAGGCGTTCCTGTTCACTGCCATCGGCACGCCGCTCTACTTCGGCCTCGTGATGTTCATTTCGATCGGCCCCGGCGTGAAGGAACGGCTGTCGACGCTCAAGGAATTCACGTCGCTCGCGGTGGTGGATTCTTCGGGGCTCTACGCCGATGCGCCGCGCGAAATCCAGACCGATCTCGCGCTCGAAGCCCCGCAGCTCGGCGCGCCGATGCCGTCGCAGATGGTGCGCACGAAGGTCGAGTTCTATCCGGATCAGCCGTCCGCCGAGAAGGCGCTGCGTGCGGGCACCGTGAGCCAGGTGCTCGTGATTCCCGCCGACTATCTCGACCGCGGCGCACTGCGACGCTATGCGCGCACTTCGAACATGTTCTCGAACGCGGACCGCCGTCCGATCGCGACGTGGCTCGTGCAGGGCATGATTGGGCGGCAGCTCGATTCGACGCGGACCGCGCGCATCGCCCGCCCGACGCTGGGGCTCGACATGTATTCGATCGATCGCAACGGACAGTTCGAGCTGAAGGACGACAAGCGCGAGGTCGTCGACTTCATGCTGCCGTTCGCCTTCGCGATGCTGCTGGGCTTGAGCATCACGGTCGGCGGACAGTATCTGCTGCAGGGTGTGTCGGAGGAGAAGGAATCGCGGATCCTCGAATCGCTGCTGTGCAACATCACGCCCGAGGAGCTGCTGGGTGGGAAACTGCTCGGCCTCGGCGCGGCCGGCCTCACGCTGGTCGCGATCTGGGTCGCGATGGGAATTCCGGCATTCGGCGCCGGCGCGCTGCTCGTGAAGCCGACGCTGCCGGCAGGCATCGCGTTCATCGCGCTCGCCTACTTCATGCTCGCCTATCTGTTCTACGGGAGCTTGATGACCGGGATCGGCGCGATGACCAACAACATGCGCGAGGCCCAGCAGTTCGGCGTGTGGTTCTCGTTCATGAACTTCGCACCGATGATCGCGATGACCATGATCCTGAGCCGCCCCGGCTCGCCGCTGGCGATCGGGCTGTCGCTGTTCCCGCCGACGGCGGCGACGGCGATGATGCTGCGCCTGATGGCTCCGTCGTCCGTGGTCCCGGCATGGCAGGTGGCGGTGTCGCTGGTGCTGCTGCTGGGGGCGGCCTGGTTCGCGCTGCGCTTCTCCGCCCGGGTGTTCCGGATCGGCCTGCTGATGTACGGGAAAACGCCGAGCCTGCCCGAGATCCTGCGCTGGGTGGGGCAGAAGTAGCCTCCAACTTGCGGATTCCGGTCACGTTGTAACCAGTTGTTGCATTTTGCCGACAGTGTTCTGGCCGACCGGGCCCCGCGAGTGGCCACGAGAATTCTCTTGGCAACGGGCACCCGATGGCCCCACAATTACTTACAGACATTCTTCATCGTCATGAGCCCCTGCGGAACGGGACTTGCGATGAGTCTGGGAGGCAATCGGTTACGGCCGGTTCCCAACTACATGAAAGCCTCAAGAGCCCGCCGACGGGCCAGTAAAGACCCGGGTCCGAGAGACCCCTGACCGCCGGTGGTATGGAAGCGCGAGAACAGGCACAAGCGCCGAGGTTGCCGCTTCCCTCTTGGATCGCGGACGTATCGTCCGCGAAGAAACGGGATCGCCCGGTCCATGGCCGGGCGCTTTCGTTTGTGGT
>JANLWX010000035.1:0-13108 GCA_031364845.1 Candidatus Eiseniibacteriota bacterium
ATGACCGAGGCCGCGGCCGAGTTCGTGACACCGCTCACGTTCCAGGCGCTGTCGGGCAATCCGGTCGTCTCGCATCTGTGGGGCGATCAATCCCCGCGCTTCGATCTGCCGCCGCGCGCGCGCGCCAAGGTCCGCGGGCGCGTCGAGCACGTCGACATCGCCGAAGCCGCCGACGCGCTGGTGCTGGCACCGGCGACGGCCGATCTGATCGCGCGGCTGGTTCAAGGTGTGGCGCCGGACGCGCTGACGTCCGTGGTGCTCGCGTGTCCCGCGCCGCTCATCGTGTGCCCGGCGATGGATCTGGAAATGTGGCGTCATCCGGCGACGCAGGAAAACGTGGCGACGCTCAAGCGCCGCGGCGCCACGATGGTCGGCCCCGATTCGGGGCCGCTGGCTTCGGGGCTCTCGGGCCCGGGACGGCTCGCGGAGATCGAAGCGATCGGCTCCGCGGTCGAGCAGGTGGTCGCCCATCGCGGCAGCATGCGCGGTGTGCGGGTGCTGGTGAGCGCCGGGCGCACGGAAGAAGCGATCGATCCGGTGCGCATGATCACCAATCGCTCGAGTGGGCGCATGGGCGTGGCACTCGCCGAAGCGGCGCGCGATCGCGGTGCCGAGGTGGTGCTGGTGATGGGGCCCGCCGATGTGGACGCGCCGGGCGGAGTGCGCACGCAGCGTGTGAGGAGTGCGGCCGAAATGGAACAGGCGCTCGCGGCCGAAGCGCCGGACTCCGATGTGGTGCTGATGGCCGCCGCGGTCGCGGACTATCGCCCGAAGAGCGCGGCCCGCGAGAAGCTCAAGCGCTCGGCTGCGACGCGCACGATCGAGTTGACGCCGAACGCCGATATTCTCGCGGCACTCGGCCGGGCGCGGCATCCGGGGCAGGTGCTGGTCGGCTTTGCACTCGAGACTTCGGATGGCGTCCGCCGCGCCCGTGCGAAGCTCACGGAGAAACACGTGGATCTGATCGTGCTGAACGCGCCGCAGGATTCGATCGGGCTCGATACCAATCGCGTGACGCTGGTCGAAGCCGCCGTCGCCCGCCGGCTGCCCGAGATGCCGAAGCGCGCCGTCGCGGACGCCGTGCTGTTGCGCGTGCTGGAACTGCGCCGCGCCGCACCCCGCACCCAGCGTGGCGCGCGTGCCGCACGTCGCGCGAAGCCCGCGCGCACGAGCCGGAGGACAGCTTCATGAGCGAACGCGATCCCAAGGCGGAGCTGGCCGACATCGCATCGAGTGTGCGGCGCTACGTCGAACGCGAGCGCGCCGCGGGCACCGGGGAGTTGCTCGCGCGCGGTGCGACGGCGGCGCGCGGACGTGAGCGAACGGAGCGCGTGGCGGATGAAGCCCCCGCGCCCGCAGTGCGGCCGCGCGCGCAGGCGACCGCCGAAACGGTCACGCCCGCGGCAGCGCCTGCGCCCGCAACCGCCACGCAGGTCATGGAAGCGCCCGCGCCGGTCGCGGCCGCGGCGAAGATGCCGGCCGCCTACGCCTTTGATCTACCGCCGGTCCATCCGCCGCTCAACCCGATCGGAATCTCCGAGCGCGCGCTGATTCAGACGGCGGCGTTTCCAATCCTCGAGCAGATCGCCGGTGAGGCGCGAGGGTGCCGCAAGTGCGGGCTGTGCGAGACGCGCAACAACGCGGTGCCCGGTATCGGTTCGGCGACCGGCGGGATCGTGTTCGTCGGCGAGGCGCCGGGGGCCGATGAAGATGCGAAGGGCGAGCCGTTCGTCGGACGCGCGGGCAAGTTGCTCACGGATATCATCAATGGGATGAACGAAAGGCAGCTGATCCCGGGCGTCACGCTCGACCGCTCGACCGTCTACATCGTCAACGTGCTCAAGTGCCGCCCGCCCGAGAATCGCAATCCGCTGCGGCACGAGATCGAGGCGTGCGCGCCCTATCTTCGTCGGCAGATCGATGTGCTCCAGCCGCGCATCATCTGCTGCCTCGGCAAGTTCGCCGCGGAATTGCTGGTCGGCGTCAAAGGAACGATCGCGGGGCTGCGCGGAAAGGTCTACCGCTACCAGGGCTCCAAGCTGATCGTGACCTACCATCCGGCCGCGTGCCTGCGGAACCCCGGCTATAAACGCCCGGTATGGGAGGACATGCAGCTTCTGGCTCGCGAATACCTGGGCCAGGGAGTAAGCTAGCGGCCCGTGCGGTGCGGCCCGTCACCCTAGCCCGGCGTGACGCGAACATCGCCCGTAATCCCGCCTGACCCCGGAAGGATCCGACCGTGACCGAGACCCTGTCGCGCTCGATAAACAGCGTGCCCGACGGACCCGTTCCGCCGCAGGCGGTCGAAGCCGAACGCGCGGTGCTCGCGGCACTCCTGCTCGATCCCGAGGCGGTCGGCCGTGCGGTCGAGTTGATCGACGCTTCGGCGTTCTACCGCGTGGCGCATCAGCGCATCTTCGCGGCGATCGTCGCGCTCTACGGGCGCAACGAACGGGCCGATCTCGTCACGCTGGTCGAGGAACTGCGCAAGCGCGGCGATCTCGAGGCGATCGGCGGACACGCGGCACTGGGAGCTCTGTTCGACGCTGCGACCACTTCGGCCAACTTGGAGCAGCACGTCCGCATCGTCCACTCGAAGTTCATCCTGCGCTCGCTGATCCACAGCGCGACCGAGATCCAGCAGGAGTGTTACAACGGCGGCGACGAGACCACCGAGATTCTGGACCGCGCCGAGCAGCGCATCTTCCAGATCACCGACCAGCGCGTGCGGCAGGGGTTCGTGCCGCTGCGCGATCTGTTGAAGCCCGCGTTCGAACACATCCAGTTGCTGTTCGAGCGCAAGGCGTTCGTCACGGGCGTGCCTTCGGGTTACGACGATCTCGACAAGATGACTGCAGGCTTCCAGGCCGGCGATCTCGTGATTGTTGCCGGCCGGCCGTCGATGGGGAAGACCAGCTTCGCGCTCAACATCGCCGAGAACGCCGCGATCCCGCGTGAGCGCAACCGCCCCGCGGTGCCGGTCGCGGTGTTCTCGCTCGAAATGAGCAAGGAGCAGCTGGTGCAGCGCCTGCTGTGCTCGCAGAGCGAAGTACCGCTGCACAAGGTGCGCAACGGTTACCTCGCGAACGAGGACTGGCCGCGCCTCACCACCGCCGCCGGGCTGCTGCAGCAGGCACCGATCGTGATCGACGACTCGGCGATGCTGACCGTGATGGAGATCCGCGCCAAGTGCCGCCGCCTCAAATCCGAAGGCCGTCTCGGCATGCTGGTGATCGACTATCTTCAGCTCATTCGTTCCGCCAGCGCCGCCGAGAATCGCGTGCAGGAGATTTCGGCGATCACGCGCGGGCTCAAGGCGCTCGCCAAGGAACTGGCGGTGCCGGTGATCGCGTTGTCGCAGTTGTCGCGCGCGGTCGAGACCCGCGACAAGACCGGCCGCCCGCAACTCTCCGACCTTCGCGAATCGGGCAGCATCGAGCAGGACGCCGACGTCGTGATGTTCGTGTACCGCGAAGTCGTCTACAAGCGCGACACCACCGAGCCGCTCAAGGCGAACATCATCATCGCCAAGCAGCGTAACGGCCCGACCGGCGACGTCGATCTCACGTTCCTGCGCGACTGCACCAAGTTCGTGCCGTACAGCCCCATGATGCCCGGCGAGACGGAGCCCGACTTTTGAGCTACGCGTCCGTCTGGCGTTCAGGCGCCAACTTTTTGATCGGTCGTGTCGCCGGCGCACTCGCCCAGATCGGCAGTGTGACGCTGATGTACGGCGACATGATCCGTTACACGCTGTTGCGCGGCCCGGCTTTTCGGCTGGTGGTCGAACAGATGAACACGATCGGCGTCGGTTCGCTCGGCCTCGTGATGGTCGTGAGCGTGTTCACCGGAGCCGTCGCAGCGGTCCAGGCCGCCTATCAGTTCGCGAGCGTCGTGCCGCTCAAGTACATCGGCTCGGTGATCATGCGCTCGATCATCATCGAGCTGGGGCCGGTCTTGACGGCGCTCGTGGTCGGGGGGCGTGTGGGCGCTTCGATCGCGGCCGAACTCGGAACGATGAAGGTGACCGAGCAGATCGATGCGATGCGCGCGATCGGCATCAATCCCATTCGCTATCTGATCGTGCCCCGCGTGGTCGCGGCGACCATCATGCTGCCGGTGATCACGATCTTTGCGAACGCGATCGGCATCTTCGGAGGCTATGTGGTCGCGGTCACCTCGGTCGGCGTGAGCTCCGCGACCTACGTCAACGGGCTCAAGGATTTCTTCTACATGAAAGATCTTATGTCGGGACTTCTCAAGGCAGTCGTGTTCGGCAACATCATCGGGACCATGGGCTGCTACTTCGGCATGGCGACGGAGGGCGGCGCCGAAGGCGTGGGTACGGCGACGACGCGCGCCGTGGTCTCGTCGTGCGTGCTGGTGCTGATCATGGACTATCTGTTGGCGAGCGTTCTGTTCCGCATCATCTTCGCCGAATGACGGCGGCCTTCGGAATTCGAGTCACGGCGCCTGCGTCGTTCGGGGAGACGCGATGATCAAGATCACCGGCCTGCGCAAGAAGCTGGGTGCGAAGCAGGTGCTCGACGGTATCGATCTCGAGATCGCGACCGGAGAAACCGTCGTCGTCCTGGGGCCGAGCGGCACCGGCAAGAGTGTCCTCCTGAAGCACATTCTTGGACTGATGCCGGCCGACGAAGGCACGATCGAGGTGGACGGCGAAAACATCGTGGGCCTCGGCGAGACTGCGTTGAACCAGATTCGCCGGCGGTTCGGAATGCTGTTCCAGGGTGCCGCACTGTTCGATTCGATGACCATCGGCGAGAATGTCGCAGCACCCTTACGCGAGCACTTGAAGCTGCCGGAGACCGAAATCCAGCGGCTCGTCCACGAACGGCTCGATTGGGTCGGACTCAAGGATGTCGAGGATGCGAAGCCGTCTTCGCTGTCGGGCGGTATGCGCAAGCGCGCGGGTCTCGCGCGGGCGATCGTCATGGATCCGCAGTTCATTCTCTACGACGAGCCGACGACCGGGCTCGATCCGATCAATTCGGACGTGATCAACGAGCTGGTGCGCAGCATGCAGAAACGGCTCGGAGTCACGTCGATCGTCGTGACGCACGATCTCCACAGCGCATTCAAGGTCGGGGATCGGATGGCGATGCTGTACGCGGGAAAAGTGGTATTTTCCGGGACCCCGGAGGAGACCAAGACGACCCGCAATCCCTACGTGCGACAGTTCATGGACGGCTCCAGCGTCGGACCGATCCAGCCGGTGTGACATCTGAGGACGAACCACACGGCGCGCGGACCTCGAGTCCGCCGCCATCGCTTCGGCACCGCCGGCCGCAAGCACCTAAGGGGAGGAACGTTTGAGTCGGAAAGCCGAAATTCAGGTGGGAATCACCGTGCTGGTCGCACTCGCGATTCTGATCTTCGGAGTCGCGTGGCTGAAGGATTTCGCCACCCAGCGCGACACGCGGATCTATCGCGTGTCGTTTCCGCAGGGCGGCGGGCTCTCACCCAGCGATGAAGTTCACGTCAACGGCATGCGCAAGGGCGAGGTCAAGGACATGCGCCTGGTCGGCGACCACGTCGAAGTCGACCTGTCGCTCGCGCGCGAGATCCCGCTCACGACCGAGAGCCGCGTGGCGATCCGCAACGTCGGCATCATGGGCGAGCGTCTGATCGCCGTGGAGCTGAGCACGAAGGGCCGCGAGTACCGCAAGGACGAGATCGTTCCCGGAGTGTACGAGCCCGGACTCGGCGAGATGATGGGTTCGCTCGGGGGCACGGTCGATGCGGTGTCATCGCTGTCGTCACAGCTCAACAAGGTCGCCGAGTCGCTGACGGGCGACGGTCAGCTCGCGAAAACGATCAACAACTTCAACTCGACGAGCGAGGAGCTGCGGCTCTCGGTGTCCGAGAATCGCGCGAGTTTGAAGGCGACCATGTCCAACTTCGCCGCGGCTTCCAACACCGCGAAGAACCTGACCACCGGCCGCGAGGCCGAGTTGCGCAAGACGCTCGATCACTTTTCGAGCGCGGCGGAGCGGCTCGACCACCTCTCGGGGCGCCTCGATTCGTTGAGCCGCGTGCTCAACCGCATGTCGGCAAAGGTCGAGGGCGGGCAGGGCACACTCGGGAAACTGGTGCAGGACGACAAGCTCTACAACGAACTCAACGCCTCGGTGCAGTCGCTCAAGTCGCTGATCGAGGAGATCAAGAAGAATCCGAGGAAGTATCTCAAGATGAGCGTCTTCTAAAGATGAAGTCGACACGGCCGCCGAAGGCGCCCAAGGCGCACTTTTTCTGCTCGGCATGCGGTCACGAAGAACCGCGATGGTTCGGCCGCTGCAGTGCGTGCGGAGCATGGAACACCGCCGCCGAGGCGCCGGCCGCGGGACCGGTGCGCGCGCGCACGCCGGCGCGCTGGGCGCCGGGAGCCGAAGCGGGGCCGCGTGTGCCGCGCCCGCTCGCCGAAGTGCCGGTGCGCGACACCGATCGCAATCCGACCGGCATTGCCGAGATGGACCGCGTGCTGGGCGGCGGTATCGTGCCGGGCTCGCTGGTGCTGATCGGCGGCGATCCCGGAATCGGAAAGAGCACGCTCTTGCTGCAGCTCGCGATCCGCCTCGCCTCTGAAGGGCGCAAGGTGCTCGTCGTGTCGGGCGAAGAGAGCGAAGAACAGATCCGCTCGCGCGCCACGCGCATCGGCTCGATTCCGCCCACGCTGCTCGTGCTGTGCGAGACCGACCTCGAAGCGGTGCTCGAGGCGGCGCGCGCGACCGCGCCCGATGTGCTGATCGTCGATTCGATCCAGACCATGGCGCGCGCGGACCTCGAAGGCGGACCGGGCTCGGTGACGCAGGTGCGCGAATGCGGACTCGCACTCATGCACCTTGCGAAAGGTGGTTCTGCGGGCAGTGATCTCGCGGTGTTCCTGGTCGGACACGTGACCAAGGAGGGCGGGGTCGCCGGCCCGCGCGTGCTCGAGCACATGGTGGATGCCGTGCTCTATCTGGAAGGCGAGCGCTACCAGCACTACCGCACGCTGCGCGCGGCGAAGAACCGGTTCGGCTCGACGCACGAGCTGGGCGTGTTCGAGATGAGCGAGCGCGGGCTCGAGGAGGTCGCGAATCCGAGTGCTGCGTTCCTGTCGGAATCACGCGGACCCGAACCCGGCAGTGCCGTGGTCGCGAGCCTCGAAGGCACGCGTCCGTTGCTCGTCGAAGTGCAGGCGCTGGTCTCGACTTCGTTCTACGGAGTACCGCAGCGTGTGACGAGCGGTCTCGATCAGAAACGCCTCGCGGTATTGCTCGCGGTGCTCGAACGCCGCGTGCGCCTGCGGCTCGGCCGCCACGACGTGTTCGTGACCGTGACGGGCGGCCTGCGGCTCGACGAGCCGGGCACCGATCTCGGCGTCGCACTCGCGGTCGCCTCGTCGTTCCTCGCGCGCCCGGTGCTCGAACGCACACTGCTGGTCGGCGAGGTGTCGCTGTCGGGCGAGCTGCGCCGCGTCCCGCGCCTCGACCTGCGCGTGCGCGAGGCGGCGCAACTCGGCTTCGTGCGCGCGGTGGTGCCCGCGGCCCAGGCGTCGGAAGTGCGCGCCCCCGGCGTCGAGGTGGTGGCGGTGACGCACGTGCGCGAGTGCATCGACCTCGTGCTGGGCGCGAAATCCGAATCCGATGCCGCCTCGCGACGCGCGCCGGTAGCGGGCAAAGAGAGTCACGGTGGCGCTGAAACGCGAGCGCCGGGAGTTCCCGCCGGCATGGCGCGCCGATGAGCGGGACCGAGCGTCCTTCGCCCACGCTGAGCCCGAGTGCGCAGCGGGTGCAGGATGCCATCACGGCCCTCGGATTTTCGAACCGCGTGTTCGAACTCGAGGTGCCGGTGCGCACCGCCGCGGACGCGGCGCGCGCCGTGGGCTGTGAGGTTGGTCAGATCGCCAAGTCGCTGATCTTTCGGACGCCTTCGGATCGCGCGGTGCTGGTGATCGCGAGCGGAGCGAACCGCGTCGACGAAGCGCGCATTGCCGAATCCGTCGGAGAGCCGATCGGCCGCGCCGATCCTGATTTCGTGCGCGAGCGCACCGGGTTCGCGATCGGCGGCATTCCTCCGCTCGGCCACAGCACCGCACTCATCACGTTCGTCGACCGCGACCTGTCGCGCTGGCCCGTGATCTGGGCCGCGGCCGGACATCCGAACGCGCTGTTCGAACTGACGCCGGGTGAGCTCGAGCGCATGGTGGGTGCCCCGGTCGTGGAGGTTTCGTGAGCGTGGGAGCGATCCTGCTCGCCGCGGGGAAGGGTGAGCGGTTGGGAGCGCCGGTCGAGAAGGGCATCGTGACCCTGGCCGGACGTCCGTTGTTCGCCTGGAGTCTGGAAGCGCTGCAGAAGATCGCGGCCATCGAAGCGATCGTCGTGGTCGGCCCGGTCGCTCGGATGAAGGAAGCCGTCGCCGCGTCGGGATGCGCGACCGACCGTGTCGTCGCGTGGTGCGAAGGTGGCCGGGAACGCCAGCAGTCGGTGGCGCTCGGGCTTGCGGCGGTGCCGCCGGGACATGATCTGATATTGGTTCACGATGCCGCGCGCGCCCTGGTGACTCCGTCGCTGATCGCGCGCTGCATCGGCGATGCGCTCGCGCACGGTGCCGCGATCGCGGCGGCACCACTCGAGGACACGATCAAGCGCGTGACGCTCAAGAAAGTCGAGACGACCGTGCCGCGCGCGGGGTTGTGGCGCGTTCAGACGCCGCAGGTATTCCGCCGCGACTGGCTCGAAGCGGCACACGCCGAAGCGACCGGAATCGCGACCGACGACGCCGGGTTGCTGGAAGCGATCGGCAAGCCCGTGCACGTCACGGCGAGCGATGGCATCAACTTCAAGATCACGACGCCGGCCGATCTCGCACTCGCCGAGGCCTGGCTCTCGTCTTCGCCGGTGAGGGACTAGTGTCCCGTCCCAGAGATAACTCGGCTATTTTCGCCGAGGATTCGTGGTCGCGGACAAGGCGCGACGACGAAGTCGTGTCTGACGATACGTCGAGGAGGAGCAACGCAGTCCGCGGCCACGAGGACCGGTGGAATAGTCGAGTTATCTCTGGGACGGGACACTGAATGCCGCTGCACGTGGGACTGGGCTACGACATTCATCGGCGCGCCGAGGGGCGGTTGCTGGTGCTGGGCGGCGTGCGTTTCAAGACCGACTGGGGGCTCGACGGCCACAGCGATGCCGACGTGCTGTCGCATGCGATCGGCGATGCGCTCCTGGGCGCGTGCGCGCTGGGTGATCTCGGCACGCACTTTCCGCCGGGCGATCCGCGCTGGAAGGACATTTCGAGCATCGAGTTGCTGCGCCTGATCCGCGCGCTGCTCGAGGGGCTGGGTGCGCGGATCGTGAACGTCGATGCGACGCTGATCGCCGAGGAGCCGAAGCTGGCACCGGTGCGCGACGAGATGCGCGGCAAGATCGCGCGCGCGCTCCAGATCGAAGACAGCCAGGTGTCCGTGAAGGCGACGACCAACGAGACGATCGGCGCCGTCGGGCGGCGCGAAGGACTCGCGGCCATGGCGATCGCGATGGTGGAGCGCCCATGAGTGTGCGGGTCCGCTTCGCGCCGAGTCCGACCGGCTGGCTGCATGTGGGAGGTGCGCGCACGGCGTACTTCAACTGGCTGTTCGCGCGGCAGAACGGCGGGCAGTTCGTGCTGCGCATCGAGGACACCGACGTCGTGCGCTCGACCGCGGCGAGCGAGGCGGGCGTGCTCGCGGACCTCGCGTGGCTCGGGCTCGACTGGGACGAGGGCCCGGATCGCGGCGGTGAATTCGGTCCGTATCGCCAGAGCGAGCGGCTTTCACTCTATCGCGAGCGCGCCGATCATCTGACGGAGCGCGGGCTCGCGTATCCGTGTTTCTGCACCGATGAAGAACTCGAAGCGCGCCGTGCCGCTGCACTCGCGGCCGGTCACCCGCCGCACTACGACGGCCGCTGCCGCGAGCTCAGCGTGGCCGAGCGCGCCGCGCGCGTCGCCGAAGGGCGCCCCGCGAGCGTGCGGTTCGCAGTCGCGGCGCGCGACTGGGACCTCGACGATCGCGTGCGCGGGCACGTGCGGTTTCCGGCCGGCATGGTCGGGGACTTCGTGCTGCTGCGCTCGAACGGTCTGCCGACCTACAACTTCGCGTGCGCGGTCGACGATGCGGCGATGCGCATTACGCACGTGATCCGCGCGGAAGAGCATCTCGCGAACACGCCGCGTCAGTTGATGATCTACGACGCGCTCGACACGACGCCGCCGCAGTTCGCGCACGCCGCGCTGATCCTCAATCGCGATCGCACCAAGATGAGCAAGCGCGACGGCGAAGCCGCGGTCGCGGTCGGCGACTATCGCCGCGAGGGCTACCTGCCGCAGGCGCTGCTCAGCTATCTCGCGCTGCTCGGATTCCACCCGGGCGACGATCGCGAGATCCTGTCGCGCGCGGAACTGCTCGAAGCGTTCACGCTCGATCGCATCGGATCGAGCGGCTCGGTGTTCGATCCGGACAAGCTGCGGTGGATGAACGCGCACTACCTGCACCACGCGAGCGGGAGCGAGTTGAGAAGCTGGATCGAGCGCGAGATCGATGCTCCCGACGGCACTCCGCCGCCGGTCTGGGCACAGGGCTACCGGCGTCTGACGAGTGGCGTCGCTCCCGATTCGCTGGACCGCGTGCTCGAGATCGTGCGCGGCAATCTCACCACACTCGCCGACGTTCCGAACGAGCTGGGTTACCTGCTCGATCCGATCGATCCCGCCACGTTCGAGCCCGACGCACAACTCGCGCTCGCGACGGCCGGTGCTGCGGAGGTGTGCGACGCGTTCGCCCGCGCGCTCGGCGCGCTTGCGGAGTGGCGCGCGGACGCGATTAAATCCGCGCTTCAACAGGTCGGCGTCGCCCTCGGAGTCAAAGGCAAGGCGTTGTTTCAGCCGGTTCGGGCCGCGCTGACCGGGCGCACGCATGGACCCGAGCTTCCGGTGCTCGCCGAGTTCATCGATCGCGACCGTTGTGTGGAGCGTTTGAAGACCGCTGCGGCATGGAGCCAAAAAAACACAGGGAGTGTGCAATGAAAGTGGCTCTATTGATGGGTGGCCGGTCGGCCGAGCGCGAGATCTCGCTCAAGACCGGCCGCGGAATCGCGCAGGCGCTGCGCAATCTGGGGCATGATGTACTCGCGATCGACGCCGCCAACGGCCGCCTGCTGGCCGCGGGCGAAGAGGAGCAGGGCTCGCTGCCGCCGGAGGCCGTGCGCCAGTTGCCGGCGTCCTCGGTTGCCGCGGTTGCGAACGCCTCCGCGCTCGCCGAAGCCGAGATCGTCTTGATCGCGCTGCACGGCGGCTCGGGTGAGGACGGCACGGTTCAGGCGCTGCTCGAGTTGGCCGGCAAGCCCTACACCGGCTCGGGAGTGCTGGCGAGTGCGCTCGCGATGAACAAGGCGATGTCGAAGCGTGTGTTCGAGCACGCCGGTATCCCCACGCCCCGATGGCAGCTCGTCTCGGCGGCCGCGCGCGACACGGTGATCGACGCGCCGGCGCTCGGAGGCTATCCGCTGGTCGTGAAGCCCAACACCGAAGGCTCGACGGTCGGGCTCACGATCGTGAGCCGCGCCGACGACCTCGCCGATGCGCTCAATCTCGCGTTCGAGTACGGCGACGAGGCGCTGGTCGAGCAGTACATCCCCGGGCGCGAACTGACGGTGGCGGTGGTCGGTGACGAGGCGCTCCCGATCGTCGAGATCCGTCCGCAAGGCGGGCACTACGACTACGAGTCCAAGTACACGTCCGGAGCGAGTTCGTATTTCTGCCCGGCGGATCTGCCGGAGCCGCTCGCCGCGCGCATCCGGCAGCTCGGTCTCGACGCGGTGCGCGCGCTCGGTTGCTGCGGTGTGGCGCGCACCGACTTCCGCCTGAACCCCGCGGGCGAGCCCTATTGCCTCGAAGTGAACACGATCCCCGGGATGACTCCGACGAGCCTGGTGCCGATGGCGGCCAAGGCGCGCGGAATCTCCTACGACCAACTCGTTGCGCGGATGCTCGAACTCGCCGCGCAGGAATACCGGCGGCGCCACCACCGCGTGCGCGCCGACGCACCACAAGCCTGACGGGAGAGAGCATGGACCGCACCGAGGAGTTCCTCAAAGAGTTGGTCGAAGCCGACGGCGCTCCGGGATTCGAATCCGACGTCGCCGCGGTGATGCAGCGACATCTCAAAGGCGTCGGCACGTTCTCGCGCGATCGTCTCGGCAGTTTCATCTGCGAGAAGAAGGGCTCGGCCGCCGCACCGCGCATCATGCTCGCCGGGCATCTCGATGAAGTCGGCTTCATGGTGAAGTCGGTCACGAAGGACGGCTTCGTGAAATTCCTTCCGCTCGGCGGATGGTGGGGTCACGTCGTGCTCGGACAGCGGCTGCGCATCAAGACGCGCAAGGGCGACGTGCTGGGCGTGGTCGGCTCCAAACCTCCGCACGAACTGCGCGACGACGAGCGCAAGAAGGTGCTCGAGATCCGCGAGATGTTCATCGACGTCGGCGCGACCTCGGATTGGGAGACGAAGAAGAAGCTCGACATCCGCCCCGGCGACCCGATCGTTCCGGAGTCGCACTTCACGAAGATGGCGAATCCGAACCTGTTGCTCGCCAAGGCATGGGACAACCGCATGGGCTGCGCGCTCGCGGCGGAGACCGTGCGCGCGTTGCAGGGTGCGGCGCATCCGAACACGGTCTATGCGGTCGCGACCGCGCAGGAAGAGGTCGGGCTGCGGGGTGCGGGAACGTCGGCGTACAAGATCAATCCGGATGTCGGCATCGCGCTCGACGTCGGCATCGCGCACGACACGCCGGGCACCGAGGGCGACGAAAAGCTGGGCGGAGGTCCGCTCGTGGTGGTCTATGACGCGAGCGTGATCCCGAACCGGAAGCTGTTCGATCTCGTGGTCGACACGGCCAAGAGGCTCAAGATGCCGCTCCAGTTCGAGTCGGTCGAGCGCGGCGGCACCGACGCCGGGCGTATTCACATGAATGCTGAGGGCGTGCCCTCGATCGCCCTGGGCGTGGCGGCACGCTACATCCACAGCCACGTCAGCATCATCGACCGCCGCGACGTCGACCAGACG
>JANLWX010000060.1:0-36164 GCA_031364845.1 Candidatus Eiseniibacteriota bacterium
CCACTACACCAACATCCGCCGCCCCGCTCCCAACAGTCCCTGGGCGCGCACGAAGACCCTCAACCTCCCGCCCAGACCGGCGCGGGCAGAGCGGACATAATCACTTGGCAGTTAGGCGGACATAATTACGTTGCAGCGACAGACCACGATCTATCCGCCTGAGACCACTCCCGGGGCGCGATCGGACCGGCCCCGGACCGGGAGCGGGGGCCGGGAGACCGGGGCAGGCGATTCGCACTATAGATCCGTGCGAATTGCGCCGATCCTCCCAGGGATTCGAGGAGCGTGTTCTCCGAGAACGGCGCCGCCTTGCGATGTTCCGATCCCGAACCCGACATCACCGCATGCGGAAACGACGGTGAGCGCGAGTCTTTCAACCCTGGAGGTCGCCATGCCCAGTCAGAAGCTGGTTCGCTGCCAGATCCGTCCCAACGACGGTCGTGAGCAGGTCACCCCGCGCTTCGTTCCGCTCGAGATCTTCGGTCTGTGGGAATTCCTGATGAAGCAGAAGCACGGCTTCGATGTCGTCGACGCCCGCGCCTCGCTGTGGCTCGACATGGAGGATTCGCCCGAGGCCGCCTACGACGACAGCCAGTACGAACGCGTCACCGAAGTCACGGCGTTCGTCTACTCGGGCCGCGACGAAATGTTCACCCGCGCGTGCCGCTACTTTCCGACCGATCAGTGCGAGCACTTGAAGGAGATCTTCCTCAAACATTACGAGGGCGATCTGATGAAGACGCAGGTTCGCGAACGGCAGGGCATCTGGTTGCACCGCGAACTGCCGGCGTGACCTTCGGGCAGCGCGTTCGGACTTCTACGATTTGCCGCGATCCCTCGCGGACGCATCGACGAGTGCGCCTCAAAACAATCTCCCGTTCAGGTCTCCCGAACCGGGGCCGATACAGGTGCTGGAGTGGGTGGCCAGAAGCAACCCGAGTGGCCCGATTCTCGAAAGCCGGCACGTCCGATGAGACGACGGCGGCGGGAATCGCGACCCCATCCGGTGCGAGGGATTCTCCGGCAAGCGTGCTTCGGCATTGCGGATGGAGGTCTGTCGTCACCTTCGAAGTTCCCTTTGGAGAAAGGGCGGCAAGGGGCTCCATGGGGTTCGGCTTCGTGACAGGTTGGGGTCGCTTCTAGGAGGTATCGAGCGTGGTCGTCGTCAGTTATTCGGGCAAAGAGATCAACGCGAAGCTCGTGTACTACGGCGCCGGGTTGAGCGGGAAGACCACGAACCTCGAATCGATCTTCGAGGCGGTTCCCGACACCAGCCGCGGCAAGATGGTCAGCATGAAGACGCAGTCCGACCGGACGCTGTTCTTCGACCTGTTGCCGCTCGATCTGGGCGAGATCATGGGCTTCAAGACCCGTTTCCTGCTCTACACGGTTCCCGGCCAGGTGTTCTACAACGCCACCCGCAAGCTCGTGTTGAAAGGCGCCGACGCTGTCGTGTTCGTCGCCGATTCCGAGATCGGGAAGATGGACGAGAACCTCGAGAGCCTCGGAAATCTGCGCGCGAATCTGGCGGAGTACGGGGTCAAGCTCGAAGAGATCCCGATCGTGCTCCAGTACAACAAGCGCGATCTCGAGAACAAGTACTCCGTCGAAGAATTGAATGCGGCGCTCAACCCGGAGGGAACGATTCCGTGGTTCGAGGCAGTCGCAAGTCAGAGCAAGGGCGTATTCGAGACGTTCCGCGGGGTCTCCCATCTGCTGATGGAGAAGGTCACGAAGGATCTGCGCCGCACTCCGCTCTCGACGACCGGACGCACGCCGCGCGCCACCGAGGCCGCAGCTGCGGCAGCGGCGCCCGCGCCCGCGCACAATCCGCTCAGCCTGCCCAACATCTCGGCGATCCCGCTGCCTCCGAACCATGCATCGATCTCGGCGCCGCCGAATGCGTCGGACGTGCCTGCGCTCGAGTTCGGACGCGAGGTGAGCCTGCCGCAGGAGGCGCTCGGCGCCGCGGAAGATCCCGCTCCAGCACTAAGGCGGCCCGAGCCCGCGTTGTCCTCGGCGGTGGAGCGCAAGGATTCGGACTCGCGTCCGCACCCGGTGCTCACGCCGGTGACGACGATCGCGGCGACGGCTCATGCAATGAAGTCCGAACCCGCGCACCATTCCAGCGTCCACGCGACCATCGAAACGGAAGCGGCATCGTCCCGCGTGCGTCCGGGCTTGAAGCCGTCCGAGCCGGTGACCCTGTCGCCCGCCACGGAGGGACTCGACGGAGTGGTCGAGGCGGTGCTGCCCGTCACGGTGACACGCGGTGGAACGCGCGAGATTCTTCTGAGAATCGTGATCACCGACCGCGAGTGACACGGCGGCGATCCTGTTCCGAAGACGTCAGGTTTCAGGTGCCCGCGTGTGGAGCATTGACACGTGCCTCCGGCCTGCCTACGATCCCTCCCATATGAACGCCTCGCGCACGTTTGCCCTGCTCGGTTTCGTGGCCGCTCTCGCGGTCGCGACATCTGCTTCCGCCGGAACGCTCGGCGGCAACTCCGGAATTGGCAGCTACGAGCCTCGTGTCCCCGTCAGCGCGCTCGCGCGACCGATGGTGGGATTCGATCCATCGCGGCTTCACTTCTCGACCACCGTCAGCGTCGGCACCGGTTTCGGTGGACGCTCCGAGGGGCTTCAGGTTTCGCGCCTCAGCTATGATTTTGGCGCGCCGCTCTCGATGAGCGTGAGCCTCGGCAACGCGTTCGGTTCCGGCCGCAGCCGCGGCGGCAATCCGTTCTTCCTCGAGGGCTTCGATGTCGCGTGGCGCCCGAACGCCAACACGGTGTTCCAGGTGCGCTACCAGGACATGCGCTCGCCGCTCCAGTACCGCACGTACGGGAACTCCGGGTTCGACCCGGCCTACTTCGCGCGTTGAGCGCGGGCAGCCGTCCGCCGCTGCGCCGTTCCTCTCCGCTGATCCCATGAGCCGCCTCGCCGCCGCGTTCGATACCGCGCGCGGCCACACGGGTCTCATTCCGTTCCTCACTGCCGGCTATCCGTCGCTCGAAGCTTCGCTCGAACTCATGCGACGGTTCGATCGCGCCGGCGTCCTCGCGATCGAGCTCGGCATTCCGTTCTCCGATCCGATCGCCGACGGCGCCGAAATCCAGCGCGCCTCCGAGTGGGCGGTGCGGCAGGGTGTGGGCATGTCCGATGCACACGACCTCGTGACCGAGTTCCGCCGCGATTCCAAGACTCCGGTGGTCGTCATGTCGTACGCGAATCCGATCGTGTGCATGGGGGTCGAGTCGTTCGCCGCGCGCGCCGCCGCGGCCGGTGTCGACGGCGTGCTGATCTCGGACTTGCCGGTCGACGAATCGCCCGCGCTGTGGGCGGCCATGGACTCAGCCGGTCTCGATACCGTGGCGCTCGTGGCGCCCACCACGCCCGCTGCGCGGCTGCCCGGAATCCTCGCGCGCTGTCGCGGCTTCGTCTATTGCCTCGCGCGCACCGGGGTCACCGGTCGCTCGAGCGGATTCGCCGGCGGGTTGACCGAGCGCATCGCCGGACTGCGCGCCGCCACCAAGCTGCCCGTCGCCGTCGGATTCGGAATCTCGACCCCGCAGGACGCGCAAGCACTGCGCGGCGAAGCCGACGCCGTGATCGTGGGCGCCGCATTCATGCGCGCGATCGCCCAGGATCCCGAGCGAGGCGCCGTCGATCGTGCCTCAACGCTCGCCGAACAGATCATCGCCGCGCTCTAATTCCGGGAGACCCTCCCGGCAAGCCCCGCCGCTTCGCGGCCGGACATTCACCGGAAGAGTCGTCACCCGGAGGATGTGGAGGACGTCCCGATCAGCGACGGATCCACCACAGGAGATCGAGCAAGAGCACCGTCAGAGCAAGCTCCACGGTCATCCCCGATCGTTGGGCGCGCATCCGTTGCGCGGTCAACCGACGGCCACGACCACCCGTGGGTTGGCATCGCGGGCGGGGAAGGCGGCGATCTGTCGCCTCACCCCTAAGTGTCGGTCGCGAGACGCGGCCACTTGAGCACCGTTTTCGCCGAGGCGGCGGGTTCCGCGACCGCGCCCGTGAGCTGGCGCAGCACGACCACGGTGACGTCGTCGAGCGGCCGGTCGGTGAACGCCCGCACTTCCTCGAGCAGCGCTTCGAGAATGTCGGCCGCGCGGCGCCCGGAGTGCATGTCGAGCACGCGCCGCACACCCTCGACGCCGAACAGCTCGTCGCCGCGACGCGCTTCGGTCAGCCCGTCGGTATAGATCACCACCAGGTCGCCGGCGCCGAGCACCACGCATTCGTCGGGATAGGAAGCACGCAGGCTCACACCGAGCAGCACACCGCTCGCGGTCAGCTCTTCGCACGTGCCGTCGCGGCGCCGCAGGAGCGGAGGGGTGAGGCCGGCGTTGGCGAAACACAGCCGCCCGCTGCGCACTTCGAAGCGCGCGCACAGCAGGCCGACGAATTTTTCCGGTTGATCGAGTCCGACCAGTTCGCGGTTGAGCGCATCGAGCAGTTGTCCCGGCGTGCGCCCTTTGTGGGCTTCGGTGCGGAAGCGGGCCTGAACGCCGGCCAGCAGCAGTGCCGCGGGAATGCCTTTGCCGGCGGCGTCGCCGACCGCCAGCGTGAAGTCGCGGCCCGGCCCTTCGACGAAGTCGTAGTAGTCGCCGCCCACGCTCTCGCTCGACAGCGCCGCGGCCGCGCAGTCGAGTGTGGGGAACACCGGCGCGCGGCGCGGCAGCAGATGCGCCTGGATGGCTCCCGCCTCGCGCAGCTCGCGGTCGAGATGGAGCCGTCCGTGCGCCTCGCGGCGCAACGCCGCGTTCTCGAGCATGACTTCGAGGTGTTCGGCGAAGCGCTCGAGCTCGAACACCTCGTGGCGCGCGAGCCACGAACCGGCGAGCCGGCTTCCGAGCAGCGCGACCGCGCGCACCGGCTCGTGGCCGATCGGCAGCACCCACCGCACGCCGGCGCGCTCGAGCGTGCCGTGGACATCGGCCGGAAAGCCGACGCGGTCCAATCCGCGCACGCCGTCGAACTCCAGCGGCCCAGTATCGATCCGCGGCAGACCGGGAGGGGCGAGCGCTCCGAGCGTTCCCACGAATGCGACCACCGGTGCACGCGACGCTTCGAGCGTCACGAATCCGCAGCCGTCGAGACGCAGCGCACGCATCATCGAGCTGCATGCGTCCTGGAGCACTCGCTCCAGCGATTGCCCCGAGAGTCCGGGTTCACGTGAGACCCAGGCGGCGAGCGAGATCGCGTCGGGTTGCCGCTCGGGGATCACGCGGCTGCCGAACGATCGCAGCCACGGGGCGATCGGCCCGGCGACACACGCGCTCAGGGTCAGCAGCGCGAGGGCCGCGCCCGCGATGCCGGTTCCCAGTTCGGGCCACCACGTGGCGGCCACCGTCTCGCCGGCCACATAGAGCGCGCTGCCGAACGCCGCGAGCAGCACCATCACGAAACCGATGCGCAGCGCGACGCGGAAGTCGAACACCGCATGCACCACCGCGGCCCACGCGAACGAAGCCGGCACCAGCAGCGTGAGCAGCACGACCGCGCCCTCGCCGGGCAGCGACACCGCCGGGGAGAGGTTGCGGATCACGATGAACGCGGCGAGCGGCCCGACTCCGAGCACGGTTCCCACGAACGCGACCCGCAGGCGGCGGCGTGTGTCGCCCGGAATTCCGCCGCGGAACGCCGTCGCGAACAGCACGAACGCCGCGAACAGCCCGGCGCCGAACCACAGCGCGGCGGCGGTCTGCAGCCCGAGGGCGATGCCGGCGCTCGCCTGGCCGGGCCGCGGTTCGAATTGCACCGCGAGCGAGGCGAGGAACAACGCGGTGCTGACCACATATCCGCCGCGCACCAGCGAGCGCACGCCACCGCGAGGCGAGCGGTCGGGGAACAGCGCGAAGAAGTGGATGAACAGCGCGGGCAGATAGACCGTCACGCCCGACAGCACCACTTCGAACGCGGCCGCCGCCGGGCCGAAGTTCCACAGCGGGAACGGAGCCAGCAGCCACGCGAAGCTCAGACACAAGAGCAGGAACGTGCGCGTCAGCGGATCGCGGCGCTCGCTCCACACCCAGCCTCCGAGCAGCACGAAGCCCGAAGCCACGAGCAGCAGCGCCGCCATCATGCGCCGGTCGCCGCCCGGCAGCGGCTCGGGAACCAGCCACAGCGACCGACGCACGCCGTTGCGGTCGATCGTCAGCGAAAGCGGGCGGCCGGGAGCGGCACCCGTGGCGAGCGACGTGTTGCGGCGGGGGGTGCCTGGTGCCGCGACCAGGCGGTCGCCGGGGCGCGCGCCCGCGCGCGCGGCAGGAGAGCCAGGCAGGACCGAGATCACCTCGGCGTCGCGCTGCACCAGCCCGGTGTAGGGACGGCGGGGAAGACTCACCGCGGACAGCACGAGCAGTGCCGCCACCGGCACCAGCAGCCATGAGAACAACGAGGACGCGCTGCGGTCCATGCACTCTCCCGATCCTCGTGCGAATCCGGAACCAAATCGCGCCGGCAGGAACATCGATCCGTGAGGACTTCCTGCGCGCGTTCCCGCCCCGCGATTTGCCCATCCTGAGACGCAGGCTCCACCCGTCCGGCGGGAGAGTCAAGATCGGATCGCGGGCCGTGATTCAGCGTCCCGATCGGGGACGGCGTTGATGGACAATGACATTCAGGCTATTCTCACTTCAGCCGCGTGGAACTTTGGCCGATACGCTGATCGTCGGGGAGAGGGTCCTCGACGCCGGAGCGGAGGAAGCTGGACGATGCTGGTCCTAACAAGGAAGTTAGGCGAGAACATCCGAATCGGTGATTCGGTCAAGATCACCGTGCTCGAGGTGAGGTCCGGCCAGGTCAAACTCGGCATCGAGGCTCCGCCCGAAATCAAAGTCCACCGCGAAGAGATCTATGCCCGCATCCAAGAAGAAAACCGTCGCTCGCAAGGCAAAGGCGAAACGCCCGGCCCTGCGCGTGATCCGAACGAAACCAAGTAGCTCCGGCGCGCCGGAGCGCGTTCGCTGGTCCAAGGTCGTCACCGCGCAGACGCGTATTGCGGATGGCTACTACGACCGCGACGAAGTGCGCGAGCAACTGCTCAGCCAGGTGTTGAACGAATTGCTCCAGCACTGACGCCTGAGTCGTGCGTGTGTGCAGGCCCGCCCTTCGGGGCGGGCTTTCGCATATGCGCCGGGTTTGCGATACTGCGGCACTCCTATGGTGACCCCATGCCGCTCGTGAGCGCGCCCTCCGCCGCCGGCCGCACCCGCATCGACTACGAGGCGCTGCTGCGCGCCGTCGCCCGTGACTCGGACGCCGGAATCCTCGTGCTCGATCCGAAGCGCCGCGTGCACACACTCAATCCTGCGGGTGAGCGGCTGCTGTCGGTGCGCGCGCCCGCGGTGCGCGGCAAGCCGGGTTCCACGCTGCTGCGCACCGTGGTCGCGGGCGACGATCCGGTCGCCGACGCGTTCAAGGCCGCGCAACTCGAGCGCGACACCGTGCTCGTGAACGCCGACGGCGCCGAGATCCCGGTGGTGTTGCGCAGCGTGCGCTTCGGAAAACCTGCATGGGTCGTGATCATGCTGCGCGATCTCACGCAGATGCGCCGCATGCAGCATGAGCTGCGGCGCAACGAGCGCCTCGCCACACTCGGCCAGCTCTCGGCCGGCGTGGCGCACGAGATCCGCAATCCGCTCGCGGGCATCGGCACCAGCGCTCAGGTGCTGTTGCGCCGCTTCGAACCGCGCGACGATCGCGCGCGGTTCGTGCAGGTGATCCTCGATGAAGTCGGACGACTCGATCGCATCGTCACGAATCTGCTGCTGTAGGCGCGGCCGCGCACGCCGGAACTGAAGCCGGGCGATCTTCCGGCGTGCGTGGCGCGCGTGCGCGAGCTGACCACGGAAGCGGTCACCGCGCAGGGAATTCAGGTCGAGTGCGTGGTCGGATCGCGGCTCGGTCCGATCTGGCTCGACAACGATCTCGTCACACAGGTGGTGCTCAACGTGACGCTGAATGCGATCCAGGCGATGCCGGCCGGTGGCACGCTGCGCTACGAGATCCGGCAGGTACGCCGCCGCCGCCCGCCGCGCGGGCCCGGACGGCGCGCGGACGATCCGTCGCGGCGTTCCAACGGCGAGCCGCGCAAAGCGCCGGCCGCGGCCGGTTGGATTCACTATCAGCAGGTGCGCGTGATCGACACCGGAGTCGGCATTCCCCGTCATGCGCTGTCCAAGATGTTCGATCCGTTCTTCACGACCCGGCCCGGCGGTACGGGGCTCGGTCTTTCGATCTGCCAGACCATCATGCAGGAGCACGGCAGCGCCATCGAGGTGGCGAGCCGCGAAGGGCGCGGCACCACCGTGCTCCTGAGCTTCCCCGTGGAGAAACGCCATGGCGAGAGACGCGAGTCCTCCCGGAACCCGGACCCAGCACACGCTGCTCGTCGTTGACGACGAGCGGTCCCTGCGTTTCAGCATCGGAGAGTGGGCGCGCGACCTCGCGTTCCATGCGCTCGAGGCGTCGACCGGCGCCGAGGCGCTGGAGAAGGTGCGCGAGCACGCGGTCGACGTGGTGCTGCTCGACCTGAAGCTCGGCGAGGACGATGGCCTCGACGTGCTGAAGCGGCTGCGCGAGGAGGATCCCGGCCTGCCGGTGATCATGCTCACCGGCCACGGCACGGTGGAGCACGCGGTGAAGGCGACCCAGCTCGGCGCCTATGACTTCATGCTCAAGCCGCCCAACCTCGATCATCTCGGCGTGATCGTGCACCGCGCGCTCGAACGCGCGCGGCTGCAGCGCGAGGTCGAGCACTGGCGCGCGGGCACCCAGGGTCAGACCACGTTGATCGGCGAGAGTGCTGCGCTCAAGAAGGTGCTCCAGCGTCTCGAGAAGGCGGCCAAGAGCGGAACCGCGACGGTGCTGATCCGCGGCGAGACCGGCGTGGGCAAGGAACTGATGGCGCGCCATCTCCACGAACACAGCGTGCGCGCGGGCGGTCCGCTGATCGAGGTCAACTGCAGCGCGATTCCCGAGCAACTGTTGGAGAGCGAACTCTACGGTCACGAGAAGGGCGCGTTCACCGACGCCAAGCGCTTCAAGAAGGGTCTGGTTGAGATGGCCGACGGGGGCACGCTGTTCCTCGACGAGATCGGGGAGATGGCGAGCCAGCTCCAGGCCAAGCTGCTGCGCGTGCTCGAGTCGCACACGTTCCGCCGCGTCGGCGGCAGCGACGACGTGACCGCCGACGTCCGCGTGGTCGCGGCCACGCACCGCGACCTGCCGAAGCTGGTCGCCGAGGGGCGCTTCCGCGAAGACCTCTACTTCCGTCTCAACGTGGTGCCGATCGAGATGCCGCCGCTGCGCGCGCGCACCGAGGACATTCCGCTCCTGGCGGAACACTTCATCGCGCGCTTCTGCGGCGAGCTCGGCCGTCCCGCGGCACATCTGCATCCTGCGGCCCTCGGGCTCATGATGTCCTACGCGTGGCCGGGCAACGTGCGCGAGTTGAAGAACGTGATCGAGCGCATCGTGCTGCTCGAAGCGGATCAGGAGATTTTGCCAGACCATCTGCCGGCCGAGATGCTCGGTTCCGCCGCGCGCTCGGGTGGCGGTTCCGGCGTGAATCCGTTCCCGCCGGGTGAGGTCGTGCCGCTCGCCGAGATCGAGATGATGGCGATCCGTCACGCGCTCGACGTGTGCGATGGCAACAAGACGCGTGCGGCGGGCCGCCTCGGAATCTCCCGCCAGACGCTTCGAACCAAGCTCAAGGAGTTCGCGATCGACGACATCGCGGACGACGACGGCGAGGCCGACGACACGAAGTAGCGCCGCGGCGAAGCGCGCCCCGCCGTCACCGGCGGCGGGGCCGATGATGCAGAGTGGTCCCGGCCGGATCCGCACGCCGCCATCGCCCGGATGGCCGACCAGAAACCCTCCGGGTGCCACCGCGGCCGCAACGAGGTTGGGCGGGCGATATGCACCCGCCCCACTTCGGTTTGCACGTCCGCCGGAGCGAAATCCCACCTTCCGGCCGCCATCGCGGGCGCGCTGCTCCACCCCGCGCGCGCACCCAACTGACGCAGAATCAACGCCATGCCCCTGCCGCGCACCGGTTCACACGAGGTCGCGCGGATTCGTGCCCGCGCCGTCGCGCCCGCGGCGTTGCGCCGTCGCACTCACTGGCACGCAGACTGCAACCTGGGTTCCTCGTCGTTCACCTCCCAAGGAGCCCGCATGCCACACATTCTGATCGTTGAAGACGAGCCCTCGACCTCCTGGGCGCTATCGGAGGGCCTGTCGGACGACGGCTTCACGATCGACACGTTCCGCACCGGCGAGGACGCGTGGCTGTGGCTCCAGCAGGGAAAGAGTGACCTCGTGATCTCGGATCTGCGTCTGCCCGGAATGAGCGGGATCGAGCTCGCGCGCAAATTGCAGCGTGGCCCGCACGCGCAGCCGGTGATCCTGGTCACCGCCTATTCCGCCCCTGACGAGGCGGGCGCACTCGAGCGCGCGGGAATCGTCGACTTTTTTGCGAAGCCGTTCCTGATCGATCAACTGCGTCAGTCGGTACAGCGCGCCCTCACCGGAGCGCCGCGCCGCAAGACGCGCAAGTCTCGTGGAGCCACCTCATGAAGGCCCAGCCCCGCCGCCGTACCGTTGCCGGTGCCCCGAAACTGACCCTGATCGAAACGCCGGCCCGTCAGCTGCTCGCGGCGGCGCTCGGCCGCTGCACCGAGCCGCAGCGAACGATGCTCGCACTGATGCTGGTCGAACGCCTGTCTTCGGCCGAGGCCGCCATCACGCTCGGCGTGACGGTCGGGCAGTTCGAACGCTCCTATCGCTCGCTGATCTCCGACCTGCGCCGTTCGATGGACCGCACCAACCGCAATCGCTGGCGCGCGGCCGCGACGCTCGTTCGCGAACACGTTTCGCGTCTGCGGAAGGCGTCATGAGCGCGGACCGCAACGTGTGGCTCACGCCGTCGGCCGATCCCGCGCGCGAGATTTCGCGCTCGGCGTCCGAACGGCAGTGGCAGATCGAAGCCGCGCTCGCGTCGCTGAACCAGGAGCAGGCGCGGCTCGACCGCCTCGGATTCGAAGTGCCGCTCGCGCGCTGCCATCAGCAGCGCCGGTTCTGGGAATTCGTCCGCGCGCTCGACGGCATGGGTGTGACGGGCACGGCGGGCAACTCCGGCATCGACTCAATCGGGCGGGCCGCGTGAGCCGTCGCGACGACAAGACTTCGCGCCCGGCCGCCGAGGCGCGGGGCGCGCTCAAGCTCGTGGGCCACAAGGGCACTCCGTCCGAGCTCGACCGCATCACGCATCCCGCGCAGTGGCAGCGTTCGCACGTGCCGATGATCGCGGTCGCGAGCGGCAAGGGCGGCGTCGGCAAGAGCAACCTCGCCGCGAATCTCGCGGTGGCGCTCGGAGAATCGGGCGCGCGCGTGCTGCTGGTCGATGCGGATTTCGCGCAGGCGAACCTCGACCTTCTGCTCGGCGTGCATCCGCGGTGGGATCTGCAGCACGTCCTGTCGGGCGAGAAGCAGCCCGAAGACATCGTGCTTCAGGCGGCGAAGAACGTGAAGCTGGTGCCGGCATCCTCCGGCGTTCCCGATCTCGCCGAACTCGACGACTACCGCCGCGAGTTCCTGCTGCGCGCGCTCAGCCAGCTCGAAGGTGACGTCGATCTCGTGCTGCTGGATCTCGCCTCCGGCGTCTCCAACACCGTGACGTCGCTGTGCCACGCGGCGCACGAAGTGATCGTCGTGACCACTCCCGAGCTGCCGGCGTTCTCGGATGCCTACGCGCTCATCAAGCTTCTGCATCAGCAGGGCCGCATGCGCCCGCCGCACCTCGTCGTCAGCATGACGAGCCCCGAGGATGAGGCCGACGAGACTGCGCACCGCATCCGGCTCGTCGCGCGCCGCTTCCTGCAGCAGGAAGTCGAGTACCTCGGCTCGGTGCCGTTCGATCCCGCCGTGTCGCGGGCCGTGCGCCGTCAGGAACCTGTCGTCACCGCCTTTCCCCAGTCTCCGGCCGCCGCGGCGTATCGCGGTCTGGCAGGACGGCTGTGGTCAGCCCCCGATCCCGATCCCAAGGTCCGCACCCCGCACGCCCCGCAGCGTCTCGAAGCCTGAACAAGGAGCCCCGCATGCCGCGTACCGCCACCGCCGCGCCCGTCCGTCGCACCCCGCCGCTTCGGATCACCCGCCGCACGACGCCCGCTCCGGCGCCTGCGCCGAAGGCGATCACGTACACGAAGGACGAACTGGTGCGCCGTTTCGCGCCGCTCGTGCGCCACGTCGTCGAGCGCGTCGCCGCGACGCTGCCGAAGAACGTGGATCACGAGGACCTGTACTCGGCCGGCGTGCTCGGCCTGCTCGATGCGCATGCGAAGTTCGACTCGGGCAAGGGCGTGAAGTTCGAAACCTACGCGGTGTGGCGTATCAAGGGCGCGGTGCTCGACCAGCTGCGCTCGCTCGATTGGGTGTCGCGCTCCATGCGGCGCAAGGCGCGCAACCTCGACGGCATCACGCGCAAGCTCGACCAGAAGCTGGGCCGCGCGGCGTCCGAAGAGGAAGTCGCGCGCGAGATGAAGATGTCGACCGGCGACTTCTACCGCCTGCTCGACCATGTTCGCGGCGCGGTGCTGGTGTCGTTGGACGAGAGCCGTTCGGGCGAGGACCAGGAGCCGTCGACGCTCGGCGACCACCTTCCGGACCCGGGAGCGCTCGACGTCGAAGCGCGCCTCGAGGAAGAGCAGTCGCGGGTCGTGATCCTCCGCACGCTCGATCATCTTCCGGAGCAGGAACGCCTCGTGGTCGCGCTCTACTACTACGAACACATGACGCTGAACGAAATCGGCCGCGCGCTCGGCATCTCGGAGTCGCGGGTTTCGCAGGTGCACAGCCGCGCGATGGCGCGGCTGCGGCTGCGTCTGAACCGGTCGATCCATGGAGAGATGGCCGCGTGATGGCGGCAGAGCACGAGTCCGGCGCGGGCGCTCCGTCCGCGGCGGAGTTCCGTACGAGGATGCTCCAGTGTGCCGAGGAGATGGTGGCGGCCGGCGCCATGGCGAGCGCCGAGACGCTGCGAGAATCGGTCGAGACGTGGTGGCGTGAGCAGGATGCGTGGCAGCAGGAAGTCGCGCGCATGCTCGATGTCCATCACGAGATCAATAACGCGCTGGTCGGCGTACGCGGCCACGCACAGCTCCTGCTCCTCGGGCCCGCCGGTGGCGACCCGCGGGTGCGCGATCGCCTGGAGGTGATCATCCGTGAATCGGAACGCATCGAAAAAGCCGCGCAGCAGCTCCGCGAAATTCGCAGCCGTATCGTCGGCCCCGACGCGACGCGCGCCGCGTGAGCCGCACGTGAAGAAGACCGCGCTCGCCGCGTCGGCCGTGAAGCGGACCGCGCAGGCCGAGCCGCTCGCTCCGGCCGAACCGGTGGTCGCGACGTCGCGGCGCGGGGACGCCGCCAATGCGAATTCGAGCGACCGCCGCCGCGCCTCGCGCTTTCTGTGGGCCGCGTGCGAATCGCTGCTGGCGGCCGCCTCCGAGCCGCGCTCGATGAACCGGGCGCTCGACATGATGAAGCAGGCGTTCGAATGCGACGCCGTGTCGCTGCACGTGCTCGGCCCCTCGGGTGAGATCCAGCCGTGGAGCGCGCGCGGAGCGTGGCAGACGCGTGCCGGCGACCTGCGCGACTGCATGTCGGTTCCGCTGTTCCGCGGAGACGAGCGCGTCGGAACCCTGGACCTGCTCGCTTCGCCGGGCAAGAGCTGGCGCCCTGCGCAGCTCGGACTGATCCGCACCGCGGCCGGCGCGATCGGTGCGGCGATCGGAACCCGGCTCGAGTTGCAGCGGCTGCGCAATCTTCCGGGACGCGATGCGCTCACCGGACTGCCGGACTCGCGCGCGTTCCAGAGCCGGCTCGCCGAGGAGTTGTCGCGCGCGCGCCGACACGCGGTGCCGGTGTCGGTGATCGTGCTCGATGTGGACCGGCTCGCCGAGATCAACACCCGTTACGGCCGGCCGGCCGGTGACGCGGTGCTGGCCGAGACCGCGCTGGTGCTCAAGCTCGTGCTGCGCGAGTCGGACATCGTCGCGCGCATGGAAGGGGACTCGTTCGGACTGCTGCTGCCCGAGACCGATCGCGATTCGGCGCTGCGCTGCGCGGAACGTGTGCGGCGCGCGCTCGAGGAACACCGCTTCGCCCGCGTCGGCCGCATCAGCGCGAGCGCCGGCGTGGCGGCGTGTCCGCCGGACGGCGTCGAGAACGTCGAACTGCTCGAAGCCGCAGAGAAGGCCGTGACGCTCGCGAAGAAGGGCGGACGCCGCCGCGTCATGATCGCCACGCCGTCCGCGGTGCATTGATCATGGCCGCCCCCGATCTCGATGCCGCGCTGCCGGGGCCTTCCGTCGCCGATCCGGACGATCGTCCCGCCCGGATTCTGGTCGTCGACGACGAGCCATCGGTAGCCGAGATCTTCCAGGAGTTCCTCACCGACCTCGGTCACGAGATCACCGTGGCCGCGTCCGGCGAAGAGGCGCAGCGTCTAATTCCCACGCTGCATCCCGACATCATCCTCACCGACATCAACCTGCCCGGAATCTCGGGACTCGAGGTGATGCGGATCGCCAAGCGCCACGATCCCGAGACCGCGGTCATCGTGGTCACCGGTCACGCCTCGGCGGCGACCGCGATCGATGCGCTGCGGCAGGGCGCCTACGACTACATCACCAAGCCGTTCGATCTCGACGAAATGCATCAGATCGTCGAGCGCGGCCTTGCGAACCGGCGGCTCAAGTCGATCAACCGGCGGCTGGTGGAAGAGCTGCGCCAGAAGAACGAGATCCTCCAGTGCCACGAGCACGAGTTGCGCGAGCGCGTCGCGAACGCCACCGCCCAGCTCAAGCGCCTCTACGACGTCGGCATGGAGGTGAGTGCCAACCTCGAACTCGCCCCGCGCCTCGGGATGATCTGCGAGAAGAGTGCAGAGCTGTGCGGTGCGGCCATGGCGGTCGTGTTCCTCAAGCAGCCTGAGCAGGACGACTGCTATGCCGCCGCCGCGCACGGGCTCGATCTCCCGGAGCTCGAGGAGGGGCAGGTGCACTGGCTCGGACGCGACAGCGTGATCACGCCCGCCGTCGCCGAGCGCCACACCGTCCGGCGCAACGTGCCCGCGGATGCGGACTCCGAGACGGTGTCCGGCATCGACGGCCTCGAGTTTCGTTCGCTGCTCGCCGCACCGATGGTCGCCGACGTCGAAGTGATCGGGGCGCTGGTGGTGTTCGATGCTCCGCGCGGCTTCAGCGACGATGACGAGAGTTTCCTCGAATTGTTCGCGTCGCAGACCGCGATCGCGGTCCGCAACTCGCAGCTGTTCGAGCACACGAAGAGCCTCGACCGGCTCAAGTCGGAGTTCGTCGCGGTCGTGTCGCACGAGATCCGCACGCCGCTCACGTCGATCAAGGGCGCGGTCGAGCTGCTCTCCGACGACCGCTACTTCGACAACACCGGCCAGCAGGGCAAGCTGCTCGCTATCGCGAACGCGAACACCGAGCGGCTGCTGGTGTTGATCAACGACATTCTCGATTTCTCAAAGCTCGAATCCGCTTCGCTGCGGTTGAACCTCGAGCCCCAGGCGCTCGAACCCGTGATCGAGCAGGTTGCAAGCGGCATGCGCACGCTGGTCGAGGAGCACAAGGTGCAGCTCGAACTGCGGCACTCGGAGCCGATTCCGGACATTCCACTCGACGCGGGACGCATCACGCAGGTGCTCACGAACCTCCTGTCGAACGCGATCAAGTTCTCACCGCCCGGCGGCATCATCGAGATCGCGACCGAACAGGTCGGCGACGAGATCCAGGTCTCGGTCCACGACCAGGGTGAAGGCATCGCGCCGCAGAATCTCGCGAAGCTGTTCCGAAAGTTCTCGCAGATCGACTCGACCTCGACTCGCAGGGCCGGCGGGGCCGGCCTCGGGCTCGTGATCTGCAAGGGCATCGTCGAACAGCACGGCGGCAGGATCTGGGTCGAGAGCACGCCCGGCGAAGGCAGCACGTTCTACTTCTCGCTCCCGGTCGTGAGCCCGTCGAGCGATCTGGTGGGGCGCTCCTGAGCGCTCCGCGGGATCGCATGCGCGGCGCCGCAACCGGCCCGCAGCCGGTGCCGCCGAACGCCGTTTCCGCTCCCGCGGCATCCGGGCCGCGCGTGCTGCTGATCGACTCGCTCGATGCGCCGGGCGCCTATCCCGCCGACATCGCGGTGCGTGCGCGCGCGCTGTCGGCGCTCGGAACCGTGACCACCTGCGCGGTGCCGACCGGGTTCGGAGCACTCGAAGCGCATGCCGCGGCCGCCGCGCGGAGCGCTGTGGCCGATCGCATGGCGCAGGTGCGTCCCGACGTCGTGGTGATCGCCTCGTGCGCCGCTTCAGGCGGCGCGCTGGCGCGCGAGGTGAGTGCGAACACGGTGTGGTGGTGGCCGACGGGAATCGGAGCCGCTCCGCGCCGCTGGTCGCTGTGGCCTGCCGGTCGTCCGTCGGTCGCGATGCTGAAGGACGCCTCGAGCGCCGCGGATACCCCGCATCGCGTCCCGGGAGCGGAAGCGCTCGACTGGGCCGCGCACGACGCGCTCGAACGTCCGCATTCCAAACTGCCGCTGTGGGACGGACGCTACCTCGTCGTTCCGGCACCGCTCGGCGGGGACGCCGGCCGCGTGCTGCTCCAGGGATTCGCCGAACTCGACGCGCGCTGGGATCGCGTCGACCTCGTCGTGCTCGCGGATGTGCAGGAGGAATTCCTCGCGCACGCTCGCGTACTCGGCATCGGCACCCGCGTGCACTTCGCCGGACCCGCCACCGCCGACGCGGAGCTGACATGGCTCGGCGGCGCCGCGGCCGTGGCGCTGGCGCCCGCAGGGCCGCTCGCGGCGAGCCTCGTGCTGCGTGCGCTCGCGCGCAACGTGCCGCTCGTGGTGCTCGGACCCCTCGCTGTGCCCATCCAGGCATGGCTCACGGATCGCGGCGCGCTGCCGCTGCCGTGGACCGCGGCAAAGCTGCCAGCCCGCGTCATGATGAGCGACGCGCTCGAGCGGGAGCGCGCGGTCGAAGCCGCGTGCGCGCGCGGCATCGAGGTCGCGCATCGCCACGGCGCGGCCGCACTCGCGGCTCGACTCGGTGGCGAACGGCCCGCGACGCGACGCCGCGCGGCCTGAGTCTCGAACGTCGGGACGTCGACCCCGTCGCCCCACCCTGTGATCACGTTCGTTCCCTCGACGGGGCCGTGACGCGCCCTTGCCGAACCCGTTGCCGCTGGCCGCGGACGACGCGTTCACGCTAGATTCACTCCGGGTTTCATCACGACGGAGGTCAGGTGCGGATACTGGTAACCGGGGGAGCGGGATTCATCGGGTCGAACCTCGCGGACCGGTTGCTGGCCGAGGGCCACGAAGTCGCGATCCTCGATGATCTTTCGAGCGGCCGTCGTGATCAGGTTCCCGCCGCGGCGCGCTTCTACGAATCCGATCTCGACGATGCCGGCGCCACCGAACGCTGCGTCGCCGAGTTCCGTCCCGAGATCGTGAGCCATCACGCCGCGCAGATCGACGTGCGCCGCTCGGTCGCCGATCCCGTGCGGGATGCACGCACCAACATCCTCGGCTCGCTCGCGCTGCTCCAGAGCTGCACGCGCCATGGCGTGCGCAAGCTGATCTACGCGTCGACCGGCGGCGCGCTCTACGGCGAGGGCCGCATCCTGCCGGCGACCGAGGAGCATCCGGTGAACCCGGAAGCGCCTTACGGCGCCAGCAAGCATGCGGTCGAGCACTACCTGTACCTGTGGAAGCAGCTCCACGGGCTCGACTGGACGGTACTGCGCTATCCCAACGTCTACGGCCCGCGGCAGAGTCCGCACGGAGAAGCCGGCGTGAACGCGATCTTCATCGGGCTGATGCTGGCCGGTGAGCGTCCGCGCGTGTTCGGGACCGGCGACCAGGTGCGCGACTACCTCTACGTCGATGACGTGGTGGAAGCGAACGTGCGCGCGCTGTCGCAGGCGGGAGGGGAGATTCTGAACCTCGGCACCGGCATTCCGACCTCAGTCGACGATCTGGTGCGCGCGCTCAATCGCATTCTCGGCACGCAGATCGAGCCGATCCGGGAGCCGGAGCGGCCGGGCGAGATCCAGCGCATCTATCTCGACGCGACGCGCGCGGGCCGTCTGCTGGGCTGGCGTCCGCAGGTCGAACTGGACGAGGGACTGCGGCGAACCGTGGAATGGGTGCGCGGAGCTTCGGTCCGCCGCTAGGCGGTTCTACCGCATCAGGCGCACGAGCATCGCGATGATCGGCGTGTCGGTCTTCTTGCCCGCGATGTGGTCCGGCTGATTGATCCAGCGGTAGCCGCCGCTCACCTGAACGTCGACGCCGCTCGCGGGCCACCAGCGCATGCCGAGCTCGATCTCGCGAGTGGTCTCGAGATTGCCCTCGAACGCCGCGGAGTTCACGCGCGGAGAGCGCGGGATGAACGGCTCGTCGAGATCGTTCTCGCCCTTGTCGGAACGCGTCACGCGCGCATTGAACTGCCAGTCCGGGTTCGGATCCCACGCACCGCGCAGCCGGATGCGGCGCGCGTCCGGCGACACCGGAAACCCGAGCGGCTGGCCCTGCGTCACGTAATCGCGGCCGAAGAACGACGTGTAGACGAAGCGCGTGACGCGCGTGTATTCGCCGCCCCACGTGAGCCGCCCGTTGCCGAAGTCACCGACGCCGTCGTATCCGAGCTGAAACGCGTACTTGTTCGCGTTCTTGCCGCTGCGCGCGTGCAGGTCGTCGATCAGCACTTCGCCGTACACGCGCGTCCCGTTCGCGATCCGCCAGCTCGCATCGAACGCGGTGAGGATGTTGTTGCGGTGGGCGACCAGCGAGTCGGGCTCGTTCTGGAGGTGGAGTCGCTGCACGAGCACGTAGGGAATCGCTCCCAGCAGGTAGAGCGGCTGCCATCCGGGCCACTCGTAACGCGCGGCCTCGGTGACAGCGACGCGCAGCCGCGGATGCGGCTGCCATTCGATGCGGTGTGCGGCGAGCTGTTCTTTGCCCGCCTGCTCGAGCGTGGCGGACAACGAGATCATGTCGAGCTTGAGCGCGTCCATGTGGGCGCGCATCGAGAGGCCGGTCATCGAAGGGGCGGAGCGCGACAACACGAGCGAGCCTTCTTCGCCCGGTCCCCAGTGCCATCGGTTCTGGCCGAACTGCATCGCCCAGCGCTGCTGATCGCCGGTGTAAGCGAGATACGTTTCCTCGGTCAGCACGATCAGGTCGCTGTTGGGAACGATAGGATCGGAGAACGCGCGCGCGCTGTCGAAGCGCCCGACCACGAAGCGGGTGTAGGCGAGCCAGTGGTCGAGTCCGATCGCCACCCGCGACTCGAGCCCCGAGCCGGTCACGACCCGCGAGCCGTGCTTGTCGATCTGCGCGCGCCCGGCGAGTCCGCTCGAGATCTCGAAGTGCTGATCGTCCTCGGACTTCTGATAGAGCCTGGGCGTCGAGCGTTGCTCCGGGTGCGCGGTGAACCACGAGGCCGCGTCGCGTCCGAACGCCCGCTCGAGGCGCACCGACGAGATCCGGTACGACGGCGGGAGATCGGACGGCGGTGCTCCGGTGCCCATGAGATCGATGAACTGGTAGGGCCGGGTGTTGACGTGGGGGAGCACGATGCGCCCGTTCAGGGGCCGGGGATCGAGCAGGTCGAGCGTGCGAATCTCGATCTCGAGCGGATCGCCAACGCTCAGATAGTCGTAGGGCGTCGCGCGCGCCGTGCCGCACGGCAGGCACGCGAGCAACATGAACACGAGGGCGAGTGAGCGAGCGGAGCCACGGGGATTTCGCATTGTGGGGCATGCTATCCCGGAGTCCCACTGGTCCGCCAGCGAAGTCGGCGGCGCACCTGCCTGCAGATGGATGCGTGTGATAGGGTCCGGCGCTCGTTGCCCACTGCGGGCGATATTCAACGCGAGGCTCCCCGATCCCGGAGGACAATATGCGTCCCGGCAACCCCGAGGCGCTTCAACATCCCTACGATCCCGCGCGCGTCGAGTCCCGGTGGTATGCGTACTGGGAGGAGCGCGGCATGTTCCAGCCGCGCGGTGACGCCGAAGGCGCAACCGCCGGCCGCGGCCGCTTCGTGATCGCGATCCCGCCGCCCAACATCACCGGATCGCTCACGATGGGACATCTGCTCGGGGAGTCGATCCGCGACCTGATCGTGCGCTGGCAGCGCATGGAAGGCCGCGAGACGCTCTACATCCCGGGCATGGATCACGCCGGCATCGCCACGCAGAACGTGGTCGAGAAGAAGTTGCGCGCCGACGGCCGCTCACGACACGATCTCGGCCGCGAGGAGTTCCTCGCCGAGGTCTGGAAGTGGAAGGAAGAGTTCGGCGGGTTGATCTTCCGCCAGGAGCGCCGGCTCGGCACCACGCCCGACTGGACGCGCGAGCGCTTCACGCTCGATCCCGGCTATTCGCACGCGGTGCTCCATGTGTTCCGCGCGCTGTTCGAGAAGGGCCTGGTCTATCGCGGGCGCTACATCGTCAACTGGTGTCCGCGCTGCCGCACGGCGCTGTCCGATGAAGAAGTCGATCACGTGGAAACCCAGGGCAGCCTGTGGCACATCCGCTATCCGATCTCGGGCACCGAGAAGTTCGTGACGGTCGCGACCACGCGGCCCGAGACGATGCTCGGCGACACGGGCGTCGCGGTGAGCCCGAAGGACACCCGTTACGCCAAGCTGGTCGGAAAGACGGCGGTGCTGCCGCTCGTGCGGCGCGAGATTCCGATCATCGCCGACGCGATGGTGGATCCCAAGTTCGGCACCGGCGCGGTCAAGATCACGCCGGCGCACGATCCCAACGACTTCCAGACCGGCAAGCGCCATGGCCTCGCCGAGCTCGTGATCATGGACGAGTCGGGCGTGATGAACGAGAACGCCGGTGACTTCCGCGGCCTCGACCGGTTCGAGGCGCGCAAGCGGATCGTCGCGGCACTGCAGGACGCCGGATATCTCGAAAAGGTCGAACCGCACACGCTATCCATCGGCCATTGCTCACGTTGCGACACCGTGATCGAGCCGTATCTATCGTGGCAGTGGTTCGTGAAGATGGTGCCGCTCGCGGCACCCGCGATCGAGGCCGCGAAGAAGGGCCGCATCAAGTTCTTCCCGTCGCGCTGGAAGAAGGTGTACCTCCACTGGCTCGAGAACATTCACGACTGGTGCATCTCGCGCCAGCTGTGGTGGGGACACCGGATCCCGGTGTGGTATCGCGGCGACGAAATGGTGGTGTCGATCGAATCGCCGGAAGGCGAAGGCTGGCGCCAGGACGACGACGTGCTCGACACGTGGTTCTCGTCGTGGCTGTGGCCGTTCGCCACGCTCGGCTGGCCCGAGAAGACCCGCGACCTCGAGCGGTTCTATCCGAACAGTCTGATGGTCACCGGCAGCGACATCATCTTCTTCTGGGTCGCGCGGATGATCATGGCGGGTTACGAGTTCACGGGCGAGGCGCCGTTCCCGCACGTCTACTTCACGAGCATCGTGCGCGACGCGCAGGGCCGCAAGATGTCCAAGTCGCTCGGCAACTCGCCCGATCCGCTCGCGATGATCGACCGGTTCGGCGCCGACGCGGTGCGCTTCACGATGATCTACCTGACGCCCGCGGGTCAGGACCTGCTGTTCGACGAGAAGCGGATCGAGACCGGCAAGTTCTTCGCGAACAAGATGTGGAACGCCGCGAAGCTGGTGCAGATGCGGATCGGAGACGAGGATCTCGGAGCCGTCAAAGAATCGCAGCTCGATCTTTCACTTGCCGATCGCTGGATCCTCTCGCGTTACGCGAACGCGGTGAAGGACGTCACGCGCAATCTCAAGACCTACCGGTTCAACGAGGCCGCGAACGCGATCTACCACTTCGCGTGGAACGACTACTGCGACTGGTATCTCGAGATGGCGAAGCCGCGCTGGGCGGAAGATGCCGATCCCACAGATCGCCGCACCGCGCGCTGGGTCGCGTGGAAGGTGTTCGACGGCATCCTGCGCCTGCTGCATCCGTTCATGCCGTACGTGACCGAGGAACTGTGGCAGGCGCTGCCGCACGATGGAGACTGTCTCGCGACCGCGTCGTGGCCGAAGTCGAAGAAGAGCTGGTTCGATGCCGGCGTCGAGCGCGACATCGTGTTCTTACAGGAGATCGTCGTGAGCGTGCGCAACATGCGCGTCGAGGCCGGGCTCCAGCCGGGGCGCAAGGTGTCGGTCGTGGTGCGCGGAACGCCCGAGCAGCTCGATCTGGTCGAGCGGCTCGCACCGCAGTTGCGGCCACTGGCCCGCATCGAGACGCTGACCGTCTCGCGCGACGGTGGCCGTCCGCAGGTCGCGGCGTCGAGCGTGGTGCAGGGGGCGGAGGTGTTCCTGCCGCTCGAAGGGCTGGTCGATCTCGGCGAAGAACGCGAGCGCCTCACGCGCGATGCGAGCAAGCTGCTCGACGAGCTCGAAGGGGTGAAGCGCAAGCTGCGCAATCAGGACTTCCTCAACAAGGCGCGCCCCGACGTGGTGGAGAAGGAAAAGCTGCGCCTGGCCCAGCTCGAGGAGACACTCGAGAAGCTGAAACGCGCGCAGGAGAGTCTGCGGGTTTCGCAGGGCTGAAGCCTGGCCGCCGCGGCGGCCGGGACGCTCCCGTTCGCGGGCCACGCGATCACGAGGCCCGCGAACCGGTCACCGGTCGTCACCGCAACGCCGTCGAATCGCCTTTCGGCGTCCAGACGAAATCGGGCCGCGTGTGGAATCCGGTGAGCGGCCAGAACAGATCCTTCTCGTTCTCCCCGAACATCTGCGCGACGTGATCGTAGTAGGGCTGTGCCTCTTCCTTGAGCCACCCGGTGTGATCGAGCACGACGAGGCCGAACGCGTGCCCCCGCAGCGCGGTGCGCAGCGAGTCCATCAGCGCGTCACGCTGCGGCGTGTCGCGCGGTCGCAGCACGTCGGTGAGTGCGAGCTCGTGCGCATAGGATGGCTTGCCCGCCATCTCCGCGAGATACGGATGGCTCGGAATCCACACGTCACCGCGCACGCGTCGGAGGCTCTCGACGAACTGCCGGCCCGCGGCCGCGTGGGCGGGTGTCGGGATCTGGAGCCACGGCTTGTACAGCAGCAACGAGAATTGAATCAGACACAGCACGACGGCGAAGCGCTCCAGCGCCCTGCCTCGTTCGCCGAGCGACTCGCGCAACCCGAGCAGGCGATCGAGTCCCCATCCGAATACAAGACTCGCGGCGAGATGCGCGGGGATCACGAGATTGTCGTAGCTGCCGACCCGGATCTTGGTCACGTACGCGGCGATCACGAGTCCCACGACGAGCGCCAGATCGAGACCGTCGCGGCGCCACGTCTCACGCGACATGCGGCAGAAGCCGAACACTCCGAACGCGAACGCGATCGCGAAGGCGCCCAGCAGATCGGTGGTCCAGAATCCACGCAGCAGCTGGCCGATGATCGGA
Source organism: Candidatus Eiseniibacteriota bacterium (assembly GCA_031364845.1). Taxonomy (GTDB): domain Bacteria; phylum Eisenbacteria; class RBG-16-71-46; order RBG-16-71-46; family RBG-16-71-46; genus JANLWX01. The sequence goes on from JANLWX010000060.1 coordinate 23,536, forward strand.
TGGTCGCGCGGGAGGTCGAACGCGTAGTAGGCGTACCAGCCGCCTGAGGCGCGATCGAGTGCGAGCGTCGCTCCGCCGACGATCGCGCCGAGCGTGGCGCCGAATGCGATTCCGCGGCGCCAGTCGGTGAACACCAGGAATACCGCGGCGGGTGCGGCGATGAACAACGCCGACTGCTTGGTGAGCGCGGCGAGCGCGAAGGCGAGTCCGCCGAGGATCCCCGCGAGCCAGGGCGGATCGCGCCGGAGCAGGAGGATGCCCGCCGCGACGAACGCGATGTAGACCGAATCGACGCGCGCGAGGTCGAACCACGCGCCGCCTTCGCGATAGCTTGCCGCGAACAGGCACGCGCCAAGCACGGCCGGCAGCCACCGGCTCGAACTCCGGCGCAGAGTCATGTAAACGAACGCGATCGTGCCGAGCGACGCGACGAACGACAGCAGCCGCAGGGGCGCGAATCCGGCGCCCGCGAACTTGGAAACGATCGCGCCGAGATAGAAGTAGAGCGGCGGGTAGATGAACGGAGTGAAGTGCAATGACGGCGCGACGTAGAGCGGCTGACCTTCGAGCACTCGGCGAACGTGCGCGACCACCGAGCCCTCCATCCATTCGAGTTCGAACGGGTGCCCCGCGCGCATCAGCGCGATCACGATGTAGGTGAGGGGATAGGCGAGCGCGAACGCGGTCACCGCGCCCCACGCGGCACGCATGCCGGTGGTCGTGGTGGCGGGGGCGGTCTCGGGTGTCCGGTTCATCGAGGCTCCGGCAGCCACAGCGTCTGCGGGCGCAGCGGCGCGCCCGATCGGGGGAAGAAGGCGCGATCGCCGGGCCCCAACCAACTCGCCGCGGGACGATAGAGGCCGCCGAGGTGCTGCTCGAACGCCTGGTTGTCGTCGAGCACCAGTGCCGTGAAGCGTCGCGCGACGAACGCCTGTTCGATGTCGTGCTGCAGCGACACCGGGCGCGAGCGCGGCGCGGCGCGCAATACGTCGATCACCGCCATGAGGTGCGCGTGCGATTCCTTTCCGGCGAGGGTGGCGAGGTACCCGTGACCGGGAATCCACACGTCTCCGGGAAGCGCGCGAATCCGGTCGGTGAGCGCCGTACCCGCTTCGGCATCGGCGCGGGACGGCACGTAGCGCAGCGGATTGTACGCAAGGACGGCGAACTGGACGAGTGCGAGCACGAGGACCACGCGCGCGCGGGCGGGCGATGCCGTCGCCGAGGCGCCCGCGATCCGCACGAAACCGCGCGCGCCGAGGATCGCGAGTGCTGCGTGCGCCGGCATCAGCACGTTTTCGGCGCCTCCCTCGTGCATGCGCGAAACCCACGCGGCACCGAGCATGCCGGCGGCGAGCGCGAGGTCGATCCGGCGTTCGCGCGTGATCGCCCCGCCGCGCGCGATACGCTCCGGCCCGCCTCCGGCCTTGGTCTTCGCGCCCGGCAGCAGTGCCGCGATCGAGAACGCGATCGCGATCGCGAACGGCGCGAGCATGTCCATGAGCCAGAATCCCGCGACCGCGCGCGGCTCGATGCGATGGGCGCGCGGCAGTTCGAGGATGTAGAAGGAATACCAGCCTCCGCTCGCCTGCTGGAGGGCGAGATGCCCGCCGCCCGCGACCACCACGAACGCGAGCCCGAGCCCCGCGAGTCCGCGCCGGTCCTCGAACGCAAGCGCGACCGTGAACGGAAGCATGATCAGCGCCGCCGGCTGCTTCGTCAGATAGGCGACGCCGAACAGCACACCCGCTGCCGCGCCGCGCCCGAAGCCCCGGCCGCCGGCGAGCACGGCGATCGCGCCGAGCGTGAGTGCGAGGAACAGCGCGTCGACCCGGCCGAGGTCGAACCACGCGCCGCTCTTCGCATACGACGCGGCGAACAACCCCGCGGCGATGAGCCCCGCACCGCGTCCGGTGCCGCCGCGGTTCGCGAGCCGCGCGATCAGGACGAACGAAACGAGCGTTGCCCCGAGCGACACCACGCGCATCGCCGCGAATCCCTCGCCGGTCACGCGCGCGACGAGCGCCGCCGCGTGGAAGAAGACCGGCGGATAAAGGAACGGCACGTAGTCGATCGCCGGCGCTCCATACAGCGGCAGTCCCGCGAGCACCCGGCGCACGGCGTCGCGCATGCCGCCTTCGATCCACTCGAGTTCGTACGGATGACCGAGGCGCGCCAGTGCCACCGCGAGGAACAGCACGAGCGCCAGCCACGAGATCGCGGCGAGCGCCGCATGCGCGCGGGGGTGCGGCGTCATCGGCGTCTCGGGTTGCGCCCTGCGCAGCGGGGCGGATGGGGCGGTCACGCGCGCGGGGCGCGCCGCTCGAATGCGGCGCCGAGCACGTCCACGATCTGGAGCCCGCTGGTTCCGTCTCCGAACGGGTTGTCCCACGTGCGCGGCCGGCTCACCATCGCGCGCGCTGCCGCGACGATGCGCTCCGGTTCCGCGCCCGCGAGCACGTTGGCTCCGGCGGTGACCGACTCCGGGCGTTCGGTGTTGTCGCGCAACGTCACGCACGGCACCTTGAGGCAGCACGCTTCCTCCTGCAGGCCGCCCGAATCGGTGAGCACCAAGGCGGCGCGCGCATGGAGCCCGAGGAAATCGAGATAGCCGAGCGGCGGCAGCACGCGCACGCCTTCGGGATCGAGTCCGAGGCGCTGGCACTTCGCGGCGGTGCGCGGGTGGAGTGTGGCGAGCACCGGCATCTCGAGCGTGCGGGCGACCTCCGCGAGGCCGCGGAAGATGCCGCGCAGGCGGCTCTCGGCCTCGACGTTCTCGTGCCGGTGCACGGTCGCGAGCGCGAAGCGGCCCGGAACCACTCCGAACGACTCGAACAACTCGGGGCGCGCCGCCCGGTCGCGATGGCGCAGGAGTTCGTCGACCACCGTGTTGCCGGTGACGAAGATGCGCGAGGCGTGAAAGCCTTCGGAAAGCAGTTGCTCGCGCGAGTGCGTGGTGGGCGCGAACAGGTAGTCGGAGAGGTGATCGGCGAGGATGCGGTTGGTCTCCTCGGGCATCGTGCGATCGAACGAACGCAGACCCGCCTCCACGTGCCCGACCTCGAGGCCGAGCTTGTGCGCCGCGAGGGCGCCGGCGAGTACCGAGTTCGTGTCGCCCTCGACCAGCACCACGTCCGGCCGCTCCTCTGCCAGGACTTCGGCCATGCGCTGCACCATCACACCAACCTGCCACGCCGCTTCGCCCGAGCCGACCTCGAGATTCACGTGCGGGCGCGGCAGTCCCAGCTCGGCGAAGAACACGCCGTCCATCTCGAAGGAGTAGTGCTGGCCGGTGTGGATCAGCACGAACGGAATCCGCCGCGCCTCGCACGCGCGCACCACCGACGCCATCTTGATGATCTCGGGACGCGTGCCGACGACGATGCCGAGTTTCATTGCGCGCTCCCACTGGTTCCTGCGGCGCGTTCGGCGGCCGCGATGCGCGCGCGGACCGCAGTACGGCGGTGAGGGCCGAAGCGCTCGAGGAACCGTTGCCCGAGCAGCGTGACCGTGGTGCGGATGGTGCGCAGCACCTTCATCTTGCTGTTGCCCACGCGCTCGCCGTAGTCGAGCACGAACGGAATTTCGGTTGCGCGCACGTCGAGCGGCCGCAGCTTGATCAGCAGATCCATCACCGCTTCGAATCCGCGCGCGGTGCAGAGGTCGTCGCCATAGGCGAGCCGCGCGCGCCGCAGCAGCGGGACGCGGAAGGCGCGGAAGCAGCAGGTGTAGTCACGCACGCCGGGAATCGGGAACATGCCCTGGAACACGAGCCTGCCGACATCCGACAGCGCGCGGCGATAGCCGGGCACTCCGTGGACCTCGGAACCCCCGCGGTAGCGCGAGGCGATCGCGAGATCGAATCCCTCGCGCACGCGCGCGACCAGCACCGGGATCAGTGCCGGCGGATGCGTGTTGTCGGCATCGAGCGTCACGATCACGTCGTCGTCCTGCGCGTGGTCGAGGCACCAGTAGATGCCGGTGCGCAGCCCGGCGCCGAGTCCCTGGTTGCGCTCGTGCCGCAGCACCGTGAGCGTGAGCGTGCCCTCGCTGTCGTGGACGGCGCGCTCGGCCTCGGCGATCGTGCGGTCGGTGCTGCCGTCGTCGACCAGCACCGCGCGGTAGGCGCCGCCGTCCGCGCGCATCGCGGCCACCAGCGCCATCAGTGTGGGATGGATGACGGCTTCTTCGTTCCACGCCGGGAAGATCACGAAGATCATGCGATTGCCGCCCGGCGAACCGGCGCCGCAGTTTCCGCCATGAGCTGCGGCATCATCGCGTCCACTCCTTCGCAGCACGAATTCCATGAATTGACGCGCGGATAGACCTGCGCGGTCCCCGCGAGATAGAGGCGGCCCGGGATCACCGAGTGCGGCGGACGGCGCGATGTGTAGTTGAGCGTCCACACCGGTTCCACATACGGCGCGCGGAACAGGAATGCATCCACGATCGTGCGCGCGGCCTGCGGGAACAGTTGCTCGAGATCGGAACGGTAGCGCGCGAGCAGATCGTCCTCGCCGGCGGCGAACAGCGCGCTGTCGCGATGCGCATAATTCACGAGATAGGTGACGTGCAATCCGTGCGAGCGTTCGAGCGGCACCAGGTTCGACATCGCGATCGCGCCCTGTGCCGTCACGCCGCTGTCGACGAACGGCATCCAGTAGTACGGCGTCGCCGGCTGCTGCGTGAGGAACACGGCACTCACCACACCCTGGTAGTCGAGCTTCAGGCCGGCGATCGCGGCGTCGAGGCCGAGTCCTTGCGTCATGTTCTGGAACACGCCGAGCGGCGAGGTCGCGACCACGTAGTCGAAGCGTTCGGATTCGCCGCCACGGATCTGGAGCGTCATGCCGTCGTCGGTGCGCCCGATGGAGTCCACCCGGGTCGAGAGCCGCAGCCGGGTGCCGCGTTCCGTGAGACGCTGCTCGAACGCATCGATCAGTGAGCGGTAGCCGCGGCGCAGACAGCCCTTGCGCTCGGGTCCGGTGCTCTTCTCGCGATGCATGCGGCTCGACAGCCACAGCGCGGGCAGCGAGGTGTAGGGATCGCCGATCTTCGCCGCGAGCAGCGGACGCCACAGGATTTCGAATGCGCGTTCGCCGGCCATGCCCTTGAGCCAGTCGGCGGCCGTGATCGCGTCGAGCGCCGGATCCATGCCGCCGGTGCGAGCGCGCAGTCCGATCAGCCCCATGCGCAGCCGTTCGATCACGGTGAGCGGCGGGAAGCGCAGCAGATCCCAGGGCGTGTTCATCGGATGGATCTGGCGGCGGTACATGAATCCCATCTTCGTCTCACGCCACAGAAGATCCCCGTCGAGACCGAGTTCCGAGATGTGCCGCAGGAGTGCTGCGTCGGCGGGGAGGATGCAGTGATAGAACCGTTCGAGATGCTCGCCGCGATATTCGAACGTCGTGCCGAGTCCGCCGAGGAAGCTTTCCCCTTCGAAAAGCGTGACGTGGTGGCCCAGCTCCGCGATGCGCGCCGCGCTCGCAAGCCCCGAAATGCCGCCACCGATCACTGCCGCGTGTAGGGTCATCGCTCCCCGGCTTGCGTGCATGGCGCACACGCCCGGTGGGGGTCGCGTGCACGATGCAATCGTCTGTCCGTCGTTCGATCCCGGCCGCCCGCCCGGCGGCCTCCAGTTCCGCGCGCCACGCGCCACGCCGCGATGCCGCGAGGTGTGCGCGAGTGGCCGCCAGTGCGGTCCATGGGAGGGATCAAGCAGTCAAACCGCACCCACAATAGAAGCGGGCGGGCCGGGCGACAAACCGGCAACTTTCGGCTCGGGACGTGCTTATCGAGACCATGGAATGTTCCGGCTCCCGATCCTCACCCGTCCCCGCGCCAGCGCGCGGCCTGTTTCCCGCCGCGGGAAATGGGCAGGGGGCCGCGCATGACGGCATCCGGGCGTCCCGACGCCACGTTCGGGGTCGATGTCGTTCCGATGGAACTCTGCCTCGCCGCGTGCGGGCACACCGACGCCGGCGCCGATCCGATCGTCTACACCACTGGGCTGCCGCGGCTCGCGGAGATCTTCGAACGCGCCGGAGTGCGCGCGACGTTCTTCGTGCTCGGGCGCGATGCCGGAGCCTTCTCACGCCCGCTCGCCGCACTCGCCGCCGCCGGCCACGAGATCGCGAGTCACTCGTTCAGTTCGCCGTCCGCGTTTTCACGCCTGAGTCCGGTCCAGATGCGCGATGAAATGATCGCCTCGCGCAATGCGATCCGATCCGCGCTCGGGATTCAGGTGACCGGCTTTCGCGCGCCGCAGTGCGACCTCGACCGGCGTGGGATCGATGCACTGATCGCGACCGGCTATCGATACGACGCCTCGGCGGAGCCCACGCCGTGGCTTGCGTTCGCGCGCGCGGCGATGGCCGTGCGCAGCCGTGATGCGTGGCTCGCGTCACGCCTGCGCGCGTGGCCGTTCACGCTGCGGCGCGATCCGCACCACGCGCGGACGTCGTCAGGCTCGCTGGTTGAGTTCCCGGCGGCGGTCACGCCGTGGAGCCGCCAGCCGGTGCGCCAGGCCGTGTTCGCGCGTCCGACGGCCTCCCGGTTCAAGGCGATGATCGACGGGTTCGCGAACCGCGGAGAGTCTCTGTCGTGCTCGCTGTGCGCGCTGGATGCGCTCGGTCTGGTCGAAGACCGGCTCGATCCGCGCCTCGCCCATCACTCCGGCATGAACCACACACTCGAGCAGCGCCTCGAACGCATCGAACGGATCGTGCACCTCGTGACGGGACGCTTCCGCGTCTCGACGTTCGGCGAACGTGCCACCCGTTTCGCGGCGTGCGAACCGGCGAATGAGGCGGCGAACGTCACTGCGGTGACGCCGGCCATCGAAGCGCGCAACGCCGCGTAGTTTCCGGCTCCCGGCCGGAGCATGGAACAACTCAGCTCCGGAGGCGTATGGTGTGCAGAACGTTGCACACGACCCTCTGGAGGTGGCTCATGCGGAATCAATCGAAGGTTCGACCGCGCGCGGCGGCAGGTATGGCGGTGGCGATCGGTGCGCTGGCAGCCGCCGTCGCACACAGCGGCCCTGCGGTGACGGTCTACACTCGCGACCTCGGCTTCGTGCGCGAGGAACGCATTCTGGAACTGCAGCACGACCGTGACACGGTGCTGGTTCCGGTGCCGGAGCGCATCGACTTCTCTTCAGTGCGCCTGGTGCCCGCGGGTGCGAAACTCGAACGGCTCGCGTATCGGTTCGACGTCGCGACCGGTGACGGCGCGCTCGAGCGCGCGCGCGGCTCGCGCGTGCGCGTGGTGCTGCGCGGCGAGCGCGTGGTCGAAGGCACGCTGACTGCGGTCGACGGCTCGTGGCTCGTCGTGCGCGAGAACGACGGCAGCCTGCACACGCTGGCGCGCAATGCGGCCGACGATGTCCGCATCGCGAATCCCGGCGACCGGTTCACGCTGCGTCCCGCGCTCGAAGCCGTGATCAGCGGGCGCAAGGGCACCGTGAACGCGGAGTTGGCGTATCTGACCGGCGGACTGTCGTGGAGTGCCGAGCACGTCGTCGTGCGCCGCGGCGAATCGGCGGCGGTGTGGTCGACGAACGTGACCATCGAGAACACGACCGGACGCGATTTCGTGGACGCCACGCTCAAACTGGTCGCGGGCGAGCCCAATCGTGAAGGCGGTGGCTCGCCGCCGATGCCTTACATGGTGCGCGCTCAGATGGCCGCGGACGGGGCGATGGCGGAGAAGGCGCAGATGACCGAGCAGGCATTCGCCGACTACCACCTGTACACGCTGCAGCGTCCCGCGACGCTGCGGGAGCGCGAGACGCAGGCGCTCGCGATGCTCGATCCGCGCGACGTCAAGGTGAAGCCGCGCTACCTCTATCGCGGCGGTGATGCGCGTGGCGTGCGCACGCAGATGGAAGTTGTGAACTCGAAGGCCGCGGGGCTCGGCGTGCCGCTGCCCGGTGGCCGCGTGCGCTTCTACGAGTCCGATCCCTCGGGGGCGCTGCAGTTCACGGGAGAGACGACGCTGCGTCACACGGCCGAAGACGAGAAGATGACGCTCGAAGTCGGATCGGCGTTCGATCTGGTCGCCGAGCGGCGCGAGACGTACAACAAGCGCATCTCGGATCGCGAGCGCGAGTACGGCGTCGAGATCAAGCTGCGCAACCGCAAGCCGACCAACGTCGAGATCGTGGTCGAAGAGGGGATCGGCGGCGACTTCGAGATCACGCAGAAGTCGCACGACTTCACGCGCAAGGACGCCAACACGATCGAGTTCAAGATTCCGGTGGCGGCCGGCAAGGAAGCGGTGCTCACGTACATCGTGCGCTCGCGCTGGTGATGCGCGACGAGCCGGCCGCGCGGCGCGTCAGCTCCGAAACGATATCCGAACCCGGTGCGGGTGATCCCCGCATCGGGTTCGTGCTGCGTCTGGGACGTGCGCTCCACTCCTACGGTTATCCTTCGCACCAGCTCGAGGACGTGATGGGTGAGGTCGCGGTGCGCCTCGGGCTGCAGGCGCAGTTCTTCACGACCCCGACATCGATCTTCGCCGCGTTCGGTCCGCAGGATGGCCAGCACACCTATCTGCTCCGCGTCGAACCGGGTGACGTTCACCTCGAGAAGCTCGCGGCCGTCGATGCGATCGGCCGCGAAGTGCTCGCGGGCACGCTGGATCCCGCGCTCGGAACGTCGCGCCTCGCAGCGATCGTCGCAGCACCTCCGCGCTACGGCGTGGCGCTGACCGTGATCGCCTCCGCGCTGTCGTCGGCTTCGGTCGCGAGGTTCCTCGGCGGCGGAGCGCGTGAAGTTGCACTCGCCGCGGTGATCGGACTGGTGGTCGGCGCGCTCGCCTTCTCGACCGCGCGCATCCGCTCCGCGCGCCGGGTTTTCGAGCCGCTCGGCGCGTTCGTCGCCTCGGTGCTCGCCGCGGCGCTGTCGATCCCGTTCGGCCCGTGCTCGGTGTACGTCGCCACGCTCGCCGGCATCATCGCGCTGATCCCCGGGCTCACGCTGACGACCGCGATGACCGAACTCGCCACACGGCATCTCGCCGCCGGAACCGCGCGACTGTCGGGTGCCATGGTCGCGTTCCTCGCGATCGCGTTCGGCGTCGCGATGGGCGCCCGCGTCGCCGAGCTCGCGTTCGGCGCGCCGCACATCGCCGAACCGATCCCGCTTGCCCCGTGGACCGAGTGGGCGGCGCTGCTGCTGGCGCCGGTGAGCCTGACGGTGCTGTTCCGCGCGCCGCCCCGCGAACTGCACTGGATCGCGCTGACCTCCGTGTGCGCGTTCTTCGGCGGCCGGCTCGGGGCCCGCGTGTTCGGACCCGAGCTCGGCATCTTTGCGGGCGCCCTGGTCGCCGGCGTCACGAGCAATCTCTACGCGCGCCTGCGCTGCCGCCCGGCCTCGGTGACGCTGGTGCCCGCCGTGCTGCTGCTGGTGCCGGGCAGCATCGGCTTCCGCGGCCTGGCGCTGATGCTGGAGCAGCAGGTCGTGGGCGGAGTCGAGAGCGCGTTCCGGATGCTGCTCATGCTATCGGCGCTGGTCGCGGGCCTGCTCATCGCGAACGTGGTGGTGGAAGAGCGCCGGATCGTGATCGTGGAACGCGGAAATTGACTCAGGCCGAAAACTTCGAGGATCGGGGCGGGGTACAGTTGTGCTCGACGCCGCGCCACCCGTCTCTGGAGGCTTCCCCATGAAGTGGATTTGCACGTTTGCGCTCGCCGCGCTCGCCGGTTCCTCGTCCCTCGCTGCGGCGCAGACCTTCGTTCCGCAGTCCGACGCCGAGAAGCCCCGGGTCCAGTACACGGACTCGCTGGTTTCACTCAACGATCAGTGCGCGGTCGCCAAGCGCAAGCTCAGCCTGTCGGTATCTCCGGTCTACGTGAACGGGCAGCCGGTGGCGTTCTGCTGCACGGCGTGCCCGGCGATCTTCTCGAAGGATCCGGAGAACTACGTGAAGGAGTTCGCGCCCAGGCTCGAGTGCCCGGTCGCTAAGGGCCACGACGCCGTGATCGAGCCCGCGACGCGCGCGTACGTGAATCACGATGTGTTCTTCTTCTCGGATGCGAAGGCGCTGCGCGCGTTCGTCGCGCGGCCGCTGAAGTACGCCAGCCGCCTCACCGATCCCGTGAGCCGCAACCGGTTCAAGCCGAGCCCGAAGTCGCCGCACACGGTGCTCGATGGACGGCCTTATTATTTCGAGAGCGCCGAAACGCTCAAGGCGTTCCAAGCCAGCCCCGATAGCTACGCCACGCGCAAAGGCGCCTGATCCAGGGCGCAGTCGCGCGGTTCTCCAAAGTCCCGTCAACGAAAACGAGCCGGTCGCGCGAAGTGCGTGGCCGGCTCGCTGCATGGGGCGAAACCTATCGGACCGTCGACGGATCCTTCTGAGCCACGAACGGTTCCGGCGGGGTCAACGTCGACGAGGCGCTTCCGCTCGGACCGGTCGCCGCGGCGGGACCGACACCGCCACGCAATCCGCCGGCTCCGCCGTTGCCCGGGATTCCAACTACGTAGTTGGGGCTCGTGTTGACCGGGGCAGACGTGCCGGCCATGACCAGCGCGACGCTGTAGCCGCCGGCTCCGCCCGCCCCGCCACCGCCGGGTCCGCCCGTGCCACCGGTTCCGCCGTTGCCTCCGGGTCCGCTGTCGCCGGCGCCGTTGCCGCCCGTGCCCGGGTTGCCGCCGACACCGCCGGCGCCACCCGCTCCGCCCGTTCCGCCGTTGCCGCCGTTGCCGCTCGTGAACCGGCACGTGGTGAACGTGGGTGAGGAGTTGAACAGGAACACCGCGAACGACGCGCCGCCACCCGGACCGCCGCTTCCGGCCACACCCGCACCACCGCCGCCACCACCACCGCCACCGCCACCGCCCTTGTCGGCAGCGCAGATTGGCGAGTTCAGCTGCCCGCCGCCGCCGCCGCCGCCGCCCGCGGCGCCGACGCCGCCGGTGCCCGCGGTTCCCGGGAGTCCGGAGTGCGGCACCCACTGGCCGGCCGACACGGTGCCGCCGCCGCTGCCCGCAACGCCCCCGTTGCCCGGCGTTCCGGCGCAGCCGGCTCCGCCGTTGTTGCCGGTGCCCGCGACGATGCCGCACCCCGTGGACCGCGCACCGCCGGTGCCGCCGGTGGCGCAGCCGCTCGTGCTCGAGCCATTGAATCCCACGGCATCGAAACCGCCGAGCCCGCCTCCGACTCCGGGGACGCCACCCGGAGTCCCGGCGGAGCCGCCGTTGCCTCCCAGACCTCCTGAGCTCGAGTTACTGCTGCCCGCAGTGCCGTTGGCGCCGATCCCGCCCGATCCGCCGCTCGTTCCGGGAGTGCCGGTCGCGCCGGTGCCTCCCAGGGCCGACTGGAAGCGGCAGTCGTTGAACACGAGGTTGTTGTTGCTGCCGCTCGAATAGAGCGCGATCGAGTTCGCGCCCGGCGTGATCTGATTGGAGCCGCGGAACTCGAGCGCGTTCAGCAGCGTCGCGGTCGTGATGCCGTTCGCGGTCGCCGGGAGCGTTCCGACCTGCACGAGCGTGTAGACGCCGGCCGAGCGCGTCCACGTCACGGGGCTCATTCCGCCGTAGATCTTCACCCCGCCGGCGAGCACCACGGATTCGGGGTAGGTGTCATTCGAAACCATGATGACGGGCGCGCCCGGACACGACCCCGGCGTCGCTGCGGCGATGAGTCCGGCGGCGATCGTCTTGAACGGACTTGCGCGCGTGCCGAGGCCGCTCGGGGATCCGGTCGAGGCCGACACATAGAATGTGTCGGGATCGTCGATCACGAAGTTCGTCACCGCGACTCCGATCGCGCCGTCGTCATCGCGCACCGTGAGCCGGGCACGCTTGATGCCCGCCGAATAGAAGTGCGTCGTGTAGCCGGTCGAGGCGTTCGAGTAGTCGATCACGCCGTCGTCCTCGAAGTCCCATTGATAGAGCACGACCACTCCGTCGTTGTCGATGCCGGTGGCGGTGAGCTGCACTGCTGTGGCGGAACAGGTGCCGATCGATCCCGCGGTCGCGACCGGAGGGATGTTGCGGTTGAGCCGCAGCAGCATGCTCGCGACACCGACCGAGTCGCCCGCGACGCTGAGCGTCCCGTCGGTCGAGTCGGGCAGGAAACCCGGGTGCTGGCCGATGATCTCGTGCGCGCCGATCGGCACGTCGGTCATCACCCACACGCCGACGTCGTCGGTGACGGCGATGTAGGACGTGCCGCTCACGAACACCAGCGAGCCGCGATGGTTCGCATCGTCCTCGCGCGTCGCGATGCCGGAGAACGTGCCGGTCGGGAGCAGGTGGATGTTCACGAACGTGGTGTCGGTCGTGATCGCGGGTAGATCGACGCGCTGCGACCCGGCGCGATGATGGCGTGCCGCACCGGTGACGAGATACTCGCCGGCCGTGATTCCGGCGAACACGTAGCGGCCCGCGGCGTCGGTGACGGTGGCGCGCAGGTCGGCGTCCGATCCGAGCGGCTCGAGCGACGCGGGCTCCGCTTCCGGACCGGGCAGCGCGCGGCCGAGCGCGCGCCGCACCGACGTGCTGAGGCCGCCGCTCATGCGTTCGAGCGTGACGACCACGCCTGCGCCGGCACTCGCGTCGTCGACCAGCACGCGGCCCGCGATGAACGCGCCCGTGGGAACGGCGATCGGTTCG
>JANLWX010000202.1:0-55721 GCA_031364845.1 Candidatus Eiseniibacteriota bacterium
GCCCGGAACCGCCGTCGACCTACCGCCCAGCATCCCTACAACGGCCGATCCTACAAAACCCCGCGCCAGCTCAACTCGCGCTCAGAGGGGTGACAGAATCACTTTGGAGTTAGGGTGTCAGAATCACTCTGGACCAACAGAGATTAGTTTGCGAGATGTAGAGAAGACGACAACTATCGATGCGTTACCGGAAGCGCAACCAGCGTGATGGTGGCCGCGAGTGCGGCGACGAGGCCCGCGTATCCGAGGCCGATCGCGAGCCGCTCGCCGGATGACGCGCGATCGTATCCAGGGACGGGATGACGCCAGCGCCGGATCAGCGTCCACAGCCCCACGAGCAGAACGAGCAACAGAATCGGAGAGCGCAGCACCACGAGAGCCGCGATGCCGACCGCATAGCCCGCGATCCAGTAGCGGCGCGAGAAGATGCCGGCGATGCGGCCGCCGTCGAGCGGCGACACGGGAATCAGATTGAACAGATTGAGCATCGCGCCGACATGGCCGAGTGCCACCAGCAGCGGCGAATGCATGAGCAGGCCGGCCGCGAGCACCGCCCACGCTCCGAGTGATCCGAGGATCGGTCCGCCGATCGCGACCCGCGCCTCGACCGCAGCATCGCGCGGTCGTCCCTGCATCGCGATGAACGCGCCGACGAACGGAATGAAGACCGGAGCGCCCGCGGGAATGCCCTCACGCCGCAGCACGATCGCGTGGCCCAGTTCGTGGATGAAGATGAGGATCACGAATCCCGCCGCGAACGACCATCCCCATTGGGTGGCGTAGACGCCGACGGACAGCGCCATGGTCGCGAGTGTTTTGAACTTGAGGACACCGGCGAGCACGCCGAGGAACTTGAGCTTGCCCGTGAGGAACACGAGCACTCCGAGCGCACCGGCGATCGCGGTGTTGCGCGTGCGGTGAGGGTGCGCATGTGGCGGGAGATCGGAGGGTGCCGGAGCAACGGGGCGACTCAGACTTTCGTAGACCGCGCGCAGATGCTCGGCGTGCGCTGCGTTCGGATCCCGTTCGCGCGGCGGTTGCGCGGGCGGTGGTGCGGATTCGTCGCGACTCATGTCTTAGGACTTTGCGGGCTGCCCGGCAGCGACAACGGTCGCGGGATCGACCACGCCTGATATACCGCGATGCCGAGGAACACGACGTCCATGATGCCGAAGTTGCCGGAGACCACCTTCACGAACAGGTCGAATGATGCAGGGGGCACCCCGATTCGGAATGCGTCGCCGCGCGCCGCCAGTTGCTGGTTGATGAACGTCATGTTCACGAGATAGGTGGCGGCTGCGAAACTCGCGAGCGCGACGATTACGCACAGGCCCTGCATTCCCGCCGAGCGTTTGCCGCCGGCGAACCTCACCGCCCCCCATCCGACCAGGTACCCGATCGCGACCGCGATCAGGCCGAACCCGATGTGGGTGAGGACTGTGAATCCCCACCACACAAGAGCACCCGCCGCTCCACCGAGAACCGCGCCGAGCGTGGCCATGGCGTAGGGGATGTCGCTCGATTGTTCCCGGACGGCGTGACGCACCTCTTCGCTCAAGGCTTCGTAGCACGCCCTGCAGAACACGCGGTCGCCGGCGACGACCCGGTCGCTCGCCGTCAACGGACGGTTGCAGCGATCGCACACCTGCGTCTCGGCAGTGAGCGGTGCGTCGCCAGCGGCCGACTTCACGACGGCGCGCCTGCCACGCGCACCGGCTCGCCCTGCTCCGCCAGGTGCGGCTTGCCCTCCGGGTCGAGCAGGTGCCCCGACTTGTCCCGCTTGGTCTCGAGATAGAAGCGGTTGTGATCGTTGGGTGGGATCACGTGCGGCAGCCGCTGCGAGATCTTCACACCGTAGCGGGCGAGTTCGTCGACCTTGCGCGGGTTGTTGGTGAGCAACTGGATCGAACGGATGCGAAGGCTGTGCAGCATGTGCGCCGCGATCGAGTATTCGCGCTCGTCATCCCGGAAGCCGAGCGCAAGATTGGCTTCGACCGTGTCGAGCCCGCGATCCTGAAGTCCGTAGGCCCTCAGCTTGTTGAGCAACCCGATGCCGCGTCCTTCCTGACGCAGATACAGCACCAGGCCATTCTCGTGACTCGCGATCGTCCGCAGCGCGCTCTCGAGCTGGTCGCGGCAGTCGCATCGCAACGAGCCGATCGCGTCGCCGGTCAAACACTCCGAGTGGACGCGCACGGGTACGTCGTCGCGTCCGATCACATTGCCGTGCATGATCGCGATGTGCTCCTTGCCGTCGCGGTTGTTCCAGAACGCGAGGACCTGGAATTTGCCGAAGCGCGTGGGAAGTTCGGCGATGGCGACGATCTTCACGCAGATCTGGTTCTCGCCTACGCCCGGGCACTCGTGATCGGCTTCACGCTCGAGGATCTCGTCGATCTGTTCATGGGTGAGCGACACTGGCATCTCCTTGGTGATTCGTGTGGCGTCCGGCACGGTTCTCACCCGGGACGTCGATCTGCGATCAGTCGTTCAGCGAGGGCGATGCCCGAGAGATAGGCACCCTCGATTCCGCCCGCAGAATGGAACCCGTCTCCGGCGATTCCCAGCAGAGCGCCGTCGCCGATCGTCACGGTGAGGGGCTGCGCGAGTTCCGAACCCGCGTCCACACGCGCCCATCTCCAGGAGTGTGACTGAACGAGATCCGGCGCGGCAATCCAATCTCCATGGAGCGCTGCGGCCGACTGAATCAGGGCGCGGGTCCACTTCTCGACGGGTTCCACGAGGTGCGCTCTCGAAAACGCCGCCCGCGACTGGAACACGAGCGTGAGACGCGCGCCGCGCGCCCGCTTGCTCGAATCGTGAAAGATGCTCTGCAACGCGGGGCTCGTGCGAGGGAAGCTCGCCTGCCAATCGGGTGGTGTCGTGCCGACCTTATAGCGTGCGATCACGGTCAGGCATGGAAGTGCGCGAACCAGATCGATGAGTGGAAGGACGGCGGCAATCTCTTCGGGGAGCGGTGTCATCTGGCGCAGCAACGCGGCCACGGCCGGCGCCGGCATCGTCAGCGCGACCTGATCGCAGCGCACGGTTTCTCCGGTGGCCATCGTCAACGCCCAGCGGGAACCGAGCGCGGATGCGGGATCGATGAGGCGCAGGGCTTTGACTTCCGCTTCCGTGCGGACATCCAGTCCCGCCGAGAGGTGATTCGCGAAGCGATTCACGCCGTGGCCGAATGC
The DNA here is from genome assembly GCA_031364845.1 of Candidatus Eiseniibacteriota bacterium. Taxonomy (GTDB): domain Bacteria; phylum Eisenbacteria; class RBG-16-71-46; order RBG-16-71-46; family RBG-16-71-46; genus JANLWX01. Next base: position 3,198 of record JANLWX010000202.1, read on the forward strand.
CACGCGCCGGTCGCGCGCATCGAATGCCTCCGGCCGGCACGGTGTGCCATCGCCCACCCTCAGGCTGGGCCATTCGGGCACGAGCACGATGTCGTCGACGCGATCGAGCTCCGCGAGAAATCGTCCAGACCGGCCGTGGATGCACGCGACGCCGTGGTCGACCGGCTGGCCCTCGATCCGCCGCGTGGCGCAGCGCCCGCCCAGACCGCGGGAGCGCTCGAGCACGATCGGGGAGCGGCCATGCGCCTTGAGCTCTCGCGCCAGCGCGAGGCCCGCCACCCCCGCTCCGATGACGACGACGTCAGCCGGCATGCGGGATCGTGGAGTCGCAGACCCGCATGTTCAAAGCCCCGAATTGAGCCGGGCTTCGAGTGCTGCGAGCGATTCGAGTCGCAGCACTCCCTTGACGCCAGGCGGCGCCCCGGCGCCGCCGACCCACAGTGGGGTGCGATGCGGCAGCGTCTCGCGCAGCATCGCGAGCGCCTTCGCGGCGCGCGGGAGCGGGATCGCGGCCGAGACACTGATCGCCACCACCTCGGCGGCTCCGTCCCGCACCGCCGCCACGACCTGATCGATTGGGGTGTTGACTCCCAGATAGACGACGCGCCAGTTCCGCACCGCCATCAGCACACACGCCATCAGCAAGCCGCCGTCATGCGCGTCACCGGGCAACGCGGCGGCCGCGATGCGCGGCCCCTGCGCCCTGTGATCGTAGGGTTCGCGCACCTCGCGCAGAAAGTCCGAGAGGCATGCCGAAGCGAGGTGTTCATGGCGGATGTCCAGCGTTCCGTTGCGCCATGCGCTTCCGACCTCGGTCATGAATGCCCCGGCGCACTCCTCGAGGAAGCGCAGCGGCCCGAGCCTGGCCCAGTGGTTCCGAAATTCACGCATCAGCGATTCACGATCGAGATCCGCCGCCGCGCGGATCATGTCGTCCAGTGCGGGAGGGAGCGATGCAGACTCCATCGAGGAAGTCCCGGTCGCCCGCACGGCCGCGGGCTCCGAGAGCGCCAGCATCGAATCGAGTTCGCGCACCGAGAGGCCGACGATCTCGCCGGGACGGTGGCCGTGGTTCAACAACCGGCTCACACGACGCAGCTGTTCGACCGACGCGGCGGGATAGAGCCGGTGCCCGGACGGCTTCCGCTCCGGTTGCGGGGCGCCGTACCGGCGTTCCCAGGTGCGCAGGGTCTCGACCGGAATGTTCGTCGCCCGCGACAGGGCTCCGATCGTGAGTGGCCCTGAGCCCGGTGCGGAACGCATGGGGCTGGACTTCCTGGCAGTCATCCTGAGGGTCGCTCCAGACGCGCGAGGCGCGGAAGGGGTGAAGTCATGCCGCATGATACCCAACGATGGGCCCGAGTGCCCGACTCCGCCGATCACGCTCCGATCAGATGAACTGGATTTGAATAAGATGCATGATCGAATCAGAGCCTTCAATAGCCAAAATCCGCGAATCATCAAGTAATAAACAAACCTATTCGTTATCTGTTCAAATCTTGAACCCCACACGGGCACGGCCCATCGACACTCACTGAGTCCGCTGGAAGCGCCAGCGACGCAGTCCTCCCGAGGGGTGTGGCATCGCGGCCCGCAACCGCCGGGAACAGTCCAAGGAGACTTCAATGTCGACACTCAAGATGTTCGCCCTCGGCACCCTCGCGCTGGTCGCGGCCGGCGCGGTCACGGGCTGCAGCGATGACAACAACAATCCGGTGGCGCCTGCCGTGCAGGCGCGCGTGATGGCGGTGCATGCTTCTCCCAACGCTCCGGGTGTGGACCTGCTAGTGGACGGAGTGGTCGCCGGGACCGGGCTTGCGTTCCCCAACAACACGGCGTACTTGAACGTGGCGGGCGGAACGCGCAACGTGAAGGTCAATGTCACGGGGACCAGCACGACCGTCATCGATGCTAATGTTCCGGTCGTTGGAGGTTCGAACTACACCGTGATCGCGTGTGACTCGGTTTCGAAGATCGGCGCGATTGTGCTCACCGACAATCTGGCCGCTCCGGCCGCGGGCAAGGCGCACGTTCGCTTCGTCCACCTTTCGCCGAACGCGCCGGCGGTCGATGTGGCCGTGGCCGGCGGACCGGTGGTGTTCGCGAACACGTCGTTCAAGGGATTCACGGCGTTCACGCCGGTTGATGCCGGGACCTACGACTTCGAGGTGCGCCTCGCGGGCACCGGCACGGTGGCGCTGCCGGTCAACGGCGTCACTCTGACGGCGGGCAAGATCTACACGGTCTTCGCGAAAGGCTTCGCGGGCGGCTCGGGCGCGCAGGCGCTGGGAGCCCAGATTATCGTCAACAACTGACCTTCGGGGTCGCGCGACGCATCTCAGGCGCTCGCGCGACCTCCACGGTCTCGGAGCAACCACCGTCATGGTCCATGATCAGATCGTCGTAAGCGCACCCGCAGCCGCCGCGGTTCCACGGTTCGGCCAGCATGTCATCGAGGCCGAACAGCGCGTCCGCGCGGATCTCGAGGAAACCTTCGCTTTCTTCGCGGACGCCGCCAATCTTGAGGGCATCACGCCGCCGTTTCTCGGATTCTCGATTCTGACTCCGTTGCCGATCGTGATGCGCGAGGGCGCGCTGATCGAGTACCGCTTGAAGTTGATGGGCGTGCCACTCGGCTGGCTGACCCGGATCGAGTCATGGGTTCCCAATGTTTCATTCACGGATGTCCAGTTGCGCGGGCCGTACGCCCACTGGGTGCACACGCACCGGTTCGAGCGCGTGAGCGGAGGCACCCTGGTGCGCGATCGGGTCCAGTACGCGCTGCCGTTGTCCCCGCTCTCCGAACCGTTCCATCCCTGGTTCGTGCGACCGATGGTCGAGCGCATCTTCAGCTACCGGCGCTCCGCCATCGCACAGTTGCTCGGATGAGCGAAGACAACAGCCGGGCCGCCTTGGACCGGGACGAACGCCCGATCGTCCTTGTCACCGGAGCCAGTGGATACGTCGGCGGGCGGCTGGTGCCGGCGCTGGAATCACGGGGCGTGCGGGTGCGATGCATGGCGCGAGTGCCCGAGTATCTGAAACGCCGGGTGGGAGCCGGGACCGAAGTCGTGGCCGGCGATGTGCTGGATGCCACCTCGCTCGCCGCCGCGCTGGCCGATGTCGAGACCGCCTACTACCTGGTGCATTCCCTCGGCTCGGGAGCGGATTTCGAATCGGAGGAGAGCCGCAGCGCGCACAATTTCGCCCAGGCGGCGCGCGTGGCGGGTGTGCGTCGCATCATCTATCTGGGCGGTCTGGGGAGCGACGAAACGAACCTGTCGCCCCACCTGCGCAGCCGGCGTGAAGTCGGGCGTATCTTGAGAGAGTCCGGAGTCGCGGCCATCGAACTGCGCGCCTCGATCGTCATTGGGTCGGGTAGCGTTTCGTTCGAGATGATCCGCGCCCTGGTCGAACGCCTTCCCGCCATGATCACGCCACGCTGGGTGAGCGTCATCGCCCAACCGATCGCGATCGAAGATCTGATCGAATATCTGACGGCTTCGCTCGATCTACCGCTCGCGGGGAGCCGGGTGTTCGAAATCGGAGGGGCGGACCGCGTTTCGTACCGGGAGATGATGCGCGAGTACGCCCGGCAGCGCGGCCTCAAGCGCATGATGGTTCCGGTCCCGTTCCTGACGCCGCGCCTGTCGAGCCTGTGGCTCGGGCTCGTGACGCCGGTCTATGCGCGCATCGGCCGCAAGCTGGTCGACAGCATCACGAACCCGACCGTGGTCACCGATGACACCGCACTGAGCGAGTTCAGCGTGCGTCCGATGGGAATGGGTTCCGCGATCGCGACCGCGCTGCGCAACGAGGACCGCGACTTCTCGGTCACCCGCTGGTTCGACGCGGTGTCTTCGGCCGGTCCCATGAAGAGCTGGGCCGGGGTGCGATTCGGCAATCGAATCCTCGACGCCCGGTCGCGCGATGTCGCCGTTGGTCCGCGCGAGGCGTTCGCGCCGATCGCTCGGATCGGTGGCGACACCGGATGGTATGCCTACGACTGGATGTGGCGGCTGCGGGGGTGGGTGGATCTGCTGCTCGGTGGCGTGGGCATGCGCCGCCGCCGGCCCGAAGCCGCACGGTTGCACCCCGGTGCCGCGATCGACTTCTGGCGCGTGGAGCGCTTCGAGGACGGCAAGATGATGCGTTTGTCCGCCGAGATGAAGCTTCACGGCCGCGCGTGGCTCGAGTTCGAAGTCATTCCGCGCGGCGATCACGCGACCATCCGCCAGACGGCCATGTTCGATCCGGTCGGGCTTGGCGGACTGCTCTACTGGTATCTGCTCTATCCGATTCATCGGCTGATATTCGACGGCATGCTCGGTGCGATCGCGAAGGCGGCGGTCGCCGGGAGCCGATCGTCTTTGGGCACAGGGATCAAACCACAGGAGAAACGATGACACGGGCGTTGTGGGTTGGGGTTGCGCTGACGGTCGGGCTCGCGGCCACCGGGGCATCGGGAACATCAGCAAAGGGCAAGGCCGCAGGAGGCAAGCCACTGATCATGCAAGGCATCCACGCGTTTCGTGTCACCACGATCGATGGCGAGGTCAAATCGCTCTCTGAATACCGGGGCAAGGCGGTGTTGATCGTCAACACGGCATCGCGCTGCGGTTTCACTTCGCAATACGAATCGCTCGAGACACTCTACAGCAAGTACAAAGATCGCGGGTTTGAGGTGCTCGCGTTTCCCGCGAACAACTTCATGAATCAGGAACCGGGAACCAACGAGCAGATCAAGGAGTTCTGCCGGCTCAAGTTTGGAACGACCCTGCCACTCTTCGAGAAGATCAGCGTCAAGGGCAAGGACATAGCACCCCTGTATGCCTACCTCACCCGGGAGTCGCCGTTCCCGGGCGAAGTCCCGTGGAACTTCACCAAGTTCCTGATCGGGCCCGACGGCCGCGTCGTCGCGCGCTTCGATCCCAAGGTCGATCCTCTCGCGAAGGCCGTGACGGACAAGCTCGAAGGAGTGCTGCGGGCGCGGTGAGGCCATGGCGGCAGCGGCGCGCCGTTGCCGGCCCGGGGGATGGACCGGGAGAGTGTCGTGAGCCCTGTGTCCAACCTCACCGGTCCCACGTGTGTACTTGCTGCGGGGGCTCATCGCGAGTGCTAGACTCGCGCTGAGCCACGTCGCACAACGTCCCCGTGGGAGTCCAGCATGCGCCGCCTTCGACCGTGGATTGCCGTTGTCTTTGTCGCCCTCGCCATACCCGCGCCCGCCCGGGCGCAATGGGATGTCGCTGGTATTCGCGCATGCGCAGCCGACAGCGCGCAGCAGAATGTGCGATCGGTCTCCGACGGGGCCGGTGGCGTGATTCTGGTGTGGGAAGACCACCGCAACCGCGCCTCGACCAACGTCGATCTGTACGCCGTCCGTCTGCTGGCCGATGGCCGCGTCGCTCCCGGGTGGCCCGTGAACGGCCTTGTCGTCTGCAATGCGCCTGGATCGCAATCGTTCACCGGCTCGGGCGGAACCACCAGCAACATCGCAGCCGACGGAGTGGGGGGTGCGATCATCGTGTGGAACGACTTCCGGGCGGGCGCCAGCATCTATGCGCAGCGTGTGACGAGCTCGGGCACGGCCCTGTGGACGGCGAATGGTGTCGCGATCGTGTCCACCCTACCCATCTCGTCGCCCTCGGTCGTAACGGGTGGTGACGGCGGGGCCATCATCGTGTGGGAGGACAACCGCTCCGGCAATTACGACATCTTTGCGCAGCGGCTCGACGCCTCGGGAGGTGTGGCGGCGGGATGGCCGTTCGCAGGTGTCGCGGCCTGCTCGCTCGCGGGCACCCAATCGCGGCCGATGGCGATTTCCGACGGACGCGGCGGTGCGATCATCGCGTTTCAAAGCACCGGCATGCTCTCGCTCGACATCCGCGCCCAGCGGGTCGCTTCGGATGGCCGCAGATTGTGGGGATCATCCGGAACAGTGGTGAGCAATCCCTTGTTGAAAGAGGATATGATCCCCGACCTTGTCCCAGACGGAGCCGGTGGTGCGGTGATCGTGTGGGAAGAGCTGGAAGGCCCGGCATACGCTTACGCGCAACGCGTGGACTCCCTCGGGCTTTCGCTCTGGACGCCCAATGGAATCAGGGTGGCCAACACGAGCCCGTCGGGACCAAATCAGGACCAGACGCACATCGCCGCGGATGGTTTGGGTGGGGCCTACATCAGCCTGGTTCGAGGGATATCCCTCATCGGGCAACACCTGGGTCCCTCGGGCACGTATCTGTGGAGTCCGGAGGGTGTCGCCATCAACGCTGCCCTGCCCGCGAATTCGCCACGCGTGATCGGTGATGGAGTGGGCGGCGCGATCTTCACCTGGTCGACCGGAACGCACATCCTGGCGAGCCGATTCCTCTCCGGCGGGACGCTCGCGAGCGGCTGGCTCCCGAACGGAACCACGGCATTCGTGGATGCGCAGACTGGGGCCGCAAGCGCCCGGAGTGTTCCCGACGGTACCGGAGGCGCCATCATCGCGTGGCACGGGCCGGACCCCGCCGCACAGCGCGACATCAACGTCCAGCACATGGGCGCCGATGGGACGCGCGCGGCAGCACCGGCCGGCGCGTGGGATCTCAACGGTTCGCCCGCGGCTTCCGCGTCCGGCACCCAGACCGATCCCGCGCTCGTGACCGATGCCGAGGGCGGCACCATCATCGTGTGGACCGACTATCGCGCGGGTGCACCCGGGCTCGCGGCGCCGCACGGTTCAATGGGAACGCTGGGTCCCGGGCACGCGCGCATTTTCGGCACCAAGCTCACCGAGGCCGGCGACACCGATCCCGCCTGGACTCCGAATGGCTTGGTGCTGGCGAATGATCCCGGCAACCAGACGCAGCCGGTCGCGGTCGCCGATGGCTCCGGCGGTGCCATCACGGCGTGGACCGACGACCGCAACGGCACGCTCGACATCTACGCGCAGCACGTCCTTGCGAATTCGACGATCGCCGCGGGCTGGGCGGCCTCGGGTTTGCCGGTGTGCGCCACCCTCGGCGATCAACAGTTCGCCGTCATGGCGACCGACGGAGCCGGCGGGGCGATCGTGGCGTGGGAGGACACCCGCAACGGCAACAGCGACATCTACGCCCAGCGCATGCGCGGCAATGGAACGCCGGTGTGGATCGCGAACGGTGTGGCGGTGTGCGCTGCTGCCGGCGAGCAGACGCGCCCGAGGATCGCGGCCGACGGCTCGGGTGGAGCCTTCATCACCTGGAGCGACGATCGCGCGGCGAGCCCGCCGGGCGCTCATGTGAACACCGGGACGTCGGACATTTTTGCGCTGCACGCGGACAGCACCGGAGCCCGCACGGCGGGCTGGGCCGTGAACGGAAGTCCGGTGTGCGCGGCGGGCGGCGATCAGAGTGCCCCGGTGGTCATCGCGGACGGCGTGGGCGGAGCGATCTTCGCATGGACCGACGCGCGCGGCGCGGACCTCGACGTCTATGCGCTGCGCACTACGGCCGACCCGGTTGCGCTGTGGACCACGAACGGCGTCGCGGTGTGCGCCGTGACCGGAAATCAGCAGCATCCGCGCATCGCGACCGATGGCGCGGGTGGGGTGTTCGTCGCATGGCAGGACGAGCGTCCGGGCAGCAACGCGATCGATCTCTACGCACATCGCGTACGGGGCGCGGGGGCGCTCGATCCCGCGTGGCCAGCCTCCGGCAGAGCCCTGTGCACCGCCACCGGCAACCAGACGAACGCGCAGGTCGTGACCGATGGTCAGGGTGGAGCGCTCGTGTTCTGGGAGGATGGCCGCAACGGCTTCGCGGACATCTACGCGATCGGTGTGGGTCCCGGCGGCGTGATCGACTCGAGGTGGCCCGTCAACGGATTTCCGGTCTCGCTCGCGAGTGGCATTCAGACCGGAGTGGTGGTGACGACCGACGGTCAGGGTGGAGCGATCGTCGGCTGGACCGATGGCCGCGCAAGCGAGCCCGACATCTACGCCATGCATCTGTTCGGAACGACGCAGACGAGCCCGACCGCGGTGGAAGATGGTGTTGCAACGGGCGGCGTTCGCCTGCGCGCGCCGTACCCCAACCCGGCGCCGCGTGGGGTCGCGATCTCCTTCGAACTCGCATCGGACGCCTTCGTGTCGCTCGACGTGTTCGACCTCTCTGGTCGCCGCGTCGTCCGGCTCGCGGACGCCGCGCGCTTCACGGCGGGAATCCACGCGCTGCGCTGGAACGGCAACGACGACGCGGGGGCTTCGGTTCAGCCCGGGGTTTATTTCGTGCGGATGGAATCCGGAGGAAGCCGCCTGTCACGGCGTGTCGCGCTCGTGAGGTGAGGGCCGCGCGCCCGCGCGCGCGCGCCCATCCGCCCGCCGCGTTTGCGCGATCGCGTCGCTACACGCCGCTGCTTCCGGTGAGCCCGCTCGCCTCGCGGAACGAATCGAAACTCGATCGCTCGTCCTCGGGCAATGCAGCCGCCTCGAGCGGCCACACGAGGCTGCGCCCGCGCGCGCCCAGGTGCGCGCTGAACTCGGCCGAGCCACGCACGCCACGGAATTCCGGCAGCACGCGCCATGATGGCGGGTGGCGCTTGTCGATCGCCTCGGCGGCGCGCAGAAAGCGCACGGCCTCCTTCGAGTCACCGAGCACACCCGCGGCGGCGGCCGCGAGTTCGCATCCGTAGGACTCCTCGGGCGGAGCCGTCGCGAGTTGCGCGAGCAGTGCCCGCGCGCGCTCGGGTGACGGCATGTGCGCTTCGACGAGCGCTTCGGCCGCGGCGAGCATGCGCGCGGAGAGTCCGGCCGCGCGTCCGCCCGCGATCTCCTGCCGCGCGGAGGCGAGATCGCCGCCCGCGACGTAGGCATGAGCCCGCATGGCGTACGCATAGCTCGCGTGGAACGGACTCGCGCCGCTGTTCTGCGCGCGATGACACGCGGCGATCGCTTCGGGTCCGCGACGTGTGTAAATGTATACGAGCGCGAGCATCAGGTGGCTGAGACCGTACGCGGGATCGACGCTGGCCGCCTGCCGCAACGCGCGCTCGGCGCCGGCGAAATCGCCGCTGCTCAAGTATTCCTGGGCGAGGTTGATGAGCGCGGGAATGTGCGTCGGGTCGCATTCGAGCGCGCGCCTCAACGCCGCGACCGCGGGTTCGGTTTCGCGTTCGGCCTGATAGAACAGCGCCTGCGCTTTGTGACCTTCAGGACGCCGCGGATCGAGGGTGATCGAACGGCGCGCCGCTTCGAGGCCCCGGTCGCGCCAGCGCGGATCGCGGTCCCAGCCTTTGTCGATCATCTGGCCGCAGCAGTCGGCAACTCCCGCCCACGCGAGCGAATACCCGGGGTCGACCGCGACGGCCTGCTCGAAGCATTCGAGCGCGCGCGCGACGTCCTCGCGCGTGTAGCGCCGATACGACTCGCGGCCCCTGAGGTAGAGGTCGTAGGCTTCGACCTGCCGCGGCCGCGCCCGGCGCATCGCTGCTTTAGCGTCGTCCGAGGGCGCGCGCCCGAGGGCCGCGGCGATCGCTTCGGCGATCTCCTCCTGCACCGCGAACACGTCCTCGAGCGAACGGTCGTAGCGTTCGGCCCAGAGATGGAAGTCGTTACGCGGATCGACCAGTTGTGCGGTGATGCGCAGTCGATCGCCGACGCGCCGCACGCGGCCTTCGACCACCGCCGCCACACCGAGCTCCGAAGCGATGCGGCGCACGTCGGTCGTGGTTCCGCGGTACTTCATCACGGCATTGCGCGACGCCACCTGCAGACCGGGAACTTTGGCGAGGTCGGTGAGCAGATCCTCGGTGAGACCGTCGCAGAAGTAGTCGTTCGCGGGATCGTTCGAGAGATTCTCGAAGAACAGCACCGCGAGGCTGCGCAGCCCGGAACCTGATGCGGGTGGCGGCTGCCCATCGCCGGGGAGCAGCGATCCGGTCGCGGTCATCGACTCCACGGCGCGCGCAAACGCTGCCACGTCCGGCCAGCGGCGGCCGGGTTCTTTTTCGAGCGCCCGCATCAGCAGTGCATTCCACGCCGGGTTCACGCCCGGCCTGCGGCGGGTCGGCGGATCGGGAAACACGTTGCTGATCGCATACATCACCGCCGCGGCACCGCTGCCCTGGAACGGCAGCTCGCCGGTGACGCATTCGTAGGCGAGGACCGCGAGCGAGAACTGGTCGGAAGCAGGCGAGGCCGGATCCCCGCGCAGGATTTCGGGGGCGACGTAGGCGGGGGTGCCGAGCACCGTGGAGGTCGAGGTCAGCCGCTGGCTGCCGGTGATGCGCGCGAGTCCGAAGTCGGCGAGTTTGATCTCGCCCGCGGAACCCAACAGCACATTGTCGCTCTTCACGTCACGATGGAGGATGCCGCGCGCGTGCGTCGCTTCGAGTGCCGCGGCGATCGCCAGAACGATCGCTTTCGATCGCTCTTCGTCGAGCGGGCCCCGCGCGATCGCATCGCGCAGCGACTCGCCGTCGATGAACTGCATCGCGAGGTAGGAGAGGCCGCCGGCTTCACCAAAATCGTACAACGTGCAGATATGGGGGTGATCCAGGGCCGCGATCGCGCGCGCTTCCTCATTGAAGCGCTGGATCGCACGCGCGTCGTCCTGCCGGTGGGCCTGAAGCACCTTGAGGGCGACGTGTCGTCCGAGCCGCGTGTCCTCGGCGCGATAGACGAGGCCCATGCCACCCTCGCCGAGCTTGGCGAGGATACGGTAGTGGGCGATGTTCGAGAGCTTGGGCTCCACGGCCGGGCCGGATCTCCAGGGTGATGTCGCGCCGGATGACAACGTATCCGACATTGCAGAATGCACTCAAGCCCCTGGCCCCCCGGGCCGATCCCTGCTCGGGGAGGTCTTCATGAGCCGGATCCGCCGTATCGTCTTCACCGCCGACATCCTGCGTCCGCATCGCGGCCCGTGCGGCTGGGGGAGTGCGACCCACAAGAATGCGCGCTGGCTCGGCCATCTGCTGGGCTGGCCCCTGTCCCGTGCGACCGGACTCGAAACAGAGCGTGTGAGCTTCGAGCCGGGCGGATTCGATCCGCGCCTTTTCTACGACGCCATGGGCCTACGCCTCGATGCGATTTCATGGGCGTCGGTGATCCACCTCACGGAACTCCCCGATGCCGCGCGCGAAGCGCTCGCCCGGCCGTTCGACGGCGCACTCGTGATCGGGGTCGAGATCCCGGACGTGATGCAGCGGGTGCTGGCCGAAGGTGGGATTCCGTTCGTGGACGTGGTGTCGCATCCGGTGCGGTTCATGGACGATCTGCTGTTCGCGCTGCGCACGAATCACCCGGGCATTCACGCCGCGCCCACGCAACATGCATTCGACGTCGACCGCTGCACGCCGTTCGCCGATCTCCACCGGGCCAAGGCCGCGTGGATGCCGCCGCTCGATCTGCCGCCGGCGACCGCGCTCATCACCGGGCAGGTTGCGACCGACAAGGCGGTGATCTGCCCATCGCGCCGGCGTTTCGTGAGCCTCGCCGATTACGTCGAGCCGCTGTTCGACCTCTGCGCGCGACACGAGCGCGTGCTGTTCAAGCCGCATCCGTATCAGGGTGCCGATTGCCCGTCACGGGCGGTGATCCAGTCGATGCGCGCGATCCAAACCGTCGAGCACAACTTCTACTACCTGATGGGGCAGGAGCAGATCACCGACGTCTATGCGATCAACTCGGGCACCGTTCACGAGGCTCCGTACTTCGGTAAACGCGGGCACGGATTTCTCGCTCCGCTCTACGAATTCGGCGCTCGCGCGCCGGTGGCCGGCGGGGCCGGCGCGTGCGTGCCGGTCACTGATGCGATCCTCTCGCCCGCGTTCTGGAGCGACGTGCTCGTGCCGTGCGTGCCGACGCGCGCGGACGTTCCGGCAGGACCACCCCCGCGACCTTCACGCCTGCGCCGCAGCCTCAACGCGGATTGGGATCACGGCTACATCGACGCGATCGTCCAGCGCGCGACACCGGCCCCGGTGCCCGCGGGATTCGCCGAAGCGAGGACTTCATGATGTCCACGACCGCCACGGAAAACGACGTGATCGTCGCAGCGAAGCAAAGCATCGATGCAGGACGCTTCGCAGAAGGCGAAGCGTTGCTCGCGCCGGTTCTGGCGGCGGAGCCGCGCCATCTGGTCGGGCGCTGTGTGGCCGGATACTCCGCGTTCCTGCGGGCGGACTACGCTGCGGCACTCCCTCATCTGGAGATCGCGGTCGAGATCGACCCGCTCGCCTTCGACGCCCAGTACCTGCACGCCTTCACGCTCGCCGAACTCCACCAGACGCAACCCGCGCTCGATGCGCTCGCGCGCGTGCTCACGCTCGATCCATCGTGCGCGACGGCGCGACTGCGGCGCGCGCGGTTGCTGATCGAAGCGGGTGAACACGAAGCGGCGTTGCGGTGTCTCGAGGCGGGCCGCGCGCATGGTTTCGAGGAAGAGGACATCGCGATGGCACTTCAGGCTTCTCTCGACGCGACACGCGCCGACGACCGGTCCGAAGTGCCATCACCCGCAGCGGCCGAATTGCCGCGAACGACGGCGGGCACCTCGCTGTCCCGGGTCGAATGGGTGGACCCGCGCTCGCTGCTGCATTCGGGAAGGCTCGATGTGTGCGCCAAGTATCTCCATGCGCGCACCCTGCTCGGCATGCCGCCGCTGCACTCGCGCTATGACACCGAGAGTGTCTACCTGCGCCACATTCTGTTTCGCACCGGCGGCTCCGAATCCGGCGATGCGGTGCGCAAAGGAACGCTCGCCGAGTTCGCTGCCCAGTTCCGGCAGCTGATCGGCTCCATGCGCGCGAACGGGTTCGATCCCGCGCATCCAATCCCGGTCGCTCGCCGCACCGGCCTCATTCTGAACGGCGCCCATCGCCTGGCTGCCGCTCTCGCGCTCGGTATCGAGAAGGTGGCAGTCACGTACGACGAGTCCGTGGAGGGCCTCACGTGGGACTTCGACGAATTCGTCGCCGAAGGCTTCCGGCCGCTCGAGCTCGATGAGCTGGTGCGGGCGTGGATTGATCTGCGCGGAGGGAATGCCGCATGCATTCTCCTGTGGCCGCCGGTGGCGGATCACTGGGACGAGATCGAGCGATCCATCGCGGCGGAGTACCCACGCGTCGCGAGCCGTGACTATTCATTCGCGTCGGCGGCGTTCACCGAGCTGGTGCGCGACATCTACACCAGCGACTGGGGACCGGTCGTGGGCGACAACATCGAGCGCAAGGCCGCGTTGTTCGCGAATCACGAGCCGAAGTTGCGGATGCTCGTGGTGGAAGTGCCCGCGGGCCGCACGCTCGGCACGCTCAAGCGCACGATGCGCGAACGCTATCATGCCGTGGTGGATGCCGACCGCTTCGCGACGCTGCACACGACCGACACTCCGCGCGAAACCGCGCATGTCGCCAGTCTCCTGCTGCACGAAGAATCGCTCGCCGCGTTGCGGCTGCGTCCCGATCCGCCGCGCCCCGAGTTCCTCGCGTGGCTCGGCGACTATCACGCGGCACTCGGCCGCCTCGCGATCGATCCGGAGCACTGCTGCGTGGTCGGCAGCAGCGTGCTCGAGGCGCTCGGCGTGCGCGACGCCACCGACATCGACTTCACGGTGACTCACGCGGTGCGAGAGGCGCGCTTCGATGGCGGCGTCACGCACGTGAACGCGGACCTCGACGTCGTGGCGCGGGACTATCCCCGCGCGATCGCCCGCGCCGAGGCGCCGGGGGACGATCATCTGGTAGGAGACCGGGCGCTTCACTTCCGATACCGCGGCCTCAAGTTCGCGTCCCTCGATGTGGTCGTCGAGCGCAAGCAGACCCAGCGCCGTGCCAAGGACCTCGCGGACGTCGCCCGGGTCGCTCATATGAGGCTGGCGGGGAAACTGTAGCGGCTGCGACATCGTGCCGGTCCAGAGGCCCGCTGGCCTCGTGCCGCTGATCTCTTGGCGCGGCCGGCGAAGCGCGGACACGGCATCCTGCACGGTCCGCGCCCGGAACCTCAACTTCCGACCGGTTCGACCGAAACTCCTCGAGGAGACTTCGCGTGGGGCGGAGCCGCCGGGGGAGGTGCCGCGTCGTGGACTTCTGGGTCGCGCCCGCAGACGGGCTGTCATCCGCACTGACCGCCGGTCCCGCCAACCGTGAGGCACTCGCGACCACTGCGATCAGCCGCGGGGCGTCGCGACTCCAGTCCCAGGACCTCAACGGCGCCATCGCCGAATTCAAACGCGCGGTCGCCTACAATCCCAACCTCACGGTCGGCTACCAGTACCAGGGCCGCGTGTTCAGCATGATGGGCCGGCGCTCCGAGGCCATCGACGCGTTCGAGCGCGCGGTGCGCACGGACTCCACGAATGCTGATGCCCGCGCCGAACTCGCCAAGGCCTACGTCGCCGATCAGCGCTTCGCGGAGGCCGAGGAGGAGATGAAGCAGCTGGAGCGCGCGAACCCGGCCGATGTCGGCCCGCACGCTTCGCTCGGCTACCTCTACCTCAGCCAGGGACGTCTCGCCGAGGCCGACACGCAGATGACGCGCGTGACCGAGATCGCTCCGCGCGACCCGGGGGCCTGGAAGAGCCTGGGCCTCGTGCGCAAAGCGCAGGGGCAGCTCACCGAAGCGGTGCGGATGTTCGAGCGTTCGATGGAGCTCGATCCCAAGTATGTCGACTCGATCTCGGAGCTCGGGTTCGCCCGGCGATCAGCTGCGCCGCATCGGCACCGATCGCGCGCTGGCGCTCGCGTTCGAGCTCGAGCTCAGCATGCTCACGCCGCAGATCGCCTACCTCGATTCGAGCAAGTCCACCTTCGTCGCGTCGCTCGGGCCGGGCACCGCGCTTTCGACGCTCGATCCCGCGCTTACGACCCCGGGTGCGGTGGCGACGTTCTCGATGACGTTCCGGTTCAATCAGCCGATGGATGCGATCTCGATGCGGACCACGACGAACTGGTCCATCACGAAGGCGGCCGGTGGTGAGGGCGGTCTCTACAACCACGGCTCCTATCGTGACGCCTCGCGCCAGGTCGGCATCCTTCCGACACCGATTTCGGTGGTGTACGACCCCGACCAGCAGACCGCCACGGTCTACTTCCGGGTGCGCCAGAACGCGGCGGGTGACGGGCTGATCGATCCGTCGCACTGGGTGTTCCAGTTCTTCGGCACGGATGCGGCCGGAAACCCGATGGATCGCCGCGGCGATCAGTACAACGGGGATGTCGGCGCGCCATTCTGAGTCGAACGGCCGGCTGTGGATCGGGTTCCCGCGGCTGGTGAGCGCCACGGATTTCGTTGCGCCCGGTCCATCCCGATTTCCGCCCCGATCGACACCGCACTACCATGTCGGCTCCACGCGAGGAGGCGGTCGTGAACGTGCTGGTGCTCAACTGCGGAAGCTCGTCCCTCAAATTCCAGGTCGTCGCAACCGACTCCGCCGCCATGGCCAGGGATCAGGACCGGGTGATTGCCCGCGGTGTGATCGAACGGATCGGGAGCGAAGCGCTGCTCACGCTGTCGGCGGCCGGAGGAACACCGACCCGCCGCGCCGAACCGCTGCGTGACCACCGGGCGGCGCTCGACGCGGTGATGCGCTGGCTCACCGGGGGCGAGGTGCCGGGGCTCGGTTCACCGGAAGATGTGCATGCCGTCGGTCACCGCGTCGTGCACGGCGGCGAGCGGCTGACGCGCGCGACGCTGATCGACGAGGCGACGATCCGCACCATCGAAGCCTGCATTGATCTGGCCCCGCTCCACAATCCCGCGAATCTGCGCGGCATCGCCGCGGCGCGCGCGACGTTCGGTCCCGGGGTCCCCGAGGTCGCGGTGTTCGACACGGCGTTTCACTCGACGATGCCCGAGACGTCCTACCTCTATGCGATTCCCTATCCGATGTACGTGCGCCATCGCGTGCGCCGCTACGGATTCCATGGCACGTCCCATCGCTACGTCGCGTGGCGTTATCGCAAGCTCACGGGGGTCGCGCGCGAGGCCGTGAACGTGGTCAGCCTGCACCTCGGCAACGGGGCATCGGCGTGCGCCATCCGGCGCGGGGAGTCGCTCGACACGACGATGGGGATGACGCCGCTCGAGGGTCTGGTCATGGGAACGCGCGCGGGGGACATCGACCCCGGCATTCTCGAGTACCTGCATCATAAGGAGGGCCTGTCCCTGACCGAGCTCGATACGATGCTGAACAAACAGTCGGGCCTGCTCGGGATCTCCGGCCTGACGAGCGACATGCGCGATCTGCTCGCCGAGGAGGCCACCTACGGCGACCGCCGTGCACGCCTGGCGATCGACCTGTTCTGCATGCGCGCGCGCAAGGCGATCGGGGCGCTGCTGGCGCGGATGAACGGCGCCGATGCCATCCTGTTCACCGGCGGGATCGGCGAGAACGCGGCGGCGGTCCGGGCCCGGATTCTCGCGGACATGGACTGGTTCGGCGTGGGGCTCGATGCTGCCCGGAACGACGCGACGGTCCACGGGCAGGAGGGCGAGATCGGCGCTGCCGGCGCCCGGATGCGCGTGTTCGTGATCCCCACCAACGAAGAGTTGATCATCGCGCGCGACACCGTGCGCTGCGTGACCGGGGAGAGCCGGCCGGCGCCACTTCCTGCCTAGTGCTCCGCGCCGGAGCACTACCCGCACGGGCTTTCATCCTCGCAGGGTGATGACGCCCACCGCCGGTGCTTGCCGGGGCGTTCGCCCCAATCATCCCGGCCCGCGACTCCTCGCCTGAAGAGCCATACGCGCTAAACCGTTGTGGCGGCAGGCAGCTGCGTCCGCGGCACGTCGCGTGCGTGTTCCGAGGTGTCAGGACTCATCCACAACTTTGCTCTGCTCCCACTGAGGAGTTCATAGATGCGTGTGTCGGCCCGGTTCACTCTGCTTCGTCCTCCCGTTCCAGGCATCCTTATCGCGATCGCGATGGCGCTCGTGCTCGACGCCCCGCGCGCGCTCGCCGCTACGTACTACGTCGATGCCGCGAACACCAAGGCGACGGATATCGGAACCGGGGCCGGCGCGAGTGCGACGCCGTACAAGACAATCCAGGCCGCGGTCACCGCGCGCGCAATCGGCGGCAACACGATCATCGTCAAACCGTCGATCTATCGTGAATCCGTGGCGGTCACGGTGTCCGGAGCCTTGAAAAAGTTGATCGTCATCAAGACGAGCGGCCCGGGCGTGGTCGTGAGCGGGTCCGACGACTTCGCCGGCACCGCCAAGTGGACGCTGGTCTCGGGCAACGTGTACCTGGCATCGAGCGTCACCTGGCAACCGTTGCAGGTGTTCGCCAATGGCGCGCGGCTCGACACGTCGAGCGTCACGCCGGCATCCCTGCCCTCAAACAAGTTTCGGTACGTGAGCGGAACCGGTCTCTACGTCAATGCCGGAGGCGGCAACCCGGGCCTCAAGAACCTCGAAGTCGGACGTCGCGGGGTCGGGATCGATCTCGTCGCCTCGTACGTGACGATCGACGGGTTCGAGGTCACGCGTACCGACGACCGCGGCATTTACGTGCACGGTGCGGTGAGCAACTCGATCGTCCAGAACTGCACGGTCAGCTTCGCGCGGTCCTACGGCCTGCACGTCGACGCGGCGACGGCGATGACGGTGTTCAAGAATTTCACCCGCGACAACGGTGACCACGGCATCTCGGTCACGGCAAGCCCGGCCTGCAAGGTCCAGAACAACGAGAGCTTCCGCAATGCGCGGCCGACCACGCGCGCGGCGAACGGCATCAACGTGCACAGCTCGCCCGGCAGCATCGTCGAGAACAACCGCTGCTACGACAACCAGGACTCGGGGCTCCAGTACTACAACGGATCCGACAACTGCATCTCGCGCAACAACCTCTCGTGGAACAACGGGGACCACGGCTACGACCACGTCGCGAGCGCCGGCGTGATGCACTTCCACGATGTCGCCTACGGGAACTTCAAGGACGGGTTCTCGATCGAAGGCAACTCGCCTGGTGCGAAGATGTACAACTGCATCTCGGCGAACAACGGTCTGACCGTCGCCGAGTACGATCTGTGGGTCGACCCGGCCTCGACCGTGGGCTTCGTCGCGGACTACAACCTGTTCTGGAACGGCTCGAACCGCAGCCCGTTCAAGTTCGGCGCCACCGCGTATGCCACCCTCGGCGCCTATCAGGTCGCGTCGGGCCAGGATCTGCACTCGCGCCAGTCGAACCCGCGATTCCTCCTGCCTGCCGCGGGCAACTTCCGTCTCATGTCGAACTCGCCTGCGATCGACGCGGCACGCTCGGGCATCGTGAACGCCCCGACCACCGACGCGGCGGCTGCAGCGCGCTATGACGACACGGCCACGCCGAACACCGGATTCGGCAACCCGGCGTACGCCGACATGGGCGTCTACGAATACCGGCCTTCGGGCAACCGTCCGATCGCGTCATTGCGACTGACGCCGGCGAAAGGTGAATCGCCGCTCGACGTGACCGCGGATGCTTCGCTGTCGACCGATCCGAGCGGTGCCGTGATCGCCTACACGTTCGACTTCGGCGACGGCACGGTGGTCGGTCCGCAGGCGACGGCGCTCGCAACGCACAGGTTCGGAGCGGGCAACTGGCCGGTGAGTGTGATGGTCGCCGATGCGATCGGACAGGTTGCGATCGCGACGGTCATCGACAGTGTCAAGCTTGGCGACCTGAAACCGGTCGTTTCGGCACCCGCGACGATCACCGCTTATCGCGGTCAGGCGATGCAGTTGAACGTGACCGCGTCGGACGTGGACAGTCCTTCGATCACGTCGCTGACCGCGGATCTCTCGGGACTTCCGGCGGGCAACAACGCGGTGTTCACGGCCAATGCCGCGCGCACCGCGGGCACGCTGGTGTGGACCCCGACGGCGAGCGAAGTGCGCGCGGCGCCTTACAACGTGACGTTCACCGCCGCCAACGCGAAGAGCGCCTCGACGACGACCGCGATCAGCGTGCAGCAGCCCAATGCACCGCCGGTGCCGGTCCTCGCGGCCACGCCGCAGAGCGGTGCACCCCCGATGCTGGTCACCGCGTCGGCGGCCGGTTCGTTCGATCCCGACGGCACGGTGGTGAGCTATCAGTTCGACTTCGGAGACGGCACCGTCGTCGGTCCGCAGGCCGCGGCCACGGCGACGCACTCGTACGGACTCGGAAACTGGGAAGTGCGCCTCACCGTGGTCGACGATCGCGGGGCGAGTGTCACGTCCGCTCCGGTGATGGTCCAGGTGCTCGGGCTCGGTCCCAATCTCGTGACCAACAATTCGTTCGAGAGCGGGATCACGGGCTGGGCGATCTACGGCGCCGACACGCTCTATCGCGTGGCGGGTGGCCAGAGCGGAAATTTCGCGCTCGAGATGCGCGCAGCGGCCGGCGATACGGCGCTGTTCGGCTGCAACGACGCGCCGAACTGGGTTCTGAACTCCGGCGCCTCCGGGACGCGCTACCGCTTCACGGCGTGGGTGCGCTCGAACGCGCACCGCGGCCTTGCGAAGCTAAGGCTGCGTGAGTTCAACGGCGCGGTGCAGATCGGATCCGTCAAGCTCTCGACGGGCACGGTGCTTTCGCCGACCTGGCAGCCGATCACGATGGAATACAATACGCTCGCCGGGGGATCGACGCTCGACTTCAATGTCATCGACGATCCGGTCGTGGCGGGGGAGACGTTTCAGGTCGACAACATCTCGATTCAGCAGACCTCGCTCGCGCTGCCCGTGATCACGATGCCTGCCGCCGTGACGGGCCCCGAGAACACGCCGATCACGTTCACGGTGACGGTGTCGGACCCGGATGGTGATCCCATCACCGGGCTCGTAGCCGATCTCTCGGGCCTGCCGGCCGGACACAACGCGACCTTCGCCACCAACGCGAGCCGCACCGAGGGAACGTTCACCTGGACCCCGGGTTTCGCGCACGCCCGTGATGGGATGTATCCGGTCAACTTCATCGCGACCAGCGGCATCTCGGGAGCCACCTCGGGCACCGTGCCGATCGTGGTCACCAATGTTGATCGCGCGCCGGTGGTCACCGCGCCCTCGGCCGTCACCACCACCGAAGGCGAGCTGATGACGCTCGCCGTCCAGGCAGCCGACGCGGACGGCGACACGATCACGTCGCTCGTCGCGAACCTCGCCGGTCTCCCGGCGGGACATCGCGCGGTATTCACTCCGAACGCCACGCGCACCGCGGGCACGTTGTCGTGGACGCCGACCTACGCCGATTCGGGCGTCTATACCGTGTCGTTCACCGCGGCGAACGCGATGAGCAGCACCGGCACGACGATCGTCACGGTCCGCTACGTCGACCGCGCACCGGTCGTCACCGCGCCGGCGAGTGTGAGCGGCAGCGAAGGCGCGCCGATCGTGCTCACGGTTTCCGCTTCCGATCCGGACGGTGAAGCGCTGACCGTGCTGAGCGCGAACCTCGCCGGCCTTCCCGCCGGACATGGCGCCGTGTTCGTGCCGAGCGCGGATCGCAGCAGCGGATCGCTGTCATGGACTCCGTCGTTCGCGGATTCGGGTTCCTACACCGTCGTGTTCACGACCTCGAACGCGCTCTCGGGAACCACGAGCAGCGTGATTCGCGTCGCGAACGTCGACCGCGCGCCGATCGTCACTTCACCCGCGGCGGTGACCGCGATCGAGAACGGATTGCTCACGGTCGAGGTCACCGCGTCGGATCCCGATGGCGATGCGATCACTTCGCTCGGCGCTGATCTCGCGGGTCTGCCGGCTTCGAACAACGCCGTGTTCACGCGCAACGCCGCGGGGACCGCGGGCACGCTGACCTGGACCCCGGCGCCGAGTGCGGTACGCGCGGCTCCGTACCCGGTCGTCTTCACGGCGGCGAACGCACTCAGCAATGTCTCGAGCACCGCGATCACGGTGCTGCACCCGAACACGCTGCCGACCGCGGTGATGTCTGCGACTCCGCAGTCCGGATCGGAACCGCTGGTCGTCACTCTCAACGCTTCGACGTCGTTCGACGCCGACGGTGTGATCGCGAGCTACACGTTCAACTTCGGAGACGGCACGTCCGTGGGCCCGCAGGCTTCGCCGGTCGCGACCCACTCGTATGCGCTCGGAAACTGGAACGCGCGCGTGACGGTCGTCGACGATCGCGGCGGATCCGCGATCTCCGCGCCGGTCATGATCCAGGTGCTCGGTCTCGGTGCAAATCTTGTGGGCAATCCCTCGTTCGAAACCAACGTCACCGGATGGGGCGTCTACGGTGCCGACACGCTGATCCGTGTGGCCGGCGGACAGAGCGGCAGCTTCGCGCTCGAGATGCGCAGTGCGGCGTCCAACCTGTCGCTATTCGGCTGCAACGACTCCCCGAACTGGGTGACGAATGCGGGACCCGCCGGCACGCGTTATCGCTTCTCGGCATGGGTGCGGTCGGCGGCACACCAGGGCAAGGCGAAGCTGAGACTGCGCGAGTTCAGCGGCGCACAGCAGGTCGGCTCGACGCAGCTGACCGCGGGTGTGACGCTCACACCCAACTGGCAGCTGGTCAGCTTCGACTACAACACGCTGGCGGCGGGCTCGAGCCTCGACTTGAACGTCGTCGATGCCCCGGTCCTCGCGGGCGAAGCCTTCCAGGTCGACAACATCTCGATCCAGCGCTCGGCACTCGCGCTGCCGGTCGTCGGAGCCCCTTCGGCGATGCCGGGATCCGAAGGAACGCCCATCACCTTCACGGTCACGGCCGCCGATCCGAGCGGGGACCCGATCACCGGTCTCACGGTCGACGTCTCCGCGCTGCCGGCCGGACACCACGCGACCTTCGTGACCAACGCGAGCAAGACTCAGGGCACGTTCAGCTGGACGCCGTCCTATTCGGCCGCGCGCGTCGCGCCCTACACGGTGACGTTCTTCGCGACCAGCGGTGCCGCAGGAACTGGCTCGACCAGCGTGCCGATGGTGATCGCGAACGTGGACCCGGCGCCGGTCGTCGTCGTCCCGGCCGCGATCACGGTCGCCGAAACCGGATCCGTGTCGTTCCCGATCACCGCCACGGATCCTGACGGCAGCGCGATCACGGCGCTCAACGCCGACCTGTCCGCGTTCCCCGTGGGTGGCAACGCGGCGTTCAGCACGAATCCCGGCCTGGGCGGCGGCACGTTCACGTGGAGCCCCGGCTACTCCGACTCGGGAACGTATGTGGTGACCTTCACGGCCTCCAACTCACGGACGACGGCGCGCGCCACGACCATTCGTGTCTCCAACGTGGACCGTGCGCCGGTCGTGACGGCCGTGCCGTCCGCGACGGTGTCCGAAAGCGGCACGCTGACGGTCGAGGTCTCGGTGTCCGACGCCGATGGTGACGCGATCGCGGCACTCGGCGCCAACTTCGCGGTGCTTCCGGCAGGAAGCGACGCGGTGTTCACGCCGGAAGCCGATCATCACAGCGGCACGTTCGTGTGGAACACGTCTTACTCGAGTGCGGGCGACTATGCGCTCGTCTTCACCGCCGTGAACGCGATGAGCGCCACCGCGACCACCGCGCTGCATGTCGAGAACGTCGACCGGTCGCCGGTCATCTCGGCTCCGGAAGCCGTGACGGCTCTCGAAGGCACGCCCATCACGATCGACGTCATCGCATCGGACCCGGACGGTGATTCGATCGTCCGCTCCGCCGATCTGTACGCAATCCCGGCCCTGGGCAATGCGGCCTTCGTTGCGACCGCGGCCGGCGGCACGTTCACGTGGACGCCGACACACGCGGACTCGGGCACCTACACGCTCGTCTTCACGGCCGGCAACGTCCTCACCGCCTCGGCGATCACCACACTGCAGATCGCCAACGTCGACCGGGCGCCGGTGGCTTCGGTGCCCGCGAGTTCGGAAGTGATCGAAAATCAGATGCTCACGCTCGAGTTCGCGGCTTCCGATCCCGACGGCGATGCCTTCACCGCCTTCACCGCCGATCTGTCAGGACTTCCCCTGCCGAACGACGCCGTGTTCACCGAGCGCGGAGACCACACCGGCGGCACGCTGACCTGGACTCCGCAGACCGCGGACGCGCCGGGCTCGTACACGGTGGGATTCCGCGCCGAGAACGCGATGGTCGTGGTCGGCACGAGCGTGATCGTGGTGCGCCGCTTCAATCATGCTCCGCAGATCGATGCCCCGGCGACCGCGGGTGCGACCGAAGGTCAGCCGCTCACGATCCACGTGTCGGCATCGGACGTCGATGGTGACGCGATCACCGCACTCGAAGCGGATCTGTCGAGTCTCCCCGCGGGACACAACGCCGTGTTCACACTCGACGGCACCGGTGCCGCCGGCGACCTGACCTGGACGCCGACCTACGCTGATGCTGCGAGTCTGCATGTGATCACCTTCAAGACCCGCGCCGGAGCCGGCGTGGCCGACGCGGACCGCGCGAGTGCCGTGACCGAGATCACCGTGAGCAATGTCGACCGCGCGCCGGTCGTCGTGGCGCCGCCGGCGGTATTCGCAGCGGAAGGCGGTGTGGTTCACATCGAAGTGTCCGCGTCGGATCCGGATGGTGATGTGATCGACGCGCTGAGTGCCGACTTGAGCGGCCTGCCTGAGGGCAACGATGCGTTGTTCGTCACGCAGTCCGGCAACACCGCGGGCACGCTCACGTGGACGCCGGGCGAGAGCGATGGCGCGGGTCCGTTCGTGATCACGTTCCACGCGCAGAATGCTCTGAGCGCCTCGGCCGCATCGTCCGTGTCGCGTGGCCGCCGCCCGGTGGTGTCGGTCGTGTCCGACGTGATGGTGAACGAGAACCAGCAACTGTCGGTCACGGTCATGGCGTCGGATCCGGATGGTGATGCGATCGACCTCTTGACCGCGGACCTTGCCGGACTGCCGGCGGGTGATGCGCGCTTCACGATCAGCCCCGATCACACTTCGGGCACGCTGGAGTGGACCCCGACGTTTGCCGACGGTCGCGCGCTTCCTTACGCCGTGACGTTCAGGGCGGCGAACATGTTGTCCGGCACCGGTGCGGTCGCGATCTCGGTTGCGAACGTCGACCGCGGGCCGGTCGTGACGGTGCAACCGGCTGCGGCCGCGAACGAGAATCAGGCGCTGGCCTTCACGGTGAGCGCGTCGGATCCCGACGGCGAACCAATCAGCACGCTGAGTGCGAACCTCTCAGGCCTTCCGGCCGGCGCCACATTCATTCCGAACGGCAACGCCACCGGCGGCACGTTCCAGTGGACGCCGTCGGTCGGCAGCGGACGCGTCGCGCCGTACCTTGTGACCTTCACCGCTTCGAATGCCCTGGCCGACTCGGGCACCGCGGCGATCACCGTGAATGCGCTGCCGGTTGCCGCGCTGACGCTCACGCCTTCGTCGGGTGTGGCGCCGGTCACGATCACCGCGAACGCCTCGGGATCGAGCGATCTCGACGGAACGATCGTGTCCTACACCTTCAACTTCGGCGACGGAACGATCGTCGGCCCGCAGGCGGCGGCGACCGCGACCCGCGTCTACGGCGCCGGCAGCTACACCGTATCGGTGGTCGTGGTCGACAACCAGGGCGCGAGCGCGACGGTTTCGCAGACCGTCACCGTGACGTCGAACCTGTGCGGCAATCCCGGCTTCGAGAACGCATCGACCGGTTGGAGCGGCAGCGGTTCCGCGGTGGTCTCACGTGTCGCGGGCGGGCGCACCGGCAGCTACTGTCTCAACGTGCAGGGCCCGGGGACGACGGCGACCTTCGGAGCGACCGACAGTCCGAACTGGATCACGACCACGCCCGCGATCGGAACCCGCTACCGTTTCACGGCGTGGGTCCGCTCCGACGCCGGCCGCGGCATCGTGAAGATCAAGGTGCGTGAGTACCTGTCGGGCGTGCTGCAGGGCACGGCGGGCCTCTCGGCTTCGACCGCACTGACGTCGGGCTGGCAGCAGGTGACCTACGAATTCACGTGCATCAAGGCCGGCTCGACGCTCGACTTCGAGATGGGCGACACGCCGGCGACGGCGAGTGAGAGCTTCCAGATGGACGACGTGAGCATCACGATCGTTCCGGCGGGCTCGGCCGCGATGCTGCAGACCGGAGTCGTGAACGATGCGGCGCTCGCCTTCACCTCCACCGTGCTCCCGAACCCGATCCGCGGCCAGGGTGAGATCGGGTTCACCACGACCCGTTCCGGCCGGGTCCGCGTCGAGATCCTCGACGTGAGCGGCCGCACCGTTCAGATGCCCCTCGACGCGTTCGTCGGTCCGGGGCGTCACGGGGTTCCGATCCGCTCGCGCGGCGTAATGACGGCGGGCGTGTACTTCTATCGGGTGATCGCCGAGGAAGGTGTGCGAAGCGGCAGGCTCGTGGTGATCGACTGATCACGGGCCCCCGGCCCGCGCTCGGTCACTCTCAGGTGCCGGCGCGACCGTAGGTGACGCGGGGGAGGGCGGCCTGTTTCGAGGCCGGCTGGTAGGTGTCGGCTTCATTCGCGACACGGCCGGGTTTCGAAGCAGGCGCCGGTGCCGATTCAGACCCGCGCGCGGCAAGGATGCCGGACATGGGCTGCAGCAGCGTCAGAATTCCGATCGGATTCACAGGGTGGCTCCTGGTGGAGAAGACCTTCTCTGTGGGAGCTACCGGCACCCGGCATCCGGCCCTTTACCGGTGGCCCGGCCTCACGCGGAACCGATTCTTGCACTCCGGGGGAGCCGTTCGGGTTGGAAGAGCTCTTGCTAGGCTGTTCGCTCGTCGCTCATCCGACGTCCCGCGGAGCACGTCCCCGCTTCGTACCTGTCCACTCCTAAAGGAGTCTTCCATGGCACACCGCAGCGCGTTCGATCGGTTCTCGACCCAGGCGGCTCGCGTGACCGGGATGCCGGTCGGATTCCTGGCCGCGCTGGGTCTGATCGTCGGGTGGCTGGTGACGGGACCCATCTTCAAATTCAGCGATACCTGGCAGTTGCTGATCAACACCACGACCACGGTGGTGACGTTCCTCATGGTGTTCCTGATCCAGTCCACGCAGAACCGCGACAGCGAGGCGATGCAGCTCAAGTTGAACGAGATCATCCGCGCCATCGAAGGCGCTCATCTCTCGATGATGGACCTCGAGGATCTGACCATGGAGGAGCTCGACTCGATCCGCGCCGAGCACGTGAAGATCGCAGAGAAGGCTCGCGAAGACCGCCGCAAAGGCCTCAACGACACCGGCGCTGCCGAGTCCAGCGAGCCGCGCGAGATCCAAGTGAGGCGCTCGAAGATGTCCAAGCGCTGAGGGTCCGTCCTCGGCTGCTTGGTACGACTCTCGCATTGGGATCGATGCAGGTCCGCCTCGAACACGGAACGCCCGCAATTACGCGGGTTTTCACGGGCAGGTCGAGGCGCGACAGGCTTCAAACTTACATCTCGACGCGCAGTTCTTTCATCACGGCCCGGTCGGCCGCGGTTGCTTCAAGGAAGAAGGAGGATCGTCATGAGCATTCTGTGGGCAGTCATCGTCGGCTTCATCGTCGGCGCTCTCGCGAGATTCATCATGCCGGGCAAGGACTCGGCCGGTTTCATGGTCACGACGCTGCTCGGGATCGCCGGTGCGCTGGTCGCCAGCTTCCTCGGTCGCTCGCTCGGCTGGTATCAGGATGGCGAGTCTGCCGGGTTCATCGCGGCACTGGTCGGAGCCGTGCTGTTGCTCGCCGTGTTCCGGATGGTGAAGCGCCCGCGCGCGCTGCATTCGTAGATTTGTAGATTCAGAGTGGGGCAGGTCGACACGATCGGGTGGCGTTCGCGCCACGCTTCCTGCCGGCCTGCTCTTTCTCATGTTCACGTCGACGTCAAGCGATGAAGCGAACGGCCCGTTTTTCCCGAGGACTGAGCGGATATCGGCTTCGTGAAGCACTCTGGCACTGACCGTGCTCTACCGTGGCTCGAGGCCCGGTAAGCACCATCAGCAGGAGGAGCCATGAACCAACGACGATCGGCCATCATCGCACTGCTCGTGTTCGGTCTCAGTTCGAGTGTCGTCTCCGGCGCGCTCGCGGACCGCGGGCACAACGGCTCGCGCGGAAACGACTGGAACGAGTCCGGTGGCCGGCGCAGCGGCGCGTGGAACAGTTGGGATACTCGTGAGCGCCGAGGCTCCGAGCGTTCCTACTACTACGAGGATCCGTACTGCGGAACGCGGTCGAGTCACGTCAGCGACTTCAAGCAGCACTACGGCAGAGCCCGCCACGCGGCGCTGATCCTCAAGGTCGACATTCGCAGCGGACGCGTGACGGACCGGTATCGCTACGATCGAAACGAACAGGAGTGGCGCGATTGGGATCGCCGTTCGCGGTCCTGTGACGATGACGATCGCGACCACCGGAATTCACGATCGCGGGATCGCGACGACTAGGGAATTCCCCGCAGGCACAACCCAAGGCGCCGGTGTCGTGAGATGCGAAGCCATCTCAGGCACCGGCGCCTCTTCATGCGCTCGATCGTCGGTACGCCACGCTTGCGACGAACGGTGCGCGGGGTGGCGGTCGATGCGGGAGGCGGATAGAATCACCGCATGAGTCCACGCTCCGGGGTGATCGTCTTCGCCATGACGCTCATCTTGCCGGCGTTGTTCACGGCCGTCTCGTTCGCCGCGCCAATCCTCGAAGCGTCGCCGTTCCTGAGCTTTCCCGGCGTCACGCTCGGCGACACGGTGTCCACTGAACTCGTGCTCGCCAATCGTGGCGACGCGCTGCTCGCCGTGACCGCGATCGATCTGCCGGCGGGTGTCGCCGCTTCGCCCGCACCGCCGTTCGATCTCGTGCCCGGAGAATCGCTGCGAATCGCCGTCGTGCTCGCGGCGATCGATACGTCGAATGCCGCGGGTTCGCTCACGATCCGCTCCAACGACCCGGCGGCTCCCGAAACGCCGGTCACGTGGCGGCCCAACGTGCGCGCGTTGAAGTTTGCGACGCGCGCGCTCACGACCGGGGGCCGCTACCCGCTGGGCGAGGCGATCGTCGTGCAGTCGACTCCGGCCGACAGCGTTCACATCGAGTCGATGACGTTGTTCTATCGCTCGGGAAATGCGTTCCGCTTCCAGCCGATCGAGATGACGGGCGATCGAACCACGTTCATCGCGATCATTCCCAGCCTGTTCGTGCTCGAAGGCGGCGTCGAGTACTACGCGATGGGAACCAACAGCGGATTCACGGCCACGGATCCGCCGCTGGGCGAACTGCGCCCGAACCAGGTCGAGGTCGACTCACCGCTCAACTATCAGCTGAGTCCCGTGGTGCGTAATGCGGGTTTCATCTGGCGCGCCGGTGAGAGCATCGACTTCCTGCTCACGTTGTCGCGCGGGACGGTGTTCCAGGAGGGAACGCTGTTCTACCGCCGCGTCGGCGAAAGCGAGTATCAGGAGACACCGATCCTCGAGATCTCGTTCACCGGAATCGCCGCCAGCATCCCCGGTTTCTTTGTGGGGCCGGCGGGAGTGGAGTACTGGTCCGAGATCACGAGCCTGACCCGCACGATGTCCGACCCGGTCGAAGAGGGGAGGCTGAAGCCGCACGTGCTGCGCGCCACCAGCGAGATGCTCGAGGAACCGCAAACGCATCGGGGCGGACGGTATCGCATGCTGTCGATTCCGCTCGAGATGCCGGCCGGCACCGGTCTGCCCGCGATCCTGACCGACGACGACGTGTTCGGAGCCTATGACCCCGCGCGGTGGCGGGCGTTCCGCTATCTGCCCGAACTCAGAACCCACGTGGAGCTGTCCCCGGAGCGCGCCGACGCTTTCACGCTGGTCCCCGGCCGCGCGTTCTGGCTCATCAGCCGCCGGGCGCATCATGTCGACACCGCACCCGTGCCGGGCGTCTCGACGCCGGCGGCGCGCGACTTCACGCTCGTGCTGGAACCCGGATGGAATCAGATCGGCAATCCGTTTGCGTTCCCGGTGGCATGGACGTCGGTGCGCCGGACCGGCGGCGTCGGCGATCCGGTCGCGTACGATTCTGAACTCGGCGACTACACCGAACTCGTTCCGCGCGATCTCGAACCGTTCGCCGGTTACTTCATCGAGAACACGTCCTCCGTGCCGGAGACACTGTCGATTCCCGCAGTCTCCACCGACTCCGTGGCCACGTCGCCGTTGCCGGCACCGCCCGCACCCGGCGAGGTGAAGGTGGTAGTGGCCCTGGAAGCCCGTTGTGCCGGAGGCGTCGACCGCGCCAACCGTGCCGGCATCGCTTCCGACGCACTCACCGGTCGCGATGCGCGCGATCGAGCGAAGCCACCGCGCGCGCCGGGTGCGAGCGTGCGCCTTGCGATCGCCCATCGCGAGTGGCCGGAGCATCCCGGTCTCTACCGTCACGACTTCCGCCCTCCGGACCCTGCGGGCCATTCGTGGGATCTGGAAGTCACGAGTGCCACAGCGGGCGAGGCAATCGAGTTGACGATCCGTTTGGAAGGCCGGCTCGAAGACGGAATGTCGCTGCGGCTCTTCGATCGGGACGTGGGAAGCATGATCGATTTGCCGGCGGGAGTGACCGAGTGGCGTCACACGGTGCTCTCGCTCGGGCCCGAGCAACCCTGCCGGCTCACGCTGGTCATGGGGCCGCGGAACGGCGATGCCGGCGCCGGCCTGCGAACGCTGCCGGCACGGCTCGAACTCGACGCGATGTCGCCGAACCCCGCGCGCGGAGCTCAGCGCCTCCGCTTCGGCGTTCCCCACGCGATGCCGGTGCGGATCGACGTGTTCGACGTGGCCGGCCGCCACGTGGCGCGCCTGCTCGAGGAGGCCGAGCAGAGCGCCGGCTATCACTCGGTGATCTGGCAGCCGGCGCGGGACGCCGCTCGGTCCGCAAGCGGTGTGCACTTCGTTCGCCTCACCGCCGGCGGAGAAACGCTCACCGTGCGTTCGGTCATTCTCGAATGAGACGCGCGGCCTCCGCGCGCTCGAAGCCGGGCGCGTGAGAAAGCCTCCGGCTTCGGTGATCGCTCCGTCGGTACCGATCATGCGGCGCGACGCGGCGCGCTTCATGTTCCCGCCCGACTTCCTGTGGGGGGCCGCGACCTCGGCGCATCAGGTCGAAGGCGGCAACACCAACAACGACTGGTCGGCGTGGGAAGAGGCGGGCAGGGTGCCCGTGCCCGCGGGTCTCGCGTGCGATCACTACCACCGGTTTCGCGAGGACTTCGATCTCGCGCGGAATCTGTTCCACAACGCGCATCGGTTCTCACTCGAATGGAGCCGCATCGAGCCCGAGGAGGGCCGCTTCTCGGAGACCGCGCTGCGGCACTATCGCGACGTGATCGAGGCCCTGAAGGAGCGCAACATCGAGCCGGTGGTGACGATCCATCACTACACGATCCCGCGCTGGCTCGCGGAGCGTGGCGGCTGGGAGAACGGCGAGATCGAACGTTACTTCCTGCGCTACGTGAAGCGCGTGGTGACCGACTACGGCGATCTCGTGCGCTGGTGGATCACGCTCAACGAGCCGGTGGTTCAGGTCTTCAAGGGCTGGATCATCGGACAGTGGCCGCCGGGCCGGGTCGCGGATTATCCGCGCGCCTTCCAGGTGATCCGCCACATGCTGAGGGCCCACGTGTGCGCCTACCACGCGATCCACGAGCGCCGGCCGGACGCGATGGTGAGTGTTGCCAAGCATTGTCTGGCACTCACCCCCAACCATCCGCACAATCCGTTCGACGTGGCCTCGACCTGGGGGCGCGACTTCATGTTCAACCAGCTCTTCATCGAAGCGCTTCACACCGGATGGCTGGCGTTCCCTGGACAGTTCTTCGAGCGGTTGCCGTTCGGACGCACGCTCGACTTCATCGGGATCAACTACTACACGCGCGACTTCGTGCGGAACACCGGACTCAATCTGCCCGGGATCGTCGGGCTCTCGGGCACGCTCGAGAACGAACGCAAGATCGGCAAGCGGAATCATCTGGGGTGGGAGGTGTACCCGGAGGGGCTGGGCCATTTCCTCAAGGTGTTCCGCCGCTACCGGCTGCCATTGCTCATCACCGAGAACGGCGTTCCGGCCAACGACGAGGACGATCGCTGGGGGTTCATCTACCTGCATCTGTGGCAGGTCATGCGCGCGATGTCCGCCGGAGTGCCGGTGGTGGGTTATCTCTACTGGTCGTTGCTCGACAACTACGAGTGGGCCGACGGGTACGACGCGAGATTCGGATTGATTGGCGTCCGCTTCGCTACCCAGGAGCGCGTGGTCCGGCCGAGTGCGCGCTGGCTCGCCGAGGTGATCGAGAAGCGGTCCCTTTGACCTGGTGCACCGGTGACGGAGCAAGGATTCCAGACTTCGTGACGTGCAGGGCAACTTCGTTCAGTTCGGGTGTGCCGCCGCGAACATTGCCTGCATTTCAACCCCTGCCGAAGCCGGATTCCCGAAGCATTCCTTCGTGAGTTCACCTAAACTCATTGAAGTAAGTAATTTGCGTTTCACGATCTACCCCGAACCGGAGTTGAGCCATGTCCCTTGCTTCCACTCGCACACGGGCTGCCCTGGTGGCGGCCATCGTTTCACTGGCGCTGACGGCGGGAACCGCCTTCGCCATCACGTCCGTGACGCTGCCGGGCGAATTCCAGAGCGAGTTGGGCTGCGCCGGCGACTGGATGCCGGATGGTGCCTGCACGCATCTGACTTACAACGGCGGCCTCGACAAGTGGATCGGGACGTTCAGCATCCCGGCGGGCACGTATCAGTACAAGGTCGCGATCGATGATTCCTGGGGCGAGAATTACGGCGTCGGCGGATCACCTGGCGGCGCGAACTATGCGCTGACGCTCGCCGCGCAGCAGACCGTCACCTTCACGTACGACCACGTCACGCACGTCGTCAGCCACGACGCGAACGTACCGTTGCCGGGAAGCGTCACGCTCGCCGGAGATCTCCAGAGCGAGCAGGGCTGCGCCGCAGACTGGATGCCGGATTGCGCGAACACGCACCTGACGTTCAACGGCGGCCTCAACAAGTTCGTCGGAACCTACACGCTGCCGGCGGGGAGTTATCAGTACAAGATCGCGATCGACGACTCGTGGACCGAGAACTACGGCGTCGGTGGCGCGTTCAACGGCGGGAACTACTCGCTCACACTGCCCGGCGCGCAAATGGTCACGTTCACCTACGACCATGTGACGCACCTGTTGACCGATGATTCGAATGCGCCGCTGATCGTGATCGCGGCCGGCAGCTTCCAGTCCGAGGCGGGATGCGCCGGCGACTGGATGCCGGATTGCCTTACGACCCAGTTGCTGGCTTCAGGAAGCCTGTATTCGTACACGAGCAGCACGCTGCCCGCGGGCGACTACGAGTTCAAGATCACGATCGGGCAGTCCTGGGGCGAGAACTACGGCCAGGGTGGTTCTCCCGGCGGAGCGAACCTGCCGTTCTCGGTTCCCCCGAGCGGCGCGCTCGTGACCATCACCTATGACCCGGTGACTCACGTGCCCGGCGTGACCGTGGACACCGGAACACCGACTCGCGCGAGCACCTGGGGCCGGGTCAAGTCGCTGTACCGCTAGCCGCAGCGGCATCGGCAGCCCGGTCGATCGGCGCCCCGCACCTCTTCTCGAGGGGCGGGGCGCTCTCGATTTCCACTTCTGTCTTCTTCACTCGAGTCCGCCACAGAGGTAGTCTAGCCGCGGTTCACGCCGCAAGACGAAGCTCTGGTCGGGGCCCGCTCCCCGCAAACCCAAGGAGTTCCATCCATGAAGCAGGCTACGATTCTTACCGCGACCCTGATGGTCGCAACCCTGGCGGCGTCGTCCGCCTCGGCCATCACGGTGGATGGAGTGCTCGACGCCGGTTACGGCGTGGCGCGCTCGATCCAGACCACACAGACCAACTTCGGCGACAACAACCTCGGGCAGTTCGGATTCGCGAACGGGTCGGAGCTGGATGCGGCGTTCGTCGCGTACGACGGCAACATGATGTACCTGTTCCTGTCGGGCAACGCCGAGTCGAACTTCAACAAGATCGAAGTGTTCATCGATGCTGCGGCCGGCGGACAGAACCGGCTGCGCGGCGACAATGCCGATGTCGACTTCAACGGGCTGAACCGCATGAGCGACCTCAACTTCGATACCGGATTCGATGCCGATTACTATCTGACGTTCGGTGGTGGCGATGTCGGCGGCGGCGACTACAAGCTGTTCGGAAACTTCGCCACGCTTCCGACCGGCGGTGCCGGAACCGGAACGTTCCTCGGCGGCACCGATGAGAGCGCATACACGGCGGGTCCGAATGCGCTCGGTATCGAGTTCACGATCGACAACCGCAACGTGGCCGGCCAGCAGGGCGGGTGCGCGGCGGGTTCGGGCGCCGGCACGTTTACGGGTCTCGAGATCGCGATTCCGCTCGCCTCGATCGGCAACCCGGGAGACTGCATCAAGATACTCGCGTTCGTGAACGGCGGGTCGCACGACTTCCTCGCGAACCAGACGCTCGGACCGCTCGCACCCGGAACGTGCAATCTCGGTGACCCGCACAGTGTCGACTTCCGCGCGCAGGCCGATGACCAGTTCTTCGGTGTCTGCGACCTGCCGACGCCGGCCAAGTCCGCGACGTGGGGAACGGTCAAGACGCTGTACCGGTAGATGCATTCGGGCCCTTCCGCCGATGGCGGGAGGGCCCGAAGTCTGTCTTGAAAAGAGCGTGATCCAAGAAGGTGCACGGAGCCCGCGCTCATTCCATTGTGATCCTCAGCCCGTCACCAGAGGCGCGTGACCCGCGTGACTCTCGGTGATGATCCGGTGTCGATGCGCACGAAGTAGACCCCGGCGGGCGTCATGAGCCCCGCGTCGTCGCGCCCATCCCATTGGAGATCGTGAGATCCGGCGGGGAACGCGCGATTTGCGAGGGAACGAATCCGCCGTCCGGCGACATCGGTCACCGTCACCTGCGCGCGTCCGGCGCGAGGCATGGCGAACTGAACGCTCACCGCACCCGCGGTGGGATTGGGCACCGAGCGCGCGGCTGTTTGAATCTCGCGCGAGATCGGTTCCACCCCGACGACAGGAGCCGACGAACGGAAGTTCGTTCCGCTGATCGTGATCGTCGCGGCACCCGAACTGCGGAACGACATCGAGGAGATGTTGTCCGGCACCGGCAGCGGAGCGCCGCCGCTGATCGGGCGCATGCGGATCTCGTCGGCCAGATACTCCACGCCGCCGACCGTGACCGGCGAGCCCGGACACGGATGCGTGATGCAGATGATGCGGTACTCCTCGCCATCGTCGTATGCCTTCATCAGCGTGACGTGCCCGTCGCCCCACTTGCGCGCGCCATCCGGAGGGTTCGGGATGTCCGCGATCTGCACGCCCTCGCGGTAGAGCATCACGCGATAGCCGGTGGCGCCGACTGCCGAGAAGTCCGGAACGTAGGCCCACTCGTCGCCGACGAACGTGCACGCGAGGGTACCCAGCGAATGGTCAGGAACTCCGCCGAGGCTGCCGAACGCCTCCACCATCACTTCGCCGGGTGCGGAGGAGCTCTGCTCCGCGTCCGAGATCGACATGCCGAGTTCGTCGACGCGGCAGCATGTGCGTTCACCGGTCACGCTCACGCCGTCCTGGCCCGAGGAGCCGATGTTGCTGATCACGAGCTGGCCGCCGGAGCCGCCGCCACCGCCACCCGAACCGTAGAGCGCATCGCCCAGCGCGACGAGATTGCCCGAGTCATCAGGGCCGTTGGGACAGCCGGCGCACGGCGGCACGATGCCTTGCTCCGCAATCGCGAGCGTACCCGTTCCCGAGGGCACTGAACACGTAAGCCGCATCGACGTGAGTTCGGTGATCGGAGCGCCGGTGTCGCGGATGAAACGGATTGCCGTGACGTCAGACGTGGACCCGTCGCTGAACGTGGCGATGGCCTGCCAGGTGAGTTTGGACTCGAGCGTTCCGTACAGTGGGTTGTTCTGAATTCCCGACATGTCCGCTTCGTAGAGCGGATTCACTCCGGAGGCGGCCAGGTGAACGACCGCCGGCGGCGGCTGATACTTGCGATGCACTACCGCACCCGCGGCATTGGTGCCCACCACCCAGACGCCTGCGGCTCCGACATCCGAGAAGTCCGCGGTCAACGTGATGCTTCCGTCGGAGTTGCGCACGGAATGCAGCGATCCCGCGCTCACGACCGCGCCCGTGCCTCCGGAAACTCCGCGCATTTCGAGCGTGTGAGAGGAACCGGGGTCGGCATCGGGCGGGCTGTCCCAGCGGAGCGCCTGCCCACGAATGACGGGTGGGAGGTCGATGGCGACGCCGTCCAGACCGCTGCTGCCGATGTTGCTCACCACCAGCTTGCGACCGGCGGGGTCGGCCACGACTTGAAGGGTGGCACTGCCGAGGGCGTTGTGGAGGAGGCCGTCGTGCTGGACCTGAGCGGCCACCGGTGTGGCGAGAGGGATGGCCGCAAGGGCCATGATGGCAAGCGAATGGAGGACGGTGGTGCCGGATCGCATGAATGGCTCCTCGGGTGAGACGGCTCGAACCGGGCTGCAGGGAGAGCGGCCAACGCCGACACTATAACGCCTGACCTTCGTCCGGAGGCTGCAATATTTCTCGGTGTGAAGGGGTTTGGGGGGCGCTTCAGCCCGGAGGCCCGAAAAGTCCTTCACCTGGGCTTCGCCGCCAGCGTAAGATTGTGCGCGGATACGCCCACATTCACAGGTATCGAGGCCGCAAGGGACCCCTCCCCAGACGCCGCGAACTCGGCTGGTCCCAGCCCCCGGAAAGGTTGCCCCGATCTTGCGAACACCCTCCTCGCTCTTCGCCGCCGCGTGCCTCGTGATGTCCATGATTGCCGCAGACGCCCGCTCGGGTGTGATCATCTCGGAGTTGTGCGACCCGCAACAGAACCCTGCGACCGACCGGTATATCGAGATCTACAATACCGGCCCCGGCGCGGTCGACCTGGCGGGCTGGACCCTGACGGCAGTCGCGAACACCACGACTGAGCCGGTGACGTGGACGTTGTCGGGCACGCTCAACGCGGGTCAGGCGAAGGTCGCAGGCTATACGAGCACCGCCACCGGCTTCACGGTTCACTTTCCGAGCTCGGCCTGGACGAACACGGTGAATCAGCAGGGCTCGTACAACTGGAACGGCGGCAACGGCGACGGTGCGCGGCTCAAGAACGGCGGAGTCCTGGTCGATCAGGTCGTTGTCGCGACCGCCACGGGTTTGTTCACCGACGCGATGTACGTCCGCAATGCGAATGTCACCAGTCCGAACACCACCTACACGCCAAGCGAATGGACCATGACGCCGGTGCAGCTCGCCACCAACGCCAGCCCCGGCACGCACAACGGTTCACCGCCGCCGAGCCCCGGCCCCGTGATCTCGGGCATCGCGACCAATCCCGTCTCACCGACCGCGGGCGCCACGGTGCACGTTCAGGCGAGCGTGGTCGACACTTCTGGCCCGATCTCGAGCGTGACGCTGCAGTGGGGCACCGCTTCGGGATCGTTGTCGAACACGATCGCGATGGGCCTGGTTTCCGGAAGCACCTACCAGACCGGCAGCCCGATCCCCGGGCAGAATGCCGGCATCACGGTCTACTACAAGGTGGAGGCGGTCGGGGCGTCGGCGACGACGCTGTCCCCTCTCGCAAGCTACGCGATCCCCGGCAACGCGGGCGCGCCGACGCTTCTGTCGGTGGGAGAGATGAGCGACTCGACGCTGCTGGTCTTCTTCAGTGAGCCCGTCGAAGAGACCAGCGCCGAGACGCCTTCGAACTACACCGTCGGTGCCCTGACCGGCATCAACGCAGTACGCGATCCCGTTCAGCCGTCGCAGGTGCTGGTCACGGTGCGCAACCTGACCGCGGGTAACCGCACCATGACCGTGAACAACGTCTCCGATCTGCAGGGTGCGGTCGCCTCCGGAATCACCCGCGACTTCAAATACATCGACGTCACGATTCCGGCGGGATACTACGACGGACTGTCGGGACTGCGCGGATCGGCCCTGCGCGTCGCGCTCCACAACCGCATCAAGAACCACAACTCTCAGAGCTACGCGTTCGCGCTGACCGCCTACTACACCACCGACGTGAAGCCGAACGGCAAGCTGTGGGACGTGTACTCGGACGTCCCGGGCGGAACGCCGCCCTACGAATACAATCTCGGTGACGAAGGTCAGGGTGTCGAAGGCGTGGGCTACAACCGCGAGCACACGTGGCCGCAGTCGTGGTTCAACGAAGGCCTGCCGATGAAGTCCGATCTTCACCTGCTCTATCCCACGGACTCGTGGGTGAACGGCCTGCGCGACAACGAGCCCTACGGCGAGGTCGACAACCCGGCGACTACGTCGCAAAACGGCAGCAAGCGCGGCCCGAACGTGAGTCCCGGCTACAGCGGCACCGTGTTCGAACCGATCGACGCGTACAAAGGCGACCTCGCGCGCAGCCAGTTCTACGGATCGGCCCGCTACTTCAACGAGGACAATGGCTGGGCGGGCAGCGTGTCGACGCAAGGCGCCAATCTGCTGCCGTGGTCCGCGAACTTGTTCCTCGCGTGGAGCACCAACGATCCGGTGAGCTGGAAGGAGCGCATGCGCAACGGGGCGATCTGGACGTTCCAGAACAACCGCAACCCGTTCATCGATCATCCGGAGTTCGTCGCGTACATCTACGACTCCACCAACGTGCTCGCCGTCACCGAATCGCCCGCGAACCGAATCCAGCTCCGACAGAACCTGCCGAATCCGTTCGGCACGCGCACCACGATCGGATTCGACCTCGCGCGCCGCGAGCAGGTGGCGCTGCGCGTCTACGACGTGACCGGGCGTCTCGTGCGTTCGCTCGCGAGCGGAAGCCTGGAATCGGGCAGCCATCGCGTGGAATGGAACGGCCGCGACGACCGCGGGTCGATCGTGGAGGCGGGTCTCTACTTCTGCCGGCTCGACGTCGGATCGGCGAGCGAGACGAAGCGGATGGTGTTCGCGAAGTAGCGCGTAACCCGCAAACAATCGAAGGCCCCGCGCGGAGGATTCTCCGAGCGGGGCCTTCGCGCAGGTGACGGCGGTGACGCGACGGCTACTTCTTGATCCGGTACGGGAAGTTGCCCGCGACCTTCTTGAGCAGCGACTTCGTCATCGCCTCGACCGAGTTGGCGAGACCACCCTTGTCGGTGTGGTCGTAGCTCCACAGCAGCGATGCGTCGGCGCCGTTGTGGATCACCATGTTGATGTCGACGCGCTGCGTCGACCCGCTGAAACCCAGGAACAGCGTCTGTACGACCGCGGCGCCGGTCGAGGTCGGCTGCGCCTGATGCACGGTTCCCGAGACCAGCGCATCGACGCCGAGCACCTTCGCGATCTCGTCCTTCGTGCGCAGGGCGAGGCTGTCGAGCGCGAAGCCGGCCCGGGCGAGCAGCGCGTTGGTCTGGTCGATGTCCTGGAATCCGACCCGGTACTCTCCGTCGCCCGCGCGCTGGAGGAAGCGCGCGTAGAGCTGGCGCTGAAACTCCAGCGCTTCTTCCTTCTCCGAATCGGTGACCATTTCCGGCGTCACGTTCTTGGGCAGGTGCTTGCTGTCGATCACGACTTTGAACGGCAGCACCGCGACGGTCTTGTGTTCCTTCGTGATCTCGGCGAACTGCGGATGGGTGTAGCGCTGGGCTCCGGCGAATGCGAGCGCCGGAATCAGCGTGAACATCACCATCGCTGCCCGCACGACTGCCCTCATGGGATGCTTCATCGGTGTGTGGCTCCTGGCTCATGGTGGATGGGGTGGGAGTGTCAGGGTGCAAAGATAGCATGGAGGCGCCCGCGGACCCGATGAGCGGGCCCCTCACTGCACGCCCCGAGCGGTTCGCGTTTCATGACGACAAACACCAACGTGCCCAGCGTCTGGTCATGCGCGATTGCAGGAAGCATTTCAACTACCTGTGACCTCTGCATCTGTGGGATCTTCGGAGCTCGGTCACCTTGGTTCCCTTCGGTCCACAGATTTGCCCCGGCATGTCGCACCGGCGCTTCGCACGGTTGTGATGCGGTGCAATGTGTGCCGAACATCCGTTCAAGCCCGGGAGTTCTGATGATTAGGCGCTGCGCGAAAACCTCGACTCCGTGTTTCGTTCACACCCTCAAGCGCATCGCGGTCGTCGTCGGGTTGCTGATCGCCGCCACGGCTTTCGCCCAGAGCCCGGTCGAATGGACCGGCGAGTTCGTCCCCAATCGCGTGATCGTGAAGTTCCGGCCCGAAGCGACCGCCGGAAAGGCCGCGCGGATCCGCAGTGACATGCGCGCACAGTTGAACGGAACGATGGCGCAGCGGTTGGATCTGATCGACGCCGAGGTGTGGGATCTGCCGGGCCAGGACGTTCAGAAGGTCGTGGCGCAGTGGAAGGACGATCCGCGCGTCGAGTTCATCGAGCCGGACTACATCGTTCGCGCTTCAGTGGTTCCGAACGACGCATCGTTCGGCAGCCTGTATGGCATGACCAAGATCCAGGCGCCGCAGGCGTGGGACTCGACCACCGGCACTGATGTGCTCATCGGCGTGATCGACACCGGCGTGGACTACAACCATCCCGATCTTGCCGCCAACATCTGGACCAACCCCGGCGAAATCGCGGGCAACAGCATCGACGACGACGGCAATGGCTACGTCGACGATATTCACGGCTACGACTTCATCAACAATGACGGTGACCCCATGGACGACCACAACCACGGCACCCACGTCTCGGGCACGATCGCCGGAGTCGGGAACAACGGCGTCGGCGTTGCGGGGGTCAACTGGACGGCTCGCATCATGGCGCTCAAGTTTCTCGGCGCGAGCGGGTCTGGCCCCACTTCCGGCGCCATTCTCGCCGTTCAATACGCCACCCAGATGGGCGCCCGGCTCACCAACAACAGCTGGGGCGGCGGTGGGTACAGCCAGGCACTCTACAACGCCATTCAGGCCGCGGGCGCTGCCAATCAGTTGTTCGTCGCCGCCGCCGGGAACGATGGCAGCGGAGAGGCGTCCTATCCGGCGCTTTACGATCTCGAAAACATCATCTCGGTCGCCGCCACCGATGCCAACGATCTGAAGGCGAGTTTTTCCCAGTACAACGCGGTCTCGGTGGATCTCGGCGCGCCGGGCGTCGGCATCCTGAGCACCACGCGGGGAAACACGTATTCCAGCTTCAACGGCACCTCGATGGCCACTCCGCATGTTGCCGGAGTCGCGGGATTGGTGTGGGCGTTCCGCCCGGCGCTCACTGCGGAAGACGTCAAAGCGATCGTGCTGAGCACCGTGGATCCAGTGGCGTCGATGAACGGAAGGACCGTCACCGGTGGGCGGCTGAATGCCTTCCGCGCGATCGCCGCCACCACAGGATGGGTTCCCCTTGCTGCGCCGGACATCGCGGTTTCACCGGCCTCGTTCTCGGTGACGCTGGATCCGGATGCCAGCACCACCGAGGTCCTGTCGATCAGCAATGCCGCCGGAGCCAGGACCCTGTACTGGAGCATCACCGCGCCCGCCTGCAGCTGGCTGACCTTGAACAAATTGAGCGGCAGAGTCGTCGCCGGCGCGACCGAGCAGATTCAGGTCGGGATCAGCGCGTTCGGTCTCGTCCCGGGCGACGTTCACTGCGACATCGAAGTCACCAGCAACGATCCCGATGAATCTCCGGTTCAGGTCGGTGTGGATCTCCACGTGAACTTCCTGCCGCCACCGCAGGCCTCCGTGACGCCGCTCGCCCTGGCCTTCTCCATGAACACGGGTGAACTCGCGAGCCGGACCGTCGACGTGTCGAACACGTCCGGGCCCGGGACACGAAATCTGCATTGGAGTGCGGTGCGCGAGGGCGCCAGTGCGTGGCTGAGCCTGCAGAATGCCTCGGGGACGACTGCACCCGGGACCACGGGCACCTTCACGGTGTCGGTCAACTCTGCCGGTGTCGCCACCGGCTCGTATCGCGACACGATCCGCGTCACGACGAACGATTCCAACCTGCCGCAAGTTCGGATTCCGGTCGCGCTGTCGGTGAACTCGCCGCCGGTCCTCGGACAGAAGATCTATACCTTCAGCGGAGATCCGGTGAACATCTACCGGGCCAACCTCGATGGCACAGGCGCCAGCACGCCGTTCACGAATGTTCGTCGGCCCATCGCCGGAGAGGTGGATGAAGTCAACCGCAAGCTGTACTGGATCGACTGGACGCCGGACCCCAGAATCTATCGGGCAGATCTCAATGGCCTGAACCAGGAACTCCTGCTTTCGGGCCTGGCCACTCCGGTGACCATGGTCCTCGACGTCCCGAACAACCACATGTACTTCTTCGGCCAGGTGGCAGGACAGGTGTATCGCCTCAGCCGCGCCGATCTCGACGGCCAGAACCTCACCACGATCGGTGACGTTCCCGGGTGGAATTTCAGCGGCCTGAGCCTCGATCCCGTGAACCGGAAGCTGTACTGGATTCACCTCGGTGCCAACAACGACCTGGCGGAGACCGGAATCTTCCGCTCGAACCTGGATCTCACGAACAAAGAACACTTGGTGACACCGGCGGCGGTCGCGATAAGGGGGCTGAGCCTGGACCTGACCGGTCGTCTCATGTACTGGGGCGAATCGTATCCCCGCGATGTTATCCGCAAGGCGACGCTGGATGGCCTCAATCAGAGCGACGTGCTGGAGGGCTACGAAGCACTGGACGTCGCGGTGGATCCGGCGGGCGGGAAGGTCTACTGGACCCAGCAGCTCGGCAGTTACCCCAATCTCTATTACGACACCCGGCGTGCAAATGTCGTCGGAGCGCCAGATATCCAGTCGCTCGGCATCCCCGGATTCAGGATCGCGCTCGATCTCAGCCCCGATGTCGACCCGGCGACGCTGCCGACAGCGGTGGCGACGTCGCCGAACGTGACGACGCTCGGCAGCACGTCCCAGATCATCCGTGTTCGTTACAACGATGACGTGGGGGTCAATACCACGACGCTCTCGGACGGCGACCTGTCGGTCGTGGGTCCGGGTGGCGCGATCGGCGTGACGTTCCTCGACTTCTCGGTGGATCCCCCGGTGGCGGGGCAGTCGACGGCGACCGGCTCCGGCACGAACGGAGCCTCCACCGGTCCGATCACCGCGCGCTACTCGATGGTGCCGCCGGGCGGAACCTGGGACATGGCCGATGCCGGCACGTATCACATCAACATGGTGGCGGGTGAGGTGAGCGACGTGGACGCCACCGCACACGCGGTGCCTGCGGGCGAGATCGGAACGTTCTCCGCATTCGCGCTGATCTCGGTGGACGTCACGACGACGCCGAGCGGTCTCTCGATTTCGGTCGATGACACCACCTACACGAGCCCGCACACCTTCGCGTGGACGCCGGGAAGCAGTCACACGATCGCGACCCCATCGCCGCAGAGCCTCGTGGCCGGAACGCAGTACGCGTTCCTCAACTGGTCGGACGCGGGTGCCGACTCGCACTCGATCGAACCGGGCGCTCCGACCACGTTCAACGCGACGTTCAAGACCCAATACCTGCTGACGACGGTGTTGACGCCCTTCGATGGCGGGACGATCACGCCGGTGTCGGGGTACTTCGATGCGGGAGCGACCATCCCCGTGAACGCCACGCCCAATTCGGGGTTCGCCTTCGACGGCTTCACCGGTGCGGTGACTGGCACCACGAACCCGACCTCGTTCGTGCTCACAGGCCCGGCGACGGTGACGGCGAACTTCCGCCGTCCGCTGATTCCCGCCGTGATCGACAACCGGATCGCCGTGGGATCCGACGATGCGGAGGAGAGCAGTTCGGACTTCGTGTCGGTCGATGGCAGCGATCTCGAGCTGGTGCTGGACGGCAGCCTGCAAACGGTGGGACTGCGATTCCGCAACCTCGCGATCCCCAGGGGTGCGGTGATCACGAGCGCCTATGTGCAGTTCCAGGCGGACGAGGCGCAGTCGGCCGCCACCGCGCTCACGATCCAGGCGCACGCGATCGACAACGCACCGACATTCTTCGGAACCGTGCGCAACATCTCGAACCGCGCGCGCGCGCCGATCGCGGCACCCTGGTCGCCGGCCGCGTGGAGTGTGATCGGCGCCGCCGGCACCGCTCAGCGCACACCCGAGTTGAAGGATGTGATCCAGCAGATCATCAATCGTCCGGGCTGGGCGAGCGGCAATGCGCTGGCGTTGATCCTCACCGGCACCGGCCATCGCACGGCGGAGTCGTACGAAGGATTGAAGACGGGAGCACCGCTGCTGCACCTCGAGTTCACGATCGGCGCCGACTTCAACCGCGCACCGGTGGTGAACGCGGGCCCCGATCAGACGATCACGTTGCCGAGCACGGCGTTGCTCGATGGCACCGTCTCCGACGATGGGTTGATCAACCCGCCGGGCTCGGTCACGACCGAGTGGGAGCAGGTAGGAGGTGCGGGCGTTGCGTCGTTCGTCAACCGGTTCTCGGTCGATACGCAGGTCAGCTTCAGCGGCGCGGGCAACTACGTGCTGCGGCTGTCGGCGAACGACGGAGCCTTGACGACCCGCGATAGCGTGACGATCAACGTGCTCGGCGCCTCGGCGCTGACGGTCGAACGCCGGGTCACTTCGGGTTCGGATGACGCCGAAGAGAGCAGCGCGGGAAGCGTGTCGGTGACCGGCAGCGATCTCGAGCTGGTGAACGACGGCAATCTACAGACGGTGGGCCTGCGCTTCCCGAATCTCGCGATCCCCAATGGCGCCTCGATCGTGAACGCGTGGGTGCAGTTCCAGGCGGACGAAGCGCAGTCCGAGGCGACGGCGCTCACGATCAAAGGTCAGGTCGGCAACGCCGCCGCGTTCACGAGCGCCACGCGCAACGTGTCGCAGCGGCCGCGGACCACGGCTTCGGCCGCCTGGGCGCCTGCGGCGTGGAACACCGTAGGACAGGCGGGTGCGGCCCAACGCACGTCGGAGTTGAAGGACGTCGTGCAAGAGATCGTGAGCGGTGGCGGCTGGGCGAGCGGTAACGCGCTCGCGCTGATCATCACCGGCACCGGTCATCGCACCGCGGAGTCGTTCGAAGGGCTTCCGGGCGGAGCGGCCCTGCTGCACATCGAATACAACACGGCCTTGCCTGTGAACCAGGCGCCGACCGTGGATGCGGGACCGGCGCGCGTGGTCACGCTGCCGGCTGCGGCACAACTCGACGGCACGGTCGCGGACGACGGTATTCCGACGCCCGCAACTCCGGCGGTGACGTGGACCGTCGACAGCGGGCCTATTGGCGGCATCGTCGCGTTCGCGAATGCGAACGCGGTCGACACGCAGGCGAGCTTCAATCTCGCGGGCAGCTATGTTGTGCGCCTGACGGCCAA
Organism: Candidatus Eiseniibacteriota bacterium; assembly: GCA_031364845.1. GTDB lineage: Bacteria > Eisenbacteria > RBG-16-71-46 > RBG-16-71-46 > RBG-16-71-46 > JANLWX01. The sequence continues at coordinate 47,406 of JANLWX010000202.1, forward strand.
CGATGGACTCGCGTTCGCGAGCGACACCACCCGCGTAACGGTGTTGCCGACCGGTACGGTGGTGACGTTCGAAACGCGGGTCGCCGCGGGTTCGGATGACGCCGAGGAAGCGGGCGCGGGTGGAGTGTCGGTGACCAGCAGCGATCTCGAGCTGGTGAACGACGGCAGCCTGCAGACGGTCGGTGTGCGGTTCCGGGGCGTGTCGATTCCGCGGGGATCGGTGATCAACAACGCGTGGGTCCAGTTCCAGAGCGACGAAGCCCAATCCGAAGCGACGGCACTCACGATCCAGGGCGAAGCATCCGACAACGCCGCGATCTATACCGGGGCCTCGCGCAGCATCTCGACGCGGGCGCGCACCGTGGAGTCGGTGGCGTGGACACCCGCGGCATGGAACGTTCTCGATGTGGCAGGCGCCGATCAGCGGACGCCCAACCTCGCGGTGCTGGTTCAGAAGGCAGTGAGCCGCGGAGGGTGGGCGAGCGGCAACGCGCTCGCGTTCGTGATCACGGGCACCGGGCATCGCACGGCGGAAGCGTTCGAAGGACTCGCGTCGGCGGCGCCGCTGCTGCATGTCGAGTACACGACACCTTCGGCGATCGCGGTGAACGAGGCCGAGCAGCTGGCGTCGTCGCGGGTCGAGGTCTCGTTCGGACCGACGACCGCGCGCATCGTGCCCAATCCGCTGCGTGATCGCGGGACGATCGACCTCGCACTCGGACGCTCGGGTGCGGTACGGATCGAACTGTTCGACGTTCAGGGCCGCCGGTTGCGGACACTGCTCGATGAGCGCACTCTCGCCGCGGGACGTCATCAGATCGAACTCGGCGCGCGCCTCACCCCCGGACTCTACTTCTATCGCGTCGAGGCACCCGATCGCCGGTTCAACGGGCGGGTGATGGTTCTGGAGTAATGGCCACGCGGCGCCGGCCACCCATCGCGTGACGCGGCGGGTGGCCGAAGCGTCGAGATCACCGGAAGCGATGCAGCCCGGGCTGCGGGGCATCGAGAGAGGGAAGATCCTATGGATACCGTACTCGCCGCACTGGCGACCGTGGTCGGCCTGTGGCTGCTCATCAATCTGGTGGGCGCTTTGATCGTGGGTGCGCTCGCGCGCGCGATCATGCCGGGCAAGGACAACGTGAGCTGGTTCATGACGATCCTGGTCGGATTCATCGGCGGCATCGTGGGCAAGGTGGTCGCCTACATGATCGGCTGGCGTGAGCTCGGCATCTTCGGCGGTTTCTGCGTGTCGGTGCTCGGGGCGTTCGTGCTGCTGCTGGCTCACCGGTTGTGGACTTCGAGCAAGAAGGGAAAGTAGCGGGCGCATACGAACGCGGCCCTCGCAAACGAATACGCCCGGCTCCGTCATCGCGGAGCCGGGCGTTTGCGTCAGGGGATGCTTCCGGGCGCGCGAGCGGCTACTCGACCGATCCCAGATAGCGGTCGAGCCACGCCAGCGATTCCCGGATCATGTCGGCCTTGGGCACCGTGTGGCCGCGGGGATACGTGAGCCGTCGTTTGTGCTCGGGCGCGGTGCCGAGCCGTTCGAACATCGGTCGCTGCGAGGTCTCGGCAGGGAAGAAGAAGTCGAGCTCGCCGTTGAGCATCAGCGTCGGCTGCTTCACACGTGTGATGTAGTTGATGTGTTCCACTTCCGCAAGGGCGCGCTGAAACGTGAATCCTGCGACGTAGAGTACGTTGACCTTGAGGCGCGGCTCGACGGCCGGAAGGATGGCGCCCATGGCACCACCCCAGCTCACGCCGTAGTACGCGATCCGCTCATGGTCGAGGTCGTCGCGGGTTTCGATGTAGTCGATCGCACGCGAGAGATCCTTGCCCCACATGATCACGTGATCCTTGTAGAACGCGGTCGCGTCGGGATAGTCCGATCGCAGTTCGTCACCGCGCTCGTACGTGCTCTTGTAGACCGGCAGCAGCACCGCCCGCCCGCTGCGCGCGAGGAAGTCGAGACGTCTTATCTCGCTGAGGTTGAACGTGCGCGTGTGCAGAGCGAGTGATCCGGGAAAGACCACGACCGTCTGGTAAGGCGGACGTCCGCGCGCGGGAAGGATGAGGTGCGCCTGCATGCGCTCGCCGCCGTAGGCCGCGTCGATCTCGATCGTCTGCCACCGGCCGTACGGGCTGTCGGCGTCCGCGATCACTTTCGCCGCGAGCGGCCGCTTGTCGTAGTGGAACTGACGCAGGAAGTAGCCGAACACTTCATCCGGGACCGGTTGTTCCGCCATGAAGTCGCGAAACGGAAGGTCGATCGGCCGGCGGAGGCGTTCGGGTTCGGGCGTCAATTCGCGGATGCATCGAAAGCCGTTCGAGAGTGAGCGGTCGAATGCGTCCTGGGCATAGACATCGATGAACGCGTACTCCTGATCGTTCCATCCTCCGCCGAGGATCGTCCGCTGTCCCTCGCGGTTTACGCGATTCCACACCCACTCGCGGACGTTGCCCGCCAGATCGCGAACTCCGAATCGATTCGTGCTCCGCGTGTGTCCGATGGCTGCGGTGCCGCGTCCGGCGAAGTTGGCGAGCGGAGCGATCTGAGAGCCGGTCGGCGTGCCGGCGACCTGGTTCCAGTGGAAGATCGTCGGCAGCGTCTTGCCCGCCCACGCCGCGTAGGCCGCAGCTTCGAACCAGCTGATTCCGTGCACCGGATGCTCGTCTTCGCCCGACGGATACTCGCCCATTTCCCAGGACGCCGGGCCGGGGCGGCCCACCGAGTCCACGAATCGCGTGAGTGCTTCGGCGAACGGCATCTCGCGATCCTCGAGAAACGGTTCGCGCCAGAATTCCGCGCGCGCGTATCCGCTGTCGTCCACGAATCGTTTGAACTCGCGATTCGTCACCGGATCACGGTCCATCAGGATGTCGCCCGTCGTCTCGACCTCGAGGTGTTCCAACCCCGGGAAGTTCAACGGCGTGGACCCGCCCGGCACGAACTCCATATCGTCCGGCAGCGTGCCGGGCTCGTGTAGCGTGTAGCTCCACGTGGACTCGGCATGCGTTGCGTTCGACAACAACCTGCCGATGTTCCAGATCAAGTCGTGCTGAGGCTGATGGCCCGGCAACTCCAGGCGCACGCGCGTGAGGCCGCGAGGGAAGGGGACGGCGATGATCGGAGTGCGGCCGAGCGGGATCTCGTCGGTGCTCGCGTAGTAGCACGCGAACACTTCCGCGCCCGGTGGCGTGGAGAGAATCGAGATTGGGTTCGAGAAGTCGGGACGCAGCCGCTCGAGCATCGGATCGCCGGGCGAGAGCTTCTCGATCTCACGCGCGATCTCGAACGCCGTCCAGGAGTCCGGCCCCTCTTCGAGCACGAAGATGCGGTCGGTGAGGCGCGCCAGTTCGGGAAGGCCTTCGTCGCGCGGCCAGTTCTGAAGTCGCGTGAGTGCTGCGTTCAGTTCGTCGGCACTGGCGTAACGGCGCGCAGGATCCCGCTCGAGGCAACGGGTGACGATCGCCTCGAGCGCGACCGGCATCGCGGCGTTCACACGGGTGATCGCGGGCGGAGTGTCGCGCAGCATCGAACCCATGATCGACATGCCGTCGTGGCCCGAGAACGGCCGGCGGCCGGTCGCCATTTCATAGAGCACGCAACCGAGCGCGAACAGATCGGAGCGCTCGTCCGCCTCCTTGCCCTCGAACTGTTCAGGAGCCATGTACTGGAACGTCCCGACCACCGCGCCCGCCATGGTCAGCGGCGCGTTCACCGTGGGCGACTGGCTGTGCGTCGTTTCGGTTCGGGGTTCGACCGGGCGCGCGAGTCCGAAGTCCAGCAGCTTCACGCCCGAGTGCGTCAACATCAGGTTGCCGGGTTTGAGGTCGCGATGGACGAGGCCCGCGCGATGCGCCTCGCCGAGCGCGCTCGTGATCTGGATGCCGGCCGCGAGCAGATCTTTGACCGGCAGCGGGCCGCGTTCGAGGCGGGCGGCGAGTGTTTCGCCGTCGACCAGCTCCATCACGAGGTAGTCGATCCCGCCTTCGGCGCCGACGTCGTGCAGCGTGCAGATGTTCGAGTGATTGAGTTGCGAGATCGTGCGCGCTTCGCGCTCGAAACGCGCGCGCAGATCGGGCGAGGCCGAGAGGTGCGGCGGCAGCACCTTGATCGCGACGTCACGCCCGAGACGCGCATCGTGGGCGCGATAGACTTCGCCCATGCCTCCGGCGCCGAGCGGCGCGATGATCCGGTAGGGGCCGAGCTGGGTTCCGACATCGAGTGGCATCGCGCGAATGTAGCGGAAACGTTCGCAATGCGCGCGTCCGCCTACCGGATCACAAGCAGCTTCCGGGTCACGGCACTCGCACCACCGTCCGATCGTGCCCCTTCGAGCCGGCACAGGTATGCGCCACTCGCGACGCCGCCCGCATTCCAACGCACGACGTGCTCACCCGCGCTGCGCGCGCCATCGGCCAGCACCGCGACCTCGCGGCCGGCGATGTCGTAGATACGCAGTCGAACGTCCATCGCGCGCGCGAGCGAATAGCGCAACGTCATGCTCGCGCGCGCCGGGTTCGGCAGCGCTGCCGCCAGCGCGAACGGTGCCGGTGTCGCGAGCGCCTCGACGCCGACGAGACCGGCCTCGGCGTCGTAGATATATCCGAAGGCGCCGTACGCCGTTTCCCATGTGTGGATCAGCGACGTGAAGTCGGTGGTGACGACGAGACCGCTGTCGCGCCACGCGACGATCGGGGCGATCACCGTGTCCGCGACCGCGGCGAGACCGCCGGGAGCGGAAAGTGTGGCGGGATTGACGTTGGCCGAGAAGGTCAGCATCGCGGCGGGCGGCACCTCACCCGAGCGATAGAGCGTGATCAGTTCCTGAATGGTCGCGACCGAATGCTTCCACGGGCCGACCGCAGCGATGTTGGCGGCGGGATCGTGATCGAAATAGTGGTCGCGATCGAGAGGTCGCCACACGCCCGAGATCAGCGGATCGTTCACGTGGTTCGGGGTTCCGCTCCCGATCAGGATGCTGCCGCGCCACATCGCCGCGGGGTAGTGCTCGCCGGCCACCGGCACGCGAAAGCGATCCCACGCCTGGAACTGCGGCAGCGAGGGGTCCCACACGTGCCCGCCGATCACGGCGGTCGCGCCGACGCCGAGCGAATCGAGCAGGTGCGCGACGTCGGTGTAGTTGTAGCCGCCGTTCTCGTGCGAGTGGGGATCGATGACGGCTCCGCGGTCTTCCTTGAGATAGCGCAGGAAGTTCTTGCCGTTGGTCGTCGCCCGCAGAGCGGCGTCTTCGTAGAGGAGTGCGGCTTCGAGAATCTTCCAGTCGGGCTGCAAGGTCCACTGCACGCCCGCGCTCTCGGCGAGAGCCGCCATCGCGATCAGGTTCGAGCGATGGACCAGATAGTTCTGGCGGGATTGTGCCGAGCCGAGGAGTCCGGCCGGCGTGTTGTCCTCGACATGCGTGAAGATCACGACGTGAACCGGCGGTACGCCGGCTGCTGAGGAACCCGCGCCGAGCAGGGCGGCGGCGAACATCGCAAGCAGAACACTGCGGCCCTTCATGGCGAACTCCTTCTGGCGGCGCCGGGATGGAACGATGGATGAGAGCGATTGACGCATCACTTACAGAGATGTCGCAGCAAGCCCCGTGCCCTGCATGATAGGAGAGTCGGCAAGAGAGTTACACGGAATGCGGGCGGCGGCCGGACTCTCGATGACGGCACAAAGCGATGTCGTGCAAGGCGGGAAGTGGGCGATCGGGTGCGATGAACATTGTTCGTTCCGACATCGAGTGTCCGAGCGGGTACGGACACCGAACGTGATGCGAACCGGAGCGTACACATCCGGCTCGCGGCCCGAGCCCGCGCCGGGCGCGGCGTGCTCCGCGCCCGGCGCGAATCGCGTGCGGAGCGGCGGCCGGCGCGCGAGGATGCGGGCCATGCGATTCCTTCCAACGATTGCGCTCGTGATGCTCGCCCTTGCCGCCGTCGCGGCGGATTCGCCATCGCCCGTTGGTCCGGTGGGCACCGCCTCCGAGCTCGCCGGAACCTGGGCGGGGACGGTCGAGCACGACGGAGAAACCCAGCCGGTAGCGCTCAGCTTCTCCGCCGACACCGCGGGCCGCATCACGATCGCCCTGTCGATGCCGGTGGTGCACCTCGATCGCGCGCCGATCGCGCGCGCGCGGCCTGTGTTCCGAGGCGACTCGGTCCAGATCGGACAATTCGCTTTCGCCTACGACGCGCGGGCTAAGACGCTCAACGGCGTCGTCCCGGCCGGACTGATCCCGGTCTATTCGCTGCCGCTCGCGCTCCATAAGGTGGAACGCTTCGACATGCCCGAGCGCCCCGCGATCACGGCACCCGAGGCGGTGCCGGTGTGGACTTACGAAGCAAATACGCCGCTGTGGGCGGGACCCACATTTGCCGGCGGGGTCGTCTACGTCGGGGGACAGGACGGCTCGATCCACGCGATCGATGCGCGCACCGGCACGCGGCTCTGGGCCGCCGCGACCGGGGGGCCGATGCGCATCGGCACGCGGCGCTGGGGCGCCCCGGCCCCGATTCGGGTGCGTCCGGTGCTCGCGGACGGAGTTCTCTACGCGCAGGTCGACGACGGCTGGCTCTACGCGCTCGCGGTCAAGGATGGCAAGCGGCGCTGGCGCGTTCGCATCGTGGACCAGCCGATCGAGCGGCTGCCATTCGACCAGCCCGCCTCGCGCTTCGATCGCTTCGGCTCGGACGTGGTCATGAACGCGGGCCGGCTCTACGTCGGCACCCACGACGGCAAATTGCTGGCGCTCGATCCGGTCGATGGCCACACGCTGTGGGAGTTCAAGGCCGGCGACGCGATCCTTGCAGCCCCCGCGATCGCCGGCGGCAAAGTCGTTTTCGGCAGCTACGATCACTTCGTATACGCGCTCGATGCCGTGACGGGCCGGCAGTTGTGGAAGCGCGACACGCAGGGTGCCGTGGTCTCGACGCCCGCGATCGCGGACGACAAGGTCGTCGTGGGCAATCGCTGCTACGACCTGCTCGGTCTGGATCTCGGCACGGGTGACGTCGCATGGAAGCGCTACATCTGGATGTCGTGGGTCGAGTCGTCCGCGGCGCTGTTCGGCGGAACCGCCTACGTCGGCTCGTCGGACGCAGCGGCGGTGTACGCGTTCGACGCGGCGAGCGGAAGGCGCGTGTGGGCGACGGACGTCTTCGGCTGGTCGTGGGGGCAGCCGGCGGTGACTGCGGAGCGCGTCTACGCCGGCACCTCGAGCCAGGTCGGATATCTCGCGCACCATCAGGGTGCGGTGTTCGCGCTCGATCGCGCGACGGGGAAGGCGGTGTGGCGCTTCTCCGCGAGCGCTCCAGATTCGGGCGCCTACGGGTTCCCGGGTTCGCCGGCGCTCGGCGCCGATCACGTGTTCGTTTCGGGACTCGACGGTCGCGTGCACGCGTTCCGGCCCTAACTCCGGCCCCTGCCGCGCCCTGGCCTCTTCACGGGATCTTCATCCCGTCGGCTATCCTCGACTCATGTCCGGTCCCCCGATTCTGGTCGTCGAAGACGATGCGAAGGCTTCAGGCCTGATCCGGCTCTACCTCGAGCACGCCGGGTTCCCGGTGGAGACCGCCTTCGACGGACGCGCGGCACTCGAGCGGGCGGGGCGTGAACCCGTACCACGGCTGATCGTCCTGGACGTCATGATCCCGCACGTGGACGGCCTCGAAGTGTGCCGCCGCCTGCGCGAGCGTTCTGACGTTCCGATCATCATGCTCACCGCGATGGCGGACGAGGAAGACAAGCTCGAAGGTCTCGATCGTGGCGCCGACGACTACGTCGTGAAACCCTTCAGCCCGCGCGAGCTCGTGGCGCGCGTGCGCGCGGTGCTGCGCCGCAGTCCGTCGGACGATCTCAAAGGGCCGCCGGTCGAATGCGGCGGCGTGCGGCTCGATCCCATCCGGCACTCCGCCACGGTGCGCGGCGGGCCGCTGGAACTGACGCCGCGCGAGTTCGCGCTGCTGCTCGCACTCCTGCGCCATCCCGGTCGCGCGTTCACGCGCGGCGAGCTGATCGAACGCGCGTTCGGGGCGGACTATGCCGGACTCGAGCGCACGATCGACGTTCACGTCCGCAATCTCAGGCTGAAGCTCGCAGCCCACGCCGCGGCGGCCCGCCTGATCGAAACGGTCGCCGGCGTGGGTTATCGCTGCGCGCCACCCGATGCATAGTCTGCGCGTCCGGCTGTTGGTCGTGACCGTGATGGTCGCCGCGGCGGCGGTGGGTGTGAGCGCGCTGTTCTCGCGGCAGGTCGTCACCAGCGAGTTCCGGCGCTTCGTCCAGACCCCGCATGCCTC
>JANLWX010000062.1:0-5535 GCA_031364845.1 Candidatus Eiseniibacteriota bacterium
GACGATCGGGGCTGTGCGGGCATCCCTGGAGGTCGTTTCCACGAACTGACTCCGCGAAAGCTGCCGGGGGGCCGAAACGACCCCGGCAGCACAGCGGTCAGTTCACTTGCTAAACGCGGTCACTTCATTTGCGTTTAACAGAAGTCTCACCAGGATCTGACTCCTCCGTCCCATAATAGGTAGCCATCCCGCGCGCGGCCGGGCTATGCTTGGGGCCCCCAAGAACGAACTTTCGAGGAGGACGTACTTCCTGATGATTTCCCCTGCCCGTTTTGGCCCGGAATCCCGCCTCGCGCGGGACGGGCGTGTGACTTCGAAGGTCCGGCGCGCTGTCGCCGCCGGCGCGTTCGGCCTGCTGGCCTGGGTCGCTATCGCGCCCGCGGCCCATGCACTTGCGCCCCTGCCGGGCCGCAACATGGAACTCAAGGCCCAGTTCAACCACTTCCCGCCGGCGATGGGCGCGAGCCTTGGTTCGGGATACGCCTCGTGCTGGCACTACGTGCACGGCGACGGCCGCGAGTACGCGGTGCTCGGCTATCAGCGTGGGACCGCGATCTACAACGTGACCGATCCCGAGGCGACCTACCTCGTCGACACGATTCCCGGCCCGCCCAATCTGTGGCGCGAGATGAAGTCGTACCGGAACTGGATCTACGTGGTCACCGAGTCGCGCAACAGCGCCTACGCCGCGACCAACGGGCTCCAGATTATCCGCATGACCGATCCCGAGCACCCGGTGCTTGCGAACACGTACAAGACCAACTTCCTCTCATCGCACACGGTGCAGGTCGACACCTCGCGCGCGTTGCTGGTGTGCAACGGCACCAACACTTCGGCGGGCCAGGCAGCGGGCATGCGGTTTCTGTCGCTTGCGAATCCGGAGGTGCCGGTCGAGATCGGCAAGTGGCCGAACGCGAGCCCTCCGGTTTCAGGCCTCCAGTACGTGCACGACAGCGTGTTTCGCGGGAATCGACTGTTCGCCTCCTCGCTCAACCAAGGGCAGCGGATCATCGACACCACGAACCCCGCCGCCCCCGTGCAGATCGCCGCTTGGTCCTATCCCGGTGTCGGGCTCACGCACAACGCTTGGCCGGATTCGTCCGGCAACTATCTCTATGTGACCGACGAGCAGAACGGTCAGACGCTGCGTGTGTTCGACATCACGAATCTCGGCGCGCCCGCAATCGTGAGCGAGCTGACGTCCAACCCGCAGGCGATCGTCCACAACGCGCACGTGAAGGGGCACGAGCTCTACCTCGCGAATTACACCGAAGGCATTCGCGTGCTCGACCTCACCGATCCTGCGCATCCGGCCGAGTTCGCGTGGGCCGACACGCGCCTCGGGGCCTCGGGCGGCTACGCCGGCGTGTGGGGTGTCGATCCCTACTTCCCCTCGGGCACGGTGATCGCCAGCGACATGAATACCGGCCTCTATGTGTTCCGTCCGGTGCGCGACTATGGCCGCGTGCGTGTCGAGGTCTTGGACGCCGCGACGCAGCAGCCCCTCGACAGCGTGCTCGTGAGTCTGCCGACTCAGGGCGACTCCGCGAACACGTTCGCCCGCGGTATCGCGATGTTCGCGCCGAGTCCCGGTTCGCATTCGGTACAGGTGACGAAGTTCGGCTATCAGACGGTCACGCTGCCGGTGACGGTGGCGCAGGGATCGCTCGACACGCTGCGCGTGGCGCTCGTCAAGAAGTCGACCGCGGATCTCATGGGGACGGTGCGCGACGCCGTGACGCAGAACCTGCTCGCCGACGCCGAGGTCAACCTGCGCTGGACTCCGGTGCACGCGCACGCGGCCGGTGGCGGCGACTATCATCTGCACGGCGTGCCCGATGATCTCTATCGCGTCGACGTTCGTCGCCCCGGATACATTCCGGTGTCTTTCGAACGGCGCATCGGGCCTGGTTTCGAAGGTGTGCAGGACTTCCAGCTCGCGCCGGCCGCGACCTGGGAGAAGTTCACGACCGCGGTCGCCGGCTGGGTCGTAAGCGGCGGAGCGAACACCGCGGCCTTGGGTCGATGGGAGCGGGCCGAGCCGCGTGGGACCGGCGTCACGACTCCTGAAGCGCCTGCCCCGTCGGACGCTTCGATCGCCTTCGGCTGGGCGCGTGATCTCGAGACCTCGGGCATCAAGCCCTCGCCCGGCGTGCTGCATGGCGGCCACGAGGCGGAAGGTGCCACGCCGGGCCAGGTGCAGCCCGAATACGATCGCAGTCCCGCGCCCGACAGCATGTGCTTCGTCACGGCAAATGGCAGCGTCGGCCAGGGGATCGATGTTGCTGACGTGGACAGCTCCACGACCTTAACCTCGCCTGCGTTCAACATGACGGGAATGGTCGATCCGGCGTTTGGGGTGTGGCTGTGGTTCTACAGCCAGTTCCGCAGCCCCGACGATTTCCTTGCGATCCAGATCAGCAACGACAACGGCGTGAACTGGGTGCCCGTCGACACGCTGCGCGGCATCCACAACCATTGGGAAGAGCATGCGATCCGCGTGGCGGACCATGTTCCGGCCTCCGCGCAGATGAAGCTACGATTCACTGCGGTCGACGGTGGCGAGCAGTCGGTCGTCGAAGCGGCGATCGACGATCTTTCGACGTACGACGCGGCCACCCTACCCGTCGGCGTGATCGCGGGCTCCGATCCCGTGCGGCTTTCGTTCCGGCGGGTGTGGCCGAATCCCGCGCGCGATCGCACCAACTTCGTGATCGCGATGCCATCCGCGGGTCTCGCCGATGTCGACGTGATCGATATCGCCGGGCGCCACGTGCGCTCGCTCCACCGCGGACGCGCAAGCGCGGGCACGCTTACGCTGCAGTGGGACGGGGCGGACGATACGGGGCACCGCGCGGCGGCGGGGCTCTACTTCGCCCGCGCACGCACCGGACAGGGAACCACGGAAACGCGCTTCGTGCGGATGTAGCGATCGTTGTCTGGCGCCGGGTCTACGCTCCGGTTGTTGCCGGCTCCGGCGACTGTTCTCCGTCCGTGCCGATGTCCGCGGCAGTCGGCTCCTGGAAGGTGCGGAATAGCGCCGTCCACTGATCCAGCACATCGGTCGGGACAGCGTTCGGCCCATCGGCGAGTAGTTGCTGTTTCACCCGCTTGGCGAGTTCCACCTTCCAACCAGGCTTCGGCAGCTTGACCGAGTGCCTTTCCGCCCAAGCCTCGATCTGCGGGATGATCGGCTTGCCCGCCTCCACAACGTCGCCGAAGGGCATGTCGGCGTTTCGCTGCCAGCGATCGAGCTGCCGGACGATGACCGAGGTAGGGATCAGGTCTTCGACTTCCGCTTCGGGCAGTTTCACAAATGATCCGATCTCGAGCACCCGCTGCGGGTCGCCGATATACAGGCCCGTCCGCAGTGCCTCCGCGGTCGCGCGGCCCTGCGCGTCGCTGTCGAAAAGCGCAACCGGCAGTTCCCCATCCCGACCGCCCAGGATGCTCGCCACCGCCTTGACGCCCTTTGCCCCTCCCGCTGGCGGGAAGACGAGCTCGCGACCGGGCTTGAGCTTCCCGGCTGCGATGAGGAGGTTCTTCATCGCCGTCAGGTAGTGTTGGTCGGACGGGCCCTCAACGACGACCGGCGTACAGCCGAGCAGGAGACTTTCGGCCACGCTCAGACCCAGGGCCGCGTGCACAGCGTAGGCGGCCCCACGTTGTGTCACGTCACCGTCAGCGGCCCGAAGATCGGGCGTCACCTTGCTTGTGCCGTCGCTGCCGACGAAAACCTTACGGGCGCGGTCAAGCCGGTCGGCGTCGACGAGGAACGGCGAGTGGCAGGTGTAGAGGAGCTGGTTCGTGGCGGCCAGCCCTTCGAAAAATTCCGAGAGGTCGCGCTGCGCTAGCGGGTGGAGCGACAGCCCTGGCTCATCGAGGAGGAGAATCGCTCCCTCGTGCGCGTCGGCCCGTTCGACCAGAAAGACGAGGTAGAAGCTCAGGAACCACTGCAGGCCCGTGCTGCGGCCCTCGAGTTCGATCTCCTCGGGGCGCTTTTCGTCCGAGACCCAGATCCGGAAATGGTCGCCGTCGGCTTCGAAACGGAAGCGATACGCACCCTGTTTCCACCACTGCCGGAACTCCGTCGTGAGCAGCGTTGAGGCCGACTGAAGCAGGATACTCCGCTGCTTCTTCTTCTCTGCGATGGCAGCAATCTCATCGTCCGTCGGTTGACGGTTGGGCCCTTTGAAGTCGTGCCCGAGCTCGAGGATCTCGTCCGGCTGGAGACGCACGAACTCGAACAAGACCTTGAGGGTCCGGGCCTTCGCCTGCTCCTTCATCCCGAGGTCCTTGCGGCCTAGGTTGGCGATGACATGCGGCAGATAGATCTCGGAGTCGAGGTCGCCGTACGTCGAGTAGTAGACGAACTTTGGCAGGTGCTTGAGGACGAGGTCCACGGCGTCGTCCACATCGCGCGGATGCGGCCGGTCGATCTCCTCGATGAAATCACGGACCTCGTCGCAGGCCTGCCGATGTCGGGGGACAATCGAGCTCGTCTTCGGTGCGCTGTCTGTTTTCACGTCTTCGAGTGCCGCGAGAATTTTTTCGAGACCTTCCTTGCCCACCTCGCCATCCGTCGGCACGGTCTCACGGCTGATCCGGAGGGAGGACTGCAGCTGCTTCTTCAGCTCCTCCTCGCTCTTGAGTGGCGTCATGGCACCCAGCTCCTGCTCGGCACGCTCGAGGAGCGACACGACGCGCTTCGGCGCCAGCGATCGCATCGGCTTCGCATTCGGGAAATCGACCTCGTATTCCGAGTCGAACTGGCGCGCGACTTCTACCTCGCGGATGACCTCGATCGGCATGCCGGTGGACTCGGCAACCTCCGCGGCAAGATCGTCGTCTAGCTCGAAAACCGCCCGGATGAAGACGGGTTTCGGTTTCTGGTGCCGGAAGGTGTTGAAGTGCTTCCGGGGGTAGTCGGCGGTCGGGACGATCGCCCCTTCCTTCGCCGGATTGAACTTCCACAGCGGCAGGAGGATGTTCGTCTTGCCCGACTCATTCGTGCCGATCAGGGCGGTGACCTTGTCCGTCTCGATCCAGCCGCTGTCCTCGACCGAGCGGAAGTTCGTTACTCGGAATTTTCTAAGCTTCATCATCTTCCGGCATCTCCAAACTCTTGAGGACCGCGGGACATCTTTAGACCCGCCGTTGAGGTGGAAACTGGAGGAATTACACGCTGACCGCAGAGGTGTCAAGGACCGGATGACGGCGGTGACGGCAGATGACGGCGATGACGGCGAGGCGCCGGGTTCGGCGCTGGACATCATCCGCGTGACGTTACAGACTGCCCCGCTCGACTCGCGCTTCGCACGCGACGCGGCGGCCGCGTGGTCCCGAAACGCCACCGTCCCCGGAGCACATCCCTTGATCGCAGGTCGACACGTTCACGCACGTCTGCTCGGCGCCGCGACGCTGATGATGCTGGTCGCGCGCGCCGCGCACGCGTCCAGCGATCCTCACGGCGTCGACATGTTGCCGATCCTGGAAGGGCTCGTCCTGATCCTGCTGGGCGCCAAGCTCGGCGGC
>JANLWX010000073.1:0-6627 GCA_031364845.1 Candidatus Eiseniibacteriota bacterium
CCCCTGGTCATCTTCGACCACCGTGCGCACCTTGAGTCCGCCGATCAATCCCTGTTGCCGCGAGTTGAGCTCCTCAAGCGCCAGCTCGACACCCTTCTTCGTGGATTGGCCGAAGTCGGCATCGCTGCCGGTGAGCGAGCCATAGACGCCGATCACCAGCTCCGGTGTCGCGGCAGGCTTCTGAGCGCACGACGTGACGAACATCGCGAGTGCAAAGGTGACGATCGCGGTGCCGATCGCAAGGTGCTGTCGTCGTGACTTCATGCTCCGCCTCCTCCATAAGACTTCGGGCGCGGCCCGGGCGAACGCGCGAGGTGCGCGCAGCGAAGGGCCCGCGAGGGTAGGGCTTCGTGCGTGGACAAGCCGGGTACAGGTAGCACGCGCGCGCGCGCAGTGGCAAGCCAAATGATTCCAGCATCGTGCGTTGCCGCCACTCACCCGGGGCGGTAGAGTGCCGCGCCATGAGCCACCGTTCAGGGATGAGGATCGAAGCCTTCGCGGTCATGCTGGCGTGCGCGATCCTCGCCGCGGGCTGCGCGGCCCATCGGCCGCCCGCTCCCGCGCCCGGATACGACCGTCTGCACGATCCGCTCGACTCGGTCGATCCCTCGGGACTGCGCGATACGCGCATCGTGCTCGATCCCGGGCACGGCGGATTCTTTCCGGGCTCGCTCGGCGTGCGCGGTCTGACCGAAGCACGGGTCAACCTCGGCGTGGCGCTCGTGCTGCGCGATCTGCTCGCCGCCCAGGGCGCCCGCGTGCTGATGACGCGCGATACCGATCGCGACTTCCTCACGCCCGCCGACAGCACGCTGCGCTTCGATCTCGCCGAACGCGTGCGGATCGCGAATGGGTTCGAGCCCGATCTGTTCGTGTCGATCCACCACAACGCCGACGCCTCCGGCCGCCACGACGTGAACGAGACCCAGACCTACTACAAACTCGGCGATGAAGGCCCGTCGCTCGACGTCGCGCAGGACGTGCATCGCGCGCTGGTGCGCAACGTCGGCATCGCGGCGCACAAGGTGGTGCCGGGGAACTACTACGTGGTCCGCAACAGCACGGCACCCGCGCTGCTCACCGAGACCAGCTACCTCACCTATCCCCCAGTCGAGGAGCGGCTGCGCCTGCCGGAGAAGCAGGCGCTCGAAGCGCAGGCGCTCTATCTCGGCATCGCCCGCTACTTCGCGCGCCCGCTCCCGCGCATCGCGGAGTTCGCGGCGTGGGATCCCGACCTCGCGCGATCGGACACCGCGTTCGCCGGGGCGCTCGAAGTGCGCGCGCGCATCGCGGGCGAGTTTGACGTTGCGGAACTGCGCGTGGACGACACCGTGGTGCCGACCGTGCGGACCGGCGATTTGATCGTGTGGCGGCCGGCTACTCCGCTGCCACAGGGCCGGCATCGCGCCTCGATCCGCGTGCGGCGCACGGGTGTGGGTTCGGCGCGCGATCGCGCGATCAGCTTCAGCGTGCGCCGGCACGATGGATGGACGCTTGCCGTGGAAACCCGGCCGAAGACCGTGCCGCTCGGGGGCGGAACGATCGGCGTGCGCGTCACGGCACTCGATTCCGCGAAGCTTCCCGATCCCGAGGGACCGTGCGTCACGGTCCGAACCTGGACCCGCGATTCGACGCGCGCGACCTCCCGCACCACGCGCCGCGCTCCGCCCGCGGACACGATCGCCTGCACGCGCGACGGTGTCGCGTGGGCCTACGTCGATCTCGATCGCGGATCGGATCTCTTGGTGAGCGCCGCCGTGCGCGGCGACTCGCTGAGCACGCCGAGCGGTGAGATCGCAGCTTCGCGCGGCGGCGACGCATGGACCGGATTCCTGCGCCGCATGCCGCAGGACACGGTGCTGGCCGAAGTGCGCGGCACGCGCGAGCCGTCGCCCGAGTTGACGTGGCTCAACCGCGATGGCTTCGCCGCACTCGAACGCGACGCGGGCGGCGCGCCGCGCGTCCCGCAACTCGCCGGCTACCGGCGCTGGGCCGGAGACGGAGCCCCCGCGTTCACCGCGATCGCAGGTGGTGCGCTGCACGGCCGGCGCATCGTGCTCGATGCCGACGGCGGCGGTGACCAGTCGGGCGGCCTCGGCAAGGGCGGCACGCGCGCGGCCAACGTGAACCTCGAGGTCGCGCGCGCGCTCGCCGCTCTGCTCTCAGCCGCCGGCGCCGAAGTGCGGCTCACGCGCGAAGGCGACGCGGCACTCGCCGAACTCGAGCGCGTGCAGATCAGCGAAGCGTTCCGGGCCGAACGCTTCCTGCGCATCGGGCATCGCGCCGAGCCCGCGCGAATCGGCCACTACTTCTCGAGTGCCGCGGGCCGCGCGTGGGCCGGAAGGCTCGCCGCCGAATGCGCGCGCCTCGGAATGCCGGCACCGCGCATCGGCGAGGACGCGCAGTACCCGCTGCAACAGACCTCGTGCCCGTCGCTCTACGCCTCGCTTTCGCGCATCGACCATCCCGCTTCCGAGGATCGGCTGCTGGCACCGGGCGCGCTGCGTGCCGAGGCCTACGTGCTGTGGCTGGCACTCGCGCGCGAGTGGGGCACGGACGCCGGATGGAGCGCGGACTCCGTGGTCGTCCGCGATAGCGCCGGACGCCCCGTGAGCGCTGCCGCCGTGCGACTCGGCGGTGCATTGCTCGTGGAGACCGACGAACGCGGCATTGCACGTTTCGTGCGCACCGAAGCCGGGCCGCTGGAGGTCGCGATCGAGGATCGGCGCGTTTCGGCGCGGCGGGTTCTGCTAGACTCGGACCGTGGAACCGTGTTGACCGGGCCTCCCGCGCCCTGATCGTGCCCCCGCGCACGTGGGGCCTGCAGCAGCCCGAGCCCGGACATTGAGCCGCACGAATCGTCCGGGCCTGGTGCGGAGGCGCCGCCGATGCCGCATGGAATCGATGCCTACTTTCTCGAATGTGCCCGGTTCGAACGCCGGGTCTCGGGATTCATATTGGGCGTCGGGGTCACGCTGCTGGGAGCGCATTTCGGCCTCCACTGGCTCACCCACTCTCCGAACGTCCCCGAGTTCCTGCGGGACACTCCGATCGTGCGCTGGGGATTCGAGGGCCAGGAACAGTACGTCCGCCGCATCGAGCTGAAGACCGAGGGCACCGTCACGACCGATCCTGGCCTTCAGGCGCAGTACGTCCCCGCATCGCGGCGCGGCGGCCGCAGTGATCAGAAGAGTGAGCCGCACCCCAACGCGAAACCGGAATTTCGCACGCCGCGCGACGAGGAAGGCGACGCGGACGCCGACCGGCTCGCGCGCCTGCGTTCGCAGCTCATGAACGTGCCGCTCGTGCGCTCCGAGGATCTCGTCATCGACCGGCTTGTGCGCCCGGAGTATCCGATGGAAGCCCGCGAGAAAGGCATCGAAGGCAAGGTCGCGGTGATGGCGCTGGTCGACACCATGGGCAAGATCACGAGCGTCGAAGTGATGGGAAGCGGCGGGAACGGCATGCTCGAACGCGCTGCCGAAGAAGCGGTGTGGAAGTGCAAGTTCAAGCCGTACCTGGTGGACGATCGCCCGCATCAGGTCTATGCGATGTTCCGCTTCTGGTTCCACCTGGAGTAGGCCTTACTCCCCGGCCGCGATCGCCTTCCCGCGTGAGATCGCGTACACCGGTAGCGTGAGATCCGGCACTCCGGGCGCGAGGAAACCGTGTGTTCTCAGGAACTCGCCCGGCATGCGGCGCTTCTCGAGTTCGGCGGCGATCTCTTCCGGACACAGCGCGCCCGCATCGAGTGCCGCGCGTATCGCGTGGCCCGCGAGCCAGCCGCGCACGAACACGGGGCCGACCGGACTTCCCGTGCGCTCCATGCTCTCGCGTTCGAGCGTTTGGCCAAGTGAGCGCGGCAGCACGAACTCATCTCCCACATACTGCACGCCTTCGAGCAGGAAGTGCGCTTCGGCGTGATGCTGCTCGGGCGCGAGCGCCTGGCCGCCGCAGATCTTCATCGAGGCGCCTTCGCGGGACAGCATCCTCAACAGCGCCACGGCTTCGCGCGCTTCGCCGTCCCAGAACAGCACCTCGACCTTCTTCGCCATCAACTCCCGCACCTCGGCGCGAAACGTCGCACCCGAGGCGTATGTCGCCTTCATCACGATCGTGGCTCCGCTGCCCTCGGCGGTCTCGGCGAAGCCGCGCACGAACGGCGAGACGGGCGGGCCCGAGGTCAGAATCCCGACGCGCTGCCCGTTGAGCGGCATCGCTCGCGCCAGCCGTTCGCCGCGCTCGAATCCCGACGGACCGATCTGATACACGCGCGGTCCGCTCGCGCCGATCGATTCATCCGTCGCGGTCGGCGACACGAGCGGCGTTCCCCATGCGCGAGCACCCGCGGCGAGCAACAGCGTGGGCGTGCTCAAGAGCTCACCCACGAGCACGCCGCTGTGACGCGCGGCGGAATCGAGCGCTGCGCCCGCGCGCGCGGGGTCGTCCTCACCGGTGGTCCAGGTCCGAATCTCGGCGGGGATCGTGGCGGCCGTCGAAGCCAGTCCGGTCTCGAGCCCGCCGCGCAACGCCGTCGCGAAATCCGCGTACGACTCGCCTTCGGGAATCAGCAGTCCGACGCGAAAGGCCGACGCGCGTTCCCCGGGCATGAACCGCACCAGCGCATCGGCGAGCGGACCCATGCGTTTGCGGGTGCGCGCCGCATCAAGCAGCGCGAGGCGCGCGGCGAGGCGCGCGCGCAACTCGGCACGACCTTCAGGTGCGAGTTGTAGCGCACGCTGCACCAGCACCGCCTCGACGGCACCGAGTTCGGCGGGATCGCGGCGCAAGACGTACATGAGTTCGGCGAGCGTGGCCTCGCCCGCCCACCGCTGCAGGATGCGATCGCGGTCCCGGCCCGCCGGTTGCGCGGCCCAGCCGTCCGCATTCGCGAGTGCCACCGGTAGCTCGGCTCGCGCCACGCGCGGGAGCGCGAGTGCCGCGAGCGCCACACACACGGCGAGCATCGAGGCGGCCGCGGGCACGACGCGGCGTACGGTCACAGTTGGAATTTTCCGAAGTCCTCGGGATTGAGCTTCTCGAGAAAACGCCGCAGCTGTTCGGCTTTTTCTTCCTGCGTGAGCTCGCGCGCGGGTTCGTCCTCGGCATCCGGATCGTCGGATTCCTCGGCCTCCTCGCCCTCGCCTTCGGGCGCCTCGCGCGGCGGCGGCTGCAGCAGCGCTTCGTTTGCGAAGATCGACGCCTTGGAGCGCAGCGCGAGCGCGATCGAGTCGGACGGACGCGCGTCGATCGAGAGCACCTGGCCGTCGCGCTCGATGATGATACTCGCGAAGAACGTGTTCTCACGCAGGTCGGAGATCACGATGCGAGACACCTGCGCCTTGAGTCCCTCGACCACGAGGAACAGCAGGTCGTGCGTGAGCGGCCGCGGAAACGCCTCCTCGGACAGGATGCGACGGATTGCCTGCGCTTCGCCGGGGCCGATCCAGATCGGCAGAATGCGCTCGCCATCCAGCTCGCGCAGGATGACGATGTTCTGTTGCGTCTTGGGCTCGAGAATCATGCCCTGGACCCGGACTTCGAGAATGCTCACGGCGTGTTCGAAGATCCCTTGCCGGCCGCACCCTTAGACTTCGCGGCACCCCCGCGCACCGGGCGCGCGGCGTCTCCGGGCTTGGCGGTCCCCGAAGTGCTGTCGGAGTCGATGTTGATGAACGCCGGCGCTTCGTCGCTGCGCATGTGTTCGATCATCCACGACGCCGAAGCCGCGAGCTCGGCCTTGGGCCAGCGCTGAAGGAGTTCACGAAACGCCTTCTCGGCGGAATCGTGGTCCTTCAGTTCCTCGGAGTTGATGAACCCGATCATGAACTGCGCCTGCGGGCTCACGTCGCTGTCCGGATAGTCGCGCAGCAGTTGCGAGTACGCTTCGATGCGCGCCTGCGGGCTCGACAGCGCCTGGGCTTCGTTGAACTGTTCGCGCGCGGTCTTCCGCTGCGAAACGAAACCGCGGATCGCATTCGAGTCGGGCTTCACGCCCAGCGAGCGGCGGGCGTTCTCGAGCTGCGACTTGTAGTACTCCTGCGTGCGCTGCGAGTTGAGCTGGCGTTCGATCACCTGCTTCACCTGCTCGAACGGCCGCGTGGTCTCGGCCTTCTTCGATTCGACCTTGATGATGTGCCAGCCATGGTCGGTCTGGAACGGCCCGCCGATCTGTCCGGCCTCGAGCTTCATGGCCTGCTCGACCAGCGCCGGCTGCGCTCCGATCGAAGCGAACTGTCCCTCGTTCGTGACGGTCCCGAGACTGCCGCCGCTCGCGCGTGTCAGCGAATCGGTGGACCAGCGCTTCACGAGATCGTCCCACTTGGCTTTCGGAGCGCGCGCCATCGGCAGAACCCGCTTCGCGTCGGCTTCCTTCTTGAACTGGATGTGGCGCAGCGTCACGGTCGCCGGCACCCGGTAGTCGCCGAGGTTCGCGTCGTAGTGCGCCTGCGCGTCGGAATCCGAGACGGCTGGATTCGCGGCCATCACGTCGTTGAGATACGTGCGGATGATCACGTCACGGCGCTGCTGCTCGAGCTGCTGGCGCACGGCTTCGCGCGCCGGCACGCCGGTCTTCACGGCCATCGCCATCCACACCTTCTCCTCGACCATGCGATCGACGAGCTG
>JANLWX010000102.1:0-2053 GCA_031364845.1 Candidatus Eiseniibacteriota bacterium
CCACGTTTCGACGGGGCCGACGGTGATCGCTTTGGTCGGGACCATCGAGATGTTGCCGCCGCCGCTGGTTCGCGCGTTCTGCGCGATTGTCAGCGGATGGAGGTCGACGATTCGCGTGGCCAGCTTACGGTATTCCTCGGCTGGCGGCGGGGCGTCCTTGTGGCAGCCCGTGCGCGGCAGCGGATCGTTGAACGCCCAGTGCTTCACGTCCCCCTGCCCGCCCTGCATTACCGCGCAGCGCACGCTCCCGTCCCACGTCGCCCGGTATACGTCCGTGTCGGCTTTCGGAAAATGCAGGTGCGCGTCGGGCATCCGGAGGGAGCTGTCGATGCGGTCGAAACACAGCTCACGATCCGCGCGCTCGAAGCTGAGCGGATGCGTCACCGGCACTTCCCGGCCGGTCGCGGCATCGAACCATTCGTCCATGCCCCAGAAATGTCCGGAGCGGACATCGAGCTGCAGCGCGTTGACGATGCGCGCCACGAGCGGCAGCTGCTCGGTGGGGCCGATCGGACCGCAGATGCCGACGGGGTTGTCGTCCGTGCTCTGGCGCCACGCCTCGATGTACTCGAGCGCCTCGGCGAGGTAGAACTCCTCGAGCGTGTCGTAGAGGAGGACGCTGAAGCCGGGACGGGACAGGCGCGTGAGATCGGCCGGCGTCAGCCGGGCCGCCTCGTCCACCAGATCGGCGTCGAGCGTCGTGTAGTCCCACCAGTCTGGCGCGATCGCACTGAGTTTTCTCGGCATCGGGATATCAGTGGTCAAGTGACCGCTCGTACGCGGCGTTGACGAGGTATTTTCTGCCGAGCGCGCGGCCAAGCGGATCCGCGTCTGCGCCGCAGAAACCCCAGTGCGAATGGCGCCGCCAGCCTTCCGCGTGCCGGAACCTGCCCGACAGCGTCCCCAGCGCACGGCTGAACTGGTCCATGGTGCGGATGTAGTTGTCCATGCCCTGTGACGCGGCGAGCCACTGCCGCTGGCTCGCGTGGCACGCGAGCGCCGCGCGTTTCTGCTCGTGAACCGACGCGGTGTTCACGAAGGCGCCGGGATGCACGCGCCGCCGCAGGGTATCGCGCAAGCCGTGCGGGCTCGCGTGGTAGATCGTCACGTCCGTCGACACGGGCGCGCGCGGCGGCGTGCTGCGATAGTTCGGCACACCCCGTGAGAACGCGGCCGTGACGGCGAGCCGCGCCGTGTTGACATGATCCTCCATGTAATCCTGCGGCGAGTGCGTGAGGATCACGGTTGGCGCCACTTCTCGAACAATCGCGCAGAGACGGCGCAGCGTTGGCGTGTCGTAACAGATTTCCAGATCGCTGCAGAATGGCGCGTGCCAGACGGCGCCGAGAAGCGCCGCGGCTGCCTGCGCTTCCTTGCGCCGCGTACGCGCGGTCGCGGCCGCCGAGCCCTTCAGGCTCCCGAGATTGCCGGTCGAGACATTGAGATAGTGAATCTCCCAGCCCGCCTCTCGCAACAGGCACAGGGTGCCCGCCATCAGGAACTCGATGTCGTCGGGATGCGCGGCGATCGCGAGAGCGCGCGGTGCCTGCCCTGACCCTTCGACAGGCTCAGGGTCACCCCGAGCGGGGTCGAGGGGTGAGCGGGCGGAGCGAGTCGAAGGGCGCATCACTCGGCAGGAATGTCGGCCAGGCGGACCGGGCGGCGCTCGGCGGCGGACCGGTCGGCAGCCGCAATGACCCGATGCGTCGCGAACGCGTCGGCGAAGCTGGTGAGCGGCATCTCCTCGTCCCGGTCGAGCGCGTCGAAGAATGCCTGGAACTGCGTTTGGTACGGGTGATCGGCCACGTCCCCGCTGTCGAGCATCCGCATCGACAACTCGCTCCATGCGGCGCGATTCAGCCCGGCCAGCTTCTGCGAATGGAACTTGTTGTCGAGAATGCTGCCTTCGCTGCCGACCAGGTGCGTGTGGAAGTAATACGGCTGGAGGCAATCGACCACGGCGGCACACTTCCCCACGCTCCCGTTCTTGAAGCGCGCAATCGTCGTCGACGTCGTCGGATACTCGTACGCCTGAAACATCGGGCTGGCGCTC
>JANLWX010000117.1:0-9330 GCA_031364845.1 Candidatus Eiseniibacteriota bacterium
ACACGTTGGTCGGTGTGGGCTTCGGCGGGGTGGCGATCAGCCTGACGAGCAACGGCAGCGGCAACGTGCAGAACCGGGTGGAGAACGTGGCGGTGGAGCGCGCGCAGGTCGGGATCTACTCGGGTGGATCGTCGGGCGCGGCGAAGAACACGGGCACGGTGATCACGGGCAACCTGCTGAACGCGGGCGCGCCGAATCATCTGACGCGCGCGGGGATCGTGGCGCGCTACGAAGACGGCATCCAGATCACCGGCAACACGATCGGCGGACTTTCGAGCAGCGCGAACGTCGACGTCATCGGCATCTCGCTCGGGCTGCTCTCGGTGACCTCGGATGTGTTCACCGGCGACGAAGTCGTGAACGCCATGGTGTCGCGCAACCGGATCGACGGTGTCGTGTCCTCGAATTTCGCGGGCCTGACCGCGGCCGGCATCGCGACGGCGCGCGCGGGTGCCGGCACGAACACGATCGTCAACAACATGGTGTCCGGAGTCATCAGCAACGCCTCGGATCCGAACGTCACGGTCGGAATTCTGGTGGGCGGCGGC
Source organism: Candidatus Eiseniibacteriota bacterium (assembly GCA_031364845.1). GTDB lineage: Bacteria > Eisenbacteria > RBG-16-71-46 > RBG-16-71-46 > RBG-16-71-46 > JANLWX01. Next base: position 549 of record JANLWX010000117.1, read on the forward strand.
GGCACGACACGCGTGTGGTTCAACTCGGTGTGGATGTCCGGCAATCGTGGAACGGCTCCGGGACCGAGTCTGGCGCTCGCGGTCGGCGATTCGATCAGCCCGGTCGACGTGCGCGACAACATTCTCGTGAACACGCAGACCGCGACCGGAGGCAGCGACAGCTACGCGATCGGTCTGGTCGCGGGCACGTCGTTCGGAAACCTGACGTCGAACTTCAACGACCTCTACACGACCTCCGGGCTGCTCGGCGTGCTCGGCGGCATCGAGAACGCTGGAGACGCAGACGTCACGACGCTCGCTTCGTGGCGTTCGCAGGTCGGGCGTGACCTGAACTCGATCTCGGCGGATCCGAATTTCACGAACGCTTCCGATCTCCACATCGACATCAAGGCCGTGGGCGGTTCGCCGGCCGCGAATGCCGGCCAGGTGCTGGCGAGCGTGACCACCGACTTCGACGGTGAGACCGGCAATCGCGCCACCACGCCCGACATCGGCGCCGACGAGTTTGCGACCTTCAATCTGAATCTGACGGTGGCGGGCAACGGCTCGATCGTGAAGAGTCCGAACCAGATCAACTACGAGAGCGGCTCGACCGTCCAGCTGACCGCGGTGCCCGCGACCGGCTGGAGCTTCAGCGGCTGGAGCGGCGATGCGAGCGGATTGACGAATCCGATCAACGTCACGATGAACGGCCACAAGAACATCACCGCGACGTTCACGATCAACACGTACACGCTGACCGTGAACACGGCGGGAGGCGGAACCGTCGCGAAGTTGCCCAATCAGGCGACCTACACTCACGGCAGCACGGTGCAGCTCACCGCCTCGCCGAATTCGGGATTCGTCTTCATCGGCTGGAGCGGCGATGCGAGCGGCTCGGCCAATCCGCTCACCGTGGCGATGGACGGGAACAAGACGATCACGGCGACGTTCGGCTATGCGCTCACGACATCGGTCACCGGGAACGGCACGATCGCGCGCAGTCCGAACCAGCCGGCCTATGCCGCGGGAACGGTCGTCAATCTGACGCCGACGCCGGCGACCGGATGGCATTTCGTCGGGTGGAGCGGTGATGCGAGCGGGAGTGCGAATCCGCTCGCCGTCACGATGAACGCCGCCACGTCCATCACGGCGACGTTTGCGATCAACACCTACACGTTGACCGCGAACAGCGGAGGCAACGGAACCGTGGCCAAGGCGCCGGATCAGGCGACCTACGATCACGGGAGTTCGGTGCAGCTCACGGCGACCCCGGCGGTCGGGTACCAGTTCGTGAACTGGAGCGGCGATGCGACGGGATCGGCGAATCCGCTGTCCGTGACGATGGACGCGAACAAGACGATCACGGCGACGTTCAGCCTCACGACGCACACGCTGACCGTCAACGTCGCCGGCAGCGGTTCGGTCGCGAAGTCTCCCGACCAGGCGCTCTATTCCTTCGGGTCCGTCGTCCAGTTGACCGCCACTCCGGTCGCCGGCTGGCACTTCGTGGGCTGGAGCGGAGATGCGACCGGCAGCGCCAACCCGGTCGATGTGACGATGAATGGAAACAAGACGGTCACGGCGACGTTCGCCATCAACACCTATGCCCTGACGACGAACACGGTCGGAAGCGGCTCGGTGGCGAAGAGTCCCGATCAACCACTCTACGATCACGGCACCGTGGTGCAGTTGACGCCGGCGCCGGCGGTGGGCTGGACGTTCAGCGGCTGGAGCGGTGATGCCAGTGGAACCGCGATTCCGTTGAGCGTGACCATGAACGGCCCGAAGACGATCACGGCGACGTTCACCCTCAACACGTACGCGCTTTCGGTTGCCACGGTCGGCAGCGGTACCGTGGCGAAGAGCCCCGACCAGCCGGCTTACGACCACGGGACCGTGGTGCAGCTCACGCCGGCGCCGGCGGTGGGCTGGACATTCAGCGGATGGAGCGGTGATGCGAGCGGAACCGCGAATCCGCTGAGCGTGACGATGAATGGTCCGAAAGCGATCACGGCGACGTTCACCATCAATACGTACGCGCTCTCGGTCGCCACGGTCGGCAGCGGATCGGTGGCGAAGAATCCCGATCAGCCGCTCTACGAGCATGGTGCCAGCGTTCAGCTGAACGCGACCCCGGTGGCCGGCCATCACTTCGTGGGCTGGACCGGAGACGCTACGGGGAGCACGAATCCGGTGACGGTGGTCATGGACGGACCGAAGTCGGTCACCGCCACGTTCGCCATCAACACCTACGGACTCAGCGTGACCACCGTCGGCAATGGCTCGGTGGGGAAGAACCCGGATCAGCCGCTCTACGATCATGGTGCCAGCGTGCAGCTGACCGCGACCCCGGCGACCGGCCATCACTTCGTGGGGTGGACGGGTGACGCTTCGGGCAGCACGAATCCGCTGACCGTGATCATGAACGGCGCCAGGTCGATCACCGCCACGTTCGCGATCAACACGTACACGCTGACCGTGAATTCGGGCGGCAACGGTTCGGTCACGAAGAGTCCGGATCAGCCGGCCTACGACCACGGCACCGTCGTTCAGCTCACGGCGGTTCCGGTCACCGGATACCATTTCGCGAGCTGGGGCGGTGATGCGAGCGGTTCCACCACTCCGCTCCCGGTGACGATGGACGGCAACAAGACGATCTCGGCGACCTTCGCGATCAACACCTACGCCCTCACAACCGTCACGCTCGGGGAGGGTTCCATCACCCGCAATCCGGATCAGCCGACCTACACCCACGGGCAGTCGGTTCAGCTCACTGCGGTCCCCGCGGATGGCAGTCATCACTTCGTCGAGTGGACGCACGATGGGCAGGGCCGCGGCGCCACCAATCCGATCACCGTGGTGATCGATTCCGCGATGACGGTCGGCGCGACGTTCACCCTCACCGAGCTCGATCCGCCGGTGGCGACGGTGACGTCTCCGAACGGCGGCGAGCTGCTGGCCGAAGGCCAGACCGCGATCCTCACGTGGGACGCATTCGACAACGTGGGCGTGGTGGCGGTCGACATCCTGGTTTCGCGCAGCGGACCCGGGGGTCCGTTCGAAACGATTGCGAGCACCATCAGCAACACGGGTTCCTATGCGTGGCTCGTGACGCTTCCCGCCACCACCAACGCCTATCTCAAGGTGGTCGCGCGCGACGCCAACGGAAGCAGCGGGACGGATCTCAGCGATGCTTCGTTCTCAATCCTCGCGCACACCACCGGTGTGGAGGGCGGGCTACCGCGCGAGTTCGGTCTCGCGGCGGTCTACCCGAATCCTGCGACCGGCCCGGCGCGGATCGCCTATGACATGCCGCGCGAATCGTCGGTGCGGGTGAGCATCGTGGACGTCCAGGGTCGCGAGATCGCAGTGATCGAGGAAGGCATGCGCTCCGCGGGCCGCTACGTCGCGATCTGGGACGGACGCACGCCGTCCGGACGCGCGAAGGCGGGCGTGTACTTCGCGCGGTTCGAAGCGAACGGGAAGCGGTTTTCACGGAGGTTCGCGCTCGCACGTTGAGCCGGTACGACGCTCACACCACGAGCTTGAATCGCGGCCACCTCCTTGCCGGGGTGGCCGCAGTCGTTCAATATCGTCCGCCACGGCGCTCGCGCGACGGGAGGTTCTCGAGGCAGGTGGTCCACCATCCGGTGCGAATCGTGGTCACGAACTCCGCCGGCAGCGACTCGGCTTCCATTTCGCGCGCGAGTGCTTCGTGGTCGTAGGCCACGCGCCGGAACTCCACGCGGACATCGGCGCCGAGTTCGATCGACGCGTAGACGGCATCGGTCCGCCCATCGTTCGCGGGACGTCCGATCGCGCCGACATTGACGACGTGAGCACCCGAAGGAAGCGCCCGGTGCCAGGGTATCCCGGTGTGCGTGCACACCACGACATCGGCGGCGTGCTCCTCGCACAACCATGTGAGGAACGCGTCCGGGCACGCCGATTCCCACAGGAATTCATTCACGCGCCGCGGTGAGCCATGGCACAGCAGCACGCGGCGGCCCGCGAGTTCCAGGTACCGCTGCTCCGGCAGGTCGCGCAGCCAGGCGCGGTGGAACTCCGAAGTATTCGCGCGCGTGTAGTCGAACGAGATCTGCGCGAAACGCTCGTCGCGGGGATCGGTGTAGCCGCATGCGCAATCGTCGCGGCCATGGCCGATCGCATCGTCGTAGTTGCCGCGCAGCATCGGCACGCCGCTCGCGCGCATCGTTTCCGCCGCACGATCGGGAGAGGGGCCGAAGCCGCCGAGATCGCCCAGGCACCACGTGTGATCGGCCGCAAGACTTCCAATGTCATCGAGCACCGCGTCCAGTGCCTGATGATTGCTGTAGACGCCGCCGAACGCCGCGAGCCTGAGGCCAGGCGGCGATGCGTTGCGCGAGGGATCCGTTCGCGCGCTCATCGGTTCGCGCAGCTCATTCCGGTGACCCAGCAGGTGTAACAGGCGCCATGGCCGAGCTCGAACGATCCGAGCGCGTCGGCGAGGCGCGCCCCCATGCGCGCGCCGGGTTCGTCGACCAGCAGTGGGCACACGAACACGCCCTGGCTCGTCACGCACCGGCAGTTGCCGCACTGGAGCCGCGCCGGATCGAACGCGGCCGGCGCGAGTCCTGCGAGTGTCTCTGCGGCCTCGTATCCGCGGCTGCGCTCTGCTTCGCGTCCGTGCTGGAACATCGGCAGCAGTTTCACGCGCGGCCGCGCGAGCCCTTGCGCGCGGAGGGCCGCGATCGCGCGCTCACGGAATTCGAGTACGTCCGCACCCTCCGAATACGTGAGTGTGACGATCGGCAGCAGTCCCGCGCGTTCGAGCGCCCGCAACCCCTCGATCGTCCGCGCCCAGGTGCCTGTGCCACGGAACCGGTCGTGCCCGGCGGCGGTGATGCCATCGAGGCTCACACGGATCTCGAGCGAGTACCGCGCCGACTCCGACAGCGCGCGCAGTGCCTCGATGCGCGCCGCCGTGAACAGCGTGCCGTTGGTGAGCACGGTGCATGGACCCACGCGCAGCGTCTCCTCGAGGATCTCGAGCAGTTCCGGATGGACGAACGGCTCGCCGCCCGTGAAGTAGAACTCCTTGACCCCAAGTGCGATTCCGTCGGCCACGTGCTTGCGCACCTCGGCGGCCGGCATCATCCGATGACGGTCCACGCCGGGACCGGCGCTCACGAAGCAGTGCGTGCAGCTCAGATTGCACTCGGTGCCCGAGATCTGGATCCACAAATCGTCGAGATGGTGGAGGGGCTGGAGAGGGCTCGGAGCCGGAGACGGCCGGGTGATGTCTTCGCCCGCAGCAGCGCCAGCGGCGGCGGGCGCTGCGAAAACAGGCGGGGTTCGAGCGGGCATCGGACACACATCGAGGGTACAGGTGGAAGAAACGGCGGCGGCGAGGATCGAACGCCGCGTTGACGAAACCGGGGTGCGGTCCCTAATCTAACCCGTTCTCCCATGGTGTCCCAGCCGGTTTCATTCAGAGCGTGCTGGAGCCGCTCCCGGCGGGCGCGTCACGACGGGCCACAGCCTGCGTTTCCGAGGAACCTCGAATGTCCGATGCACTGAAGCAGCGCGTGCTCGAAGCTCTGGGAACGGTGCAGGATCCGGATCTGCACCGCGACCTGGTCACGCTCGGCATGATCGAGGAGCTCGCGGTCGAGGAGGGCCGGGTGTCATTCACGCTCGTGCTCACGACCGCCGCCTGCCCGCTCAAGGATCAGATCGAAAACGATTGCCGCCGCGCGGTCACCGCCGTGCCCGGCGTCACGAGCGTCACGTTCAAGACCACCTCGCGCATGCGCAAGCCCAAGGACCCGACCGCCGAGCGCAAGGCGCTGCCGGGCGTGGCACAGGTGCTGGCGATCGGCAGCGGCAAGGGCGGAGTCGGCAAGAGCACGGTCTCGGCGAATCTCGCGGTGGCGCTCGCTTCGACCGGGGCCCGGGTCGGATTGCTGGATGGCGACATCTACGGACCCAACCTGCCGCGCATGCTCGGCGTGAACCGCCAGCCCTCGTTCAAGGACGGCAAGATCCTCCCGCTCGAAGCGTGGGGCGTGAAGTTCATGTCGATGGGACTGCTGGTCGATCAGGGCGAAGCGGTGGTGTGGCGCGGCCCGATGCTGCACGGCGCGATGAAGAGCTTCCTGCACGAAGTCGACTGGGGCGAGTTGGACTACCTGCTCGTCGACCTGCCGCCCGGTACCGGCGATGTGCAGCTGTCGTTGATCCAGCAGACCCACGTCGCGGGGGCGGTGATCGTGACCACGCCCTCGACGGTCGCGATCGAGGACGCGGTGAAGGCGGTCTCCATGTTCAAGAAACTCGAGGTTCCGGTGCTCGGCGTGATCGAGAACATGAGCTACTTCATGTGCCCCAATTGCTCCACCCGCCACGAGATCTTCAGCTCCGGCGACGGCGAAGCGCGCGCACTCGAAATGGGCATCCCGTTCCTGGGCGCGATTCCGCTGCATCCCGACGTGCGCATCGGCGGCGATCAGGGCCGTCCGGTGGTGGTCGAGAAACCCGACAGCGAGTACGCGATCTGCCTCTCGCGCATCGCCGGTCATCTGGCGCAGCGCGTCTCGATCCAGACGATCGGAGTCGGCTGATGTGCGAAGTCTACGCCGATCACGCGGCGACCACGCCGCTCGCACCCGACGTGTTCGAAGCGATGCGTCCGTACCTCGAGCCACAGGGCTTCGGCAATCCGTCCTCGGTGCACCATCGCGGCGAAGCGGCCCGCGACGCGATCGAGCAGGCACGCGCACGGGTCGCGGAATTCGCGGGTGCCATGCCCGAGGAGATCGTGTTCACCGCGAGCGGGTCGGAGGCGAACAATCTCGCACTCAAGGGTGTGATGGGATTGGCAGTACCGTCGCGGCGCCGCGTGGTCGTGAGCGCGATCGAGCATCCTTCGGTGTTGGAGACCGCGGAGCACCTCGCGCGTCACGGTTGCGAACTCACGCGGGTTGCGCCGCGGGCGAACGGCATCGTCGAGCCCGCGGATCTCGCGGCAGTGCTCGGTGACGATGTCGCGCTGGTTTCGGTGCAGTGGGTCAACAACGAAGTCGGAACGATCCAGCCGGTGGCCGAACTGGCGGAGCTCACGCACGCGCACGGTGCGCGGTTCCACGTGGACGCGGTCCAGGCGGCGGGCAAGATTCCGCTCGGTGCGGTCGCGGATCTGATGAGCCTCGCCGGCCACAAGTTTCACGGTCCGCAGGGGGCGGCGGTACTGGTGGTGAAGCGCCGCACTCGGCTGATGCCGCTGATCCATGGAGGCCATCAGGAGCGTTCGCGACGTGCGGGCACCGAGAACCTGCCGGCCATCGTCGGTCTCGGGGCTGCCGCGGAGCGAGCCCGCACGCGGCTCGCGACCGAGCCCCGGCGTCTCGCCGCACTCGGCGCGCGACTGCTCGATGGTCTGCTGGCCACGGTTCCGCGCGCGCGCATGAACGGCGATCGCGCGCGGCGCGTGGGCAGCGTGATCAACCTGTGCTTCGCAGGCGTCGACGGCGAAGCGTTGCTCCACGAGCTCGATCGAATGGGGATCGTCGTCTCGACCGGCTCGGCATGCAGTGCCGCGACCCCCGGTCCGTCGCACGTGCTGGTCGCGATGGGACTCACCGCCGAAGACGCGCACGCGAGCGTGCGATTCTCGCTCGGCGAATCGAACGACGATGCGGACATCGACGCGATCCTGCGCGCGGTGCCGGGCATCGTCGAAGGATTGCGCGCGCTGGGTGGGGGAACGGGAACCGAACGCAGCGAGCGCCGCGCGGCAGTTGCGGTGAACGCGTGAAAGGGCATGAGGGCAGTCCGGCGCGGACCGGTTTCCGCACGGAGAGGAGGAACATCGTGAATCAGCAGGAGCAGTTCAGGCTCAAGGTGGGACTCGCGGAGATGTTGAAGGGCGGCGTGATCATGGACGTTCAGACCGCCGACCAGGCTCGGATCGCCGAAGAAGCGGGAGCGGCGGCGGTGATGGCGCTCGAGCGCATTCCCGCGCGCATCCGCCGTGAAGGCGGAGTCGCGCGCATGACCGATCCCCAGCTCATCAAGGAGATCGAAGCCGCGGTCAGCATCCCGGTGATGGCCAAGTGCCGCATCGGCCACATCGCCGAAGCGCAGATCCTCGAGACTCTCGGTGTCGACTTCATCGACGAGAGCGAAGTGCTGACGCCGGCCGACGACGAGCATCACATCGACAAGCACGGCTACAAGGTGCCGTTCGGGTGCGGCTGCCGCGATCTCGGCGAAGCGCTGCGGCGCATCGGCGAGGGTGCGGCGATGATCCGCACCAAGGGTGAGGCCGGGACCGGCAACGTGGTCGAAGCCGTGCGCCACATGCGCTCCGTGATGCGTTCGATCCGCATGCTCGCGGGACTTCCCGAGGACGAGCTGATGAGCGAAGCGAAGAAGCTCGGCGCCCCGTACGAGCTGGTGAAGCAGGTCGCCCGCACCGGCCGGCTGCCGGTGCCGAACTTCGCCGCGGGCGGTGTCGCCACGCCCGCCGATGCCGCGCTCATGATGCACATCGGCGCCGAAGCCGTGTTCGTGGGTTCGGGCATCTTCGAAGTCGGACAGGACGGCAAGCCCGAGGAAGCGCGGCGCGACCAGCTGCGCATGGCACAGGCGATCGTCAAGGCGGTCACGAACTGGAACCGTCCCGAGATTCTGGCGGAGATCAGCGAAGGATTGCCGAAACCGATGAAGGGGCTGTCGATGGAGGCCATTCCCTTAGACCAGCAGCTCGCAAAACGGGGCTGGTGAACGTGGCGCATCCGCGTGTCGGAGTGCTGAG
>JANLWX010000189.1:0-1880 GCA_031364845.1 Candidatus Eiseniibacteriota bacterium
CCAGGAGGTCGGCCACCGCTGGCTGGCCTACGTCGAGTTCCGCGATCGAGCCGGCGTCCGCTCCAAGTCGCTGCTCGGCCGTGACGATGCCCACTGGAGCTTCTTCTTCGATTCCGACGCGTCGGTGATGGAAGGGAACGACATCGAGGACCTGGGAGGCGGCCAGTTCAGGACCGTCGACGCGGTCAAGCGCTTCAGCCGGCTCGACCAGTACCTGATGGGCCTGATTCCACCGGGCAGCGTCCCGACATTCTTCTACGTGGAGAGCCCGAACTCGACCAAGGTGAAGACCGACGGGCCGTCGATCGGCATCTCGTTCACCGGCACCCGGCGTGACGTGCTGGTGGAAGATGTGATCGCGACCCACGGACCGCGGACGCCGCCGTCGACCGACACCTCCAAGATCCACCGCCAGGCCTTCATCTACGTCGTCAGCGCCGGCCGCACCATCGACGCGGCGCAGGTGGCCAAGCTGGACCGTTTCCGCTCGCAGTGGGAGACGTTCTTCCTGCAGGCCACGGAGAACAGGATGACGGCGAACACGAGGCTTCGCTAGACAGACGGCGGACGGCAGCGGCACAAAGATCACAAAGATCACAAAGACCGAATTGGTCTTCTTAGTGATCTTCGTGAGCTTTGTGGGCTTCGTGCCGCCGCCGTGGCGCGTCTGAGAGCCGCTAACTCCATCCCAGGGCGGTCAGCGCTTCGCGCGCCTGGCGCTCGTAGGGGCCGCCTATCTGCAGATACTTCTGAAAGCTCACAGTGGCGCGGCGGCGGTCCTCGTCGCCGCCGATCCATTTCTGCATCTGTGGATCGTAGCGCTGTGACTTCAACAGCCGCATCTGGTGGGCGCGGGCGAGGTTGAAGTGGCCGAGCGCATCGGCCGGCGCAACCGTCGTCGCGCGCTCGAAGGACTCGATGGCGGCGTCGAGCGCGCCGCGGCGGATCTGGATCACGCCGATCGCGTTGGCGACCTCGGCGTCGGCCGGCCAGCGGCGTTCGGCCTCGCGCAGGACCTTCAACGCCGTGCCTTCCTCGCGCTGCAGTCCATACGCGTCGGCGAGGGCAAAGTAGATCGGTTCGAACTCGGGGACCTCCCGCCGCACGCGCTCCCAGGCCTGCGCGGCGTCCGCGAAGCGGCGCAGCGCGAAGTGCGACATTCCCAGCGCGTAGACGGCCCACGGCTTTGCGTCGCTTGCTTTCGCCGCCTCGCCAAGATGGCGCCCCGCGGTTTCCACGTCGCCCTTTTCGTATGCAGCCCAGCCCAGTTCGGCGGGAGTGTTCAGCGCCGGACTGGTCTCGCCGAAGCCGCGCGAGGAGTCTGGAGCGGCGGAGGCGGACCCGGGGCGAAGACGCGCGGAGGCGGAGGAGGATTCTCGTCCCAAGGCTTCCACCATTCGGCCAGCGTCAATGCGCGCGGACACGGTCTCGGAGAGCGCAGGTAGGCTCGGCGACGTCGGAATGACGGGTATTTCGGTCGTTTTGAGGTCCGACTTCGCTCCCACTTCTTCGCTCCGGAGCTTCGTCGGGACGACCGCGTCGGAAGCGACGGGTGACGACGCGGTCGGCCCTGAAGACGGTCGCAACAACCTGGCTGGCTCCAACGCCAAGTATCCCCGTCGCGCGCGGACCTTCACGCCGGGTCGCGACACCTTCACCGAGATCGCGCGGTACTTGCCGTCGAAGGTTTCTTTCGCCGGGGTGTAGCCGACGACGTAGTAGGTGCCGGCGTCGCGCTGGATCTCGTCCAGCGCGCGGCCAAAGTTGTTTTCGTTGCGGATGGCGAACCCGCCGGTGTCGACCGCGAGGCTATTGGTGCCGTCCGACTGGGTGTCGAGCTTCTGTGGCGCACCAGCGATGCCAGCCGCGACCGGCTGATC
>JANLWX010000206.1:0-13552 GCA_031364845.1 Candidatus Eiseniibacteriota bacterium
GCACGTGAAGCGCGCCGTGTGGGAACGCGACGGTGGCCAGTGCGGGTTTGTCAGCAAGAGCGGCGCGCGCTGTCCGGAACGATCGCGACTCGAATTCGATCACATCCTCGAAGTGGCGCGAGGTGGGGAAGCCACTGTTGACGGCATGCGTCTGCGCTGCCGCACGCACAACCAGTACGAAGCCGAGTGCACGTTCGGAGCGGGCTTCATGGAGCGCAAGCGCGAGGAGGCGCGTCGTGCGGCGGCTGAGCGAAAAGTGGCCGCGACGCGGAACGAAGAGCGTTCCATCCCGAAGGAGCACGTGGTGCAATCACCGGCAACGGAAACCTCCACAGTACCGTCGCGTCCGGCTCCATCAGCTTCCGACTCCGCGAGCGCCCATCAGTATGACCAGGAACAGGACCTGCTGCACTGCCTGAAAGGACTCGGAGTACGGGCGGATCAAGCGCGCATGGCCGTGGAGCACAGCCGGGAGTTTACTAACGCATCGATCGAAGAACGGCTGCGCGCGGCGCTCCGGTTCATCGGTTCTCGCGGTCGCACGTATGCAATGCAACGGGCGACAACAAATCGCTCGGGGGTGGCGGGCTTCCACGGCATGGGCACCGCGACAACGTGATGCTCGACAGCATCGCTTGATCCCGCCGGCGCTCACGATTATCGTGCGCCTCCCCGCTTTCGTGCCCCCCGCACTCGCGCCCCCGCACGGGTTGCCATGCGCACGTCTCGCTTCATTCTCTGCGCCCTCGCGCTCACCGTTTCGATTCCCGCCTCCGCCAAACCCCGCTCCGACATCGCGCGCGAGCTCATCGTGTGCCTTGCGCCTCCGGCACTCGGTGCCATCCATCGCGCGTCCCCCTTCGACCCAAACGTGTTCGCGAGCCTCGGCCTCGAACGCATCGCGGATCTGCATGAGCGCGCCGCTGTTGACGCGACGAAGTCACCCGTCTCCGCGAGCGCACTCCTCGATCCCACGCGCGTCGTGCTATTCGCCGCTCTCGATTCCTCCGCAGCGCTCGCCGCGCTCCAGGCGCTCGCGGCCGATCCGCACGTCCAGTGGGTCGAACGCAACGCGCTGCGCGAGGCGGCGGTGTGGAGCCTGGCTGACGTCCCGCCGCCCGCGGCCGCGGCGAGAACATCCGACGTCACCTTCCCGAACGACCCGATGTTCCGCGACGGCCGTCAGTGGGGACTCGATGCGAATTCCCGTGCGGATGTCCGTGCGCGCGCAGCGTGGAAGACCTCGACCGGCGCCAACCATCTGCTGCTCGGCTTCGCGGACACCGGAATCGACGAAGCACATCCAGAGCTGGCCGGCCCGATGCCGGACGGCAACACTCGCATCGCACCCGGCGTGGCACTCGTCGAAGGCACCAGCGTCCGCGACGAATACGGACACGGCACGCCGGTCGCCGGCGTGATGGCCGCGCGCACGCACGATGGTGCCCACTTTGATTCGCTCGGCGTCGCGGGCGTGTGCGGCGGCGATGGCAGTGCGAACGCAGGCTGCCGCATCCTGCCGCTCAAGATCACGCAGGGCAGCGACGGCTACGCCTCGTCGTTCGACATCGCGGCCGCGATCCTGGCCGCAACGCGCCTTGGCGCTCGCGCGGTCAACCTGTCGTTCACCGGCGCCACGCCGAGCCGCGCCGAACGCCTCGCGCTTCATGAATCGATCACGCACGGATGTGTCGTCGTCGCGGCCTCGGGCAATCGCGGCTTTCGCGAAGGCACGCTGCCCCAGTATCCGGCCGCATACGCCGCCGATGGACTCTGCATTCAGGTCGGCGCCTCCGACGCCGCCGGACGACGCGCGTCGTTCTCGTCCTACGGCCCCGGCCTCGATCTGCTCGCGCCTGGCGTCGACATCTGGACCACGTTCATGACCTACGCGGCCGGGAGCGGCTCACCGCGGCGCAACTACGTCGCCGCGTCGGGAACTTCGTTCGCGGCACCCTTCGTCACCGGAGGCATCGGCCTGCTCGCCGCCGTGCGGCCGGAGCTGATCGACGTCGACTACCAGCAGGTGCTCCGCGCGAGCGCACGCGATGCGGGAGTGCCGGGCGCGGATGCCGAGACCGGCAGCGGCGTGCTAGATCTCGAAGCCGCACTCGCGATGGTGTCACCCGGGGTCGGCATCTGGCACGAAGAACTGGCGGCCGACACCTTCGAGCTGCTCGACACGAGCACGCTCGAAGTCGGTGAGCCGGGTTTCGGCGGCACCGTGCGGGCGGGCAGCTTCCCGGGCACGCAGCTCGTGCGCGCGAGCGTTGCGTTCGCGTTGCCCGACTCGTTCGTCGGCCCGGTGCGCGTCTGGCCGCGCATCGGTGGGACCACGACGTTGCGCGGCGGCTTCCGGCTCCAGACGATCGTGCCGTGGGCAGAGGCGATCGCGACCGGCGAGCGGCGCTTCACGCTGCGCGGCTACGTCTATCAGATCGACGCACTCCCGGAACCCGATGAGGAAGGCGCGTACGAGTCGTATCTGCCGCTGCCGCTCGACCAGACGCGCTTCGGCTTCACGGTCATCGGCGCGGTTCGGCGTCCGCCGGTCGCGGCGGTTCCCGCGATCAAGCCGACTCGCACGCCCGGCATCGCCGCACCCAATCCCTTCCGCGGCACCGCGCACATCACGGTGCCCGGCGCCCGGACGATCGAGATCTGGGACGTGAGCGGACGGCGGGTGCGCCGGCTCGAAGCGGGTGGTACCGTGGGCGCGTTCACATGGAACGGCGCCGATCATCGCGGCCGTCCCGTGCGACCGGGCCTCTATCTCGTGCGCCGGCATCCATCACCCGGTCCGGCGCCGCTCAAGCTACTCAAACTCGAGTGACCGACTATGCTCCCGATGGTGCTACGACGCTCGCTGTGGTGCTCGGCCGTTCTCGCGCTCGCGTGTGCGATCGGCTGTGCTGCGCCCCGAAAGCCCTCCGACGGACTCACCGTGCGCGAGGTGACACCCGCGTTCCTCGCCGCGATCGATGCGCGCGACCCCGCGGTCGCTGCCGACGCGCACGGGCGTGTCGCGCTCACATACGTGACCCGCGACACCAGCGGCGCGCGCGAGTTGTGGCTCGCCGTGTCGCGCGACAGCGGGGCGACGTTCTCATCGCCCGTCCGCGTCAACGACGTGCCGGGCAGCGTGTCGTCGTATCCCGAAGGCCGTCCGGCCGCGGTCTTCGGCCCGGCTGGCGCGCTCGTGGTCACGTGGGCCGCGCGCCGGCCGGGCGTCGATCGCGCCGTGGACATCGCCTCGCGCGCGAGCAGCGACGGCGGTGTGACCCTCGGCCCGGTCGCCTATCTCAACGACGATCGCGGGAGCGGCATCGCCGCGTTCCACGGATTCCCGGCCATCGCGTTTCGGCCCGACGGCGCGCTGTTCGCCGCGTGGCTCGACGAACGCGACTACGCGACCGCCGATGGCGAACCCGCAGGCTCGTCGCTCTATCGATCGCTGAGCTACGACGGCGGCCAGACCTGGACCGCGAACCAGCGCATGCGCGACACCGTGTGCGCGTGCTGCCGGCCGATGGTCGCCACCGACGCGGTCGGCGGCATCGCGCTCGCGTATCGCTCCGCCTATCTCAACCTGCGCGATCCTGCGCTCGCGATCTCGAACGACGGAGGCTCGACGTTCGCGGTCGACACCGTGCTCCACGCCGACCAGTGGTATCTGCCCGGATGCCCCGACGTCGGACCCGCCGTGACCTGGAACCAGAAGTCGGGCGGCCACTACGCCTGGTTCACGGGCGCTGGCACACCCGGCGTCTACCTCACGTCGTGGCGCGCAGACGGTGGCGCCACCGGCATGAAACGCTCGCTGTCGGACAGCTTGGATGGCGTGACGCGGCCGCGCATGACCGCACTCGGAGAGACCACGCTGATCGGCGTCGAAGCACGCCCGGCCGCCGACACGACGCACACCGTATTCGCGGTGCGTGCGCTCGATCCCAACGGAACGCTCACGCCATGGACGTTCCTCGGCGGTGATGTGCGCGACGCGTGGCTCACGGGCTCCGACCGGCGATGCGCGTACGCATGCTGGATCGAGAAGGATGAGACGCAGTCGCGGTTGCGCGTGGTGCGGCTAGTGCGGTGATCGGTTTGGTAACCGCAATCACCGTTTGATCCAGAACCGCTGAATCCGACGCGCGACCGGCGTGCGGAAGAAAATTTCCGCCGGTCGCCAATCCCCTCTGTCGAAATCCCCGTCCCCCGTTCGACCATAGGGTGTTCACCGCAACCGCAACCCACGCAACGGGAGGGCTTCATGAAGTATCTGTGCCTGATCTACAGCGACGAGAAGGCCGTGACCGGAATGAGCAAGAGCGATGCGGACGCGTTCATGGGCGAGTACTTCGCGTTCACCGAAGGCATCCGTCAGAGCGGCCACTATGTCTCGGGCGAAGCGCTCGAAGACACGCCGACCGCGACCACGGTGCGCGTGCGCAACGGCAAGCTCTCGACTACCGACGGGCCGTTCGCAGAGACCAAGGAGCAGCTCGGCGGGTTCTACCTGATCGAGGCGCGTGACCTGAACGAGGCGATCCAGATCGCCGGCAAGATCCCGTCGGCGCGTCTGGGCAGCATCGAGGTCCGTCCGGTCGTGGATTTCAGCAAGGTCCAGGCGTAGTTCGCTTCAGGCCGCATGACAGCCTCGCGGTGATGGCGGTTCGGGCCGTCGACGAATTCTGCACGCCGCGAGGTTGCCCATGCGGACGCCCGAAGTGATGATCGAGCGTGGACGGTCGTCACCCTGAGGGATCGATGCACGATGTGAACGATGACGTGCCGGGCGCGATAAGACGGCAGCTCGACACGCTCTATCGCACCGAATCCCGCCGCGTTCTCGCCACGCTCATCCGCCTGCTCGGCGACTTCGATCTTGCCGAAGAGGCGCTGCACGACGCCTTCACCGCGGCACTCGAGCAATGGTCGCGCGACGGTGTGCCTGCGAATCCGCGCGCGTGGCTCGTTTCGAGCGGGCGCTTCAAGGCGATCGACAATCTGCGCCGCCGCGCGCGTTTCGACGCGTCCAAGTCCGAGATCGCCGAGCGACTCGCCATGAGCGCGCCCGCGGCTCCGGATCACGATGCCGAAGATGTCGAAGACGATCGCCTGCGCCTGATCTTCACGTGCTGCCATCCCGCGCTGACACCGGATGCGCAGGTGGCAATGACGTTGCGCGAAGTGTGCGGGCTACGCACCGAAGCGATCGCGCGCGCGTTCCTCACCACACCGCCGACGGTGGCGCAGCGCATCGTGCGCGCGAAGTCGAAGATCCGTGATGCGGGGATTCCGTACGCCGTGCCTTCGCGCGCGGAGCTGGCGGAGCGACTCGACTCGGTGCTGCACGTGGTTTATCTCGTGTTCAACGAAGGCTACTCGGCTTCGGAAGGCCCGGCGCTCACGCGGCCGGATCTCTCGGCCGAGGCGATCCGGCTCGGGCGACTCCTGGTCGAACTGCTCAAGGAACCCGAAGCCATCGGGTTGCTCGGGCTGATGCTGCTGCACGAGTCGCGGCGCGCGGCGCGGCTGTCGGCGGCGGGCGATCTGATCCTGCTCGAGGAGCAAGACCGTTCGCTGTGGGATCGCGGGTTGATCACCGAAGGCCAGGCGCTGGTCGAGCGCGCGATCCAGTCGCGGCGCATCGGACTGTATACACTGCAGGCCGCGATTGCGGCGGTGCATGCGGAAGCGCGATCGGCCGCAGAGACCGATTGGAGCGAGATCGTCGGGCTGTACGACGTGCTTCTGCGCGCGGATGCTTCGCCGATCGTGGAACTGAATCGCGCGGTGGCGGTCGCGATGCGGGATGGCCCAGAGGCTGGGCTCGGATTGATCGACGGAATTCTCGCGCGCGGAGATCTCACGGAATACCACCTGGCTCATGCCGCGCGCGCGGATCTGCTCCGCCGATCGGGCAGAGGGACGGAGGCCCGCGCCGCCTACGAGCGCGCGCTGGGCCTCGCGCATCAGGATGTCGAGCGGCGCTTTCTCAAAGGGCGAATGAGAGCGCTGTGACCTCGCTGGCTGACGAGGCTCACCGTCCCCATATCGTGAAACTCGAGGCCCACGCGAGCCCAAGCATCAGCAGAACCGCCGCGGTGAGACCCAGGCCCAGAAAAATGCTGCGTCCGACGTCGGTGTATTCCCCGTTCACGATCACCACCGAATCGCGCGGGATGTCGCGGACCACGCGCGGCTTGGTGAGCTCCAGTCCGCGCGATTCGATGCGGGGACGAACGAAGCGCAGGGTGTCTCCGCGCGCTTCGACGGTTCCCTCGAACGCGACGCGCCGGCCGTCCTCGAGCACGTAGCCACTGACGCGCTGGGGGTCCGAGCCGAGCATGCGCTCTTCGGGATCCGCCCCCGGGTGGACGAGCAGCGCACGTGAGGCCGAGCAGCCCGTCAGAAGGGTGAGACACAGGGCGAACACGAACGTCGTGATTCGCATTTCGATCTCCTCCGATGCGCCGCGTCCACGAGATGAAAACTCGAAGGATCGGGCGCCACGGATACTACACCGCGACCGCGACTCCGGTTCGAAGACCCGCTCCCGCGCTCGTCCGCTGCGCATCCCCGCTCGCGCCGCAACACCTTGGTCGCGTCTGGGGCGCATGCTAGGCTCGACCGGCTCTGACCGCACTGAGACGCATTCGCGCTGAAACGCACCGAGCGCTCCTGTCCGCCCGAGGACCCTGTGACGATCGACACCTCATCCGACCTCAAAGCCGTCGAACAACTGAAGAGCGCCCGCGAGCGCATCCTTGTCGAGTTGCGCAAGGTCATCATCGGGCAGGACCAGGTCGTCGATGAGCTGCTCACGGCACTGTTCTCGAACGGCCATGTGCTGCTGGTCGGGGTTCCGGGCCTCGCGAAGACGCTGCTGGTGTCGAGTCTCGCGCGCGTACTGGACCTGGACTTCAAGCGCATCCAGTTCACGCCCGACCTGATGCCGAGCGACATCACCGGCACCGATGTGATCGAGCAGGACGAGGCCACCGGCAAGCGCACGATCCGTTTCATCCGGGGACCGGTGTTCGCGAACATCGTGCTCGCCGACGAGATCAACCGCACGCCGCCCAAGACACAGGCGGCCTTGCTGCAGGCGATGCAGGAGAAGGAAGTCACCGCGGGCGGGCAGACGTACCCGCTCGGGCTGCCGTTCTTCGTGCTCGCGACCCAGAACCCGATCGAGCTCGAAGGCACCTACCCCTTGCCGGAAGCGCAACTCGACCGGTTCATGTTCAACATCCAGGTCGACTACCCGAAGCAGGACGAGGAAGAGCGCATCGTCGCGGCGACCACTTCGGATTACGTCGCCAAGGTCGAGCGGGTGCTCGGCGCGCAGGAGATTCTCGATCTGCAGCGTCTGGTGCGCCGCGTTCCGGTCGCCGATCACGTGGTGCGCTACGCGGTGCGGCTTGCGCGCGCGACGCGCGGACGCGAGGGCGCGCCCGAATTCGTGAAGCAGTGGGTGTCGTGGGGCGCGGGCCCGCGCGCTTCGCAGTATCTGGTGCTCGGCGCCAAGACGCGCGCGGTGCTGCACGGACGTTTCGCGCCCGGCATCGAAGACGTGAAGGCGGTCGCGGCGGCGGTGCTCCGGCATCGCATCGTCAGCAACTTCACCGCCGAGGCCGAGGGCATCAAGCCCGAGCGCATCATTCAGGAGCTGCTCCAGGCGGTCCCGAGCGAGTAGCCGGCACGGGCGTTGCGCGATCACGACGCCCGGCCGCCTGCGGAGAATCCGATGGCCACCGTTTCCCACGCGACGCCCCGTCCCGCTCTGGAACTCGCGCGCCAGATCGGCCTCTACGCGGCCACCGCGATCACGGTCGGCAACATCATCGGCTCGGGCATCTTCCGTTCGCCGCATTCGGTCGCGCAGGAACTGCACTCGGTTCCACTCGTCATCGCCGCGTGGGTGCTGGGCGGCGTGCTGTCCTTGTGCGGATCGCTGGCGCTCGCGGAACTCGCCGTCACGCATCCGAAGACCGGCGGGCTGTATGTGTTCATCCGCGAGGGGTTCGGCAACGCATGGGGCTTCGTGTTCGGCTGGGCGAGCCTGTGGGTGATCAAGCCGACGGTGATCGCCTCGATCACGAGCGTGTTCGCGCTCTACTTCTGCGAAGCACTCCACCTGCCGCACGCCGCCGAACTCGGCGTGGGGATCGCCGCGATCCTGCTGCTCACGTTCGTGAACTGGCTGGGCGTGAAGGAAGGTGCGCGCACGCAGTCGGTGTTCACGACCTTGAAGCTGATCGGGATTCTGGCGCTGGTGGTGCTCGCCTTCACCATGCACGCGACGCATCCCGCGGGACCGCTGCCGGAAGGCGCCACGAGCGGGGCTCTGTCCACGCGTCCGTTGATGATGGCGCTGGTGGTCGCGATGATTCCGATCCTGTTCGCCTACGATGGCTGGACCGACTGCACCTACGTCGGCGGCGAGGTCGTGAACCCGGCGCGCAATCTGCCGATCGCGATCGTGTGGGGCACGGCCCTCGTGATCGCGACCTACGTGCTCACGAACCTCGCGTACTTCCGCGTGCTGTCGCCGGGTGACGTCGCGACCTATCCCGCTGTGGGCTCCGAAGCGATCGGACGCCTGCTCGGCGACTGGGGCCGCCACGCGCTCGCGGTGCTGGTGGCCATCTCGACGTTCGGCACCACCAACGGCGCGATCTTGACCGGACCGCGCGTCACGCAGGCGATGGCGGCAGATGGGTTGCTGTGGAAACCGCTCGCCCGGCTTGATCCGGCGCGCGGAACGCCGAGCGCCGCGTTGTGGGTGCAGGCGATTCTCGCGTGCGTGTGGCTGGCACTCGCCGGCGGCTTCGAAGACGTCTCGGGCTGGTTCGTCACAACGTCGTGGCTGTTCTACGGGCTCACGACCGCGGCGTTGTTCGTCCAGCGCCGGCGCGAGCGTGAGTCCAACGGCGCGATCGCGCCCGCGACGTATCGCACGCCGCTCTATCCGCTCACGCCGCTCCTGTTCGTGATCGTCACGGTCGCGATCATCGCGAGCGACCTGTCGACGAGTGGCTGGCGCGCGGCGGCCGGCGTCATCATCGCGGCACTCGGCTTCCCGGTGTACTTCCTGTGGAAGGGACGGCGCGCCGGCGCCGTGGGCAGGGCATCGCATGAATGAATCCATCGCGACGCCCTACGTCGATCCCGCGCTCTACGATGTCGTCTACTCGTGGTATCACGACGACCTCGCGTTCTATGTCGACCTCGCGAAGGCATCGCGCGGGCCGGTGCTCGAGGTCGCGTGCGGCACCGGGCGCATCCTGCTGCCGACCGCTGCGGCGGGTGTGGACATCGACGGCATCGATCTCGAGCCCGCGATGATCGCGCGTTTGAAGGCGAAGGCAGAGGCGGTACCGCTCAAGGTGCGCGTGAGCGTCGCCGACATGCGCGACTTCACGATGCCGCGCCGCTACGCCCTGATCACGATTCCGTTTCGCGCGTTCATGCATCTGCCGACCACCGAGGATCAGATCCAGGCACTTCGCTGCATCCGCGAGCACCTCGAGCCTGAGGGTTCGCTGGTGCTGAACCTGTTCTATCCCAATCACGCCTACATCGCAGAGCATCGCGACCAGCGCCTGCCCGAACGTGAGTTCGCACATCCGGTGACGGGGCGCCCGGTCAGCCTGTGGTCGACGCAGCGCTACGACATCGTGCGGCAGACGCTCGAGTCCGACCGCGAGGTGATCGAGACCGGCGAAGGCGGCGGGAACACGACGCATCAGTATCGCTTCACGCTGCGCTGGGTCTACCGGTTCGAGATGGAGCTGCTGCTGCGCGCCGCGGGATTCACACGCTGGGACGTGCGCGGCGGCTTCGACGGGCGCTCGCTCGAACATCCTCACGACGAAATGGTGTGGACCGCATGGAAAGGCTGAGCGTGAAGCGCGCGCCGGAGCGCGATGAGTCCGAGATGTCCGCTGCGCCGTCGAGCGTGAGCACGTCCGCCACGCTGATGCCGTCCGGCGAGCCGCTGTTGTCGCCTTACGAAGCGCCCGATCTCTACGATCTGCTGTTCGAGTCGTTCGTGTTCGACGTGCCCTACTGGATGAACGTGGGCAAGACCGCGAATGGCCCGGTGCTCGATGTAGCGTGCGGCACCGGACGCATCCTGCTGCGGCTGCTCGAAGCCGGTGTCGATGTCGACGGTGTCGATGCGTTCCCGCTCATGCTCGAACAGTTGCGCAAGAAGGCGCAGGCGCGCGGCCTCGAGGCGCGCGTGTATCAGGCCGACATGCGCGACTTCACCATGCCGCGCCGCTACGATCGCGCGATCTGTGCGTTCAACGCGTTCGCCCATTGCGAGACGACGGACGAACAGATCCAGGCGCTGCTGTGCATTCGCGAGCATCTGGAGCCGGGCGGCGCGCTGGTGTTGCACATGTCGTACCCGAGCCTCTCGCTGTGGACCGACCCGAGTGGCGAGCCGGTGTTGGAACTCCGGTCCACGCATCCGATCAACGGCAACACGCTCGAGTTGTGGGACACGCGCTACAAGAACATCGTCGGCCAATGCCAGCGCTCGCAGATGGAAGTGCGCGAGCTCGACGCCGCCGGAAACCTCGTGGACTCGCAGCGCTTCGAGACCACGCAACGCTGGATCTACCGCCACGAACTCGAACTGCTGCTGCGCCACGCGGGCTTCACGCGCTGGGACATTCGTGGGGGCTTCGAGAACGAGCCGCTCGAACGCGACGACCAGCAGATGCTGGTCTGGGCGTGGCGGGACTGATGGCCATCGAAAGCGCACGCGGCAGCCAGAGATTCCTCGACCCGGCGGTGGTGGCGCGCCTCGGGCACCTCGACGTGCGCGCGCGCGCGGTGGTCGAAGGGTTCATCTCGGGCATGCACCGTTCGCCGTTCCATGGATTCAGCGTGGAGTTCGCCGAGCACCGGCCCTACATGCCGGGCGATCCGCTCAAGAACATCGACTGGAAGGTGTGGGGTCGTAGCGACCGCTACCTGGTGAAGCAGTACACCGAGGAAACCAACCTCCGCTCGCATCTGCTCATCGATCTGTCGGGCTCGATGGCGTTCAAGTCCTCGCGCGCGGCGATGAGCAAGATCGAGTACGCGCAGTCGGTCGCGGCCGCCCTCGCGTACCTCATGATCCATCAGCAGGACGCCGTGGGCGCGCTGCTGTTCGCCGAGCATCCGGTAGCCTACGTGCCACCGCGCGCGGTGCGCTCGCACCTCGACGTGCTGCTCAAGACGTTCGCGGCCCACGCGCCGCAGGGCAAAACGCGGCTCGGACCCGCGCTGCACGAGCTGGCCGAGCGCATCAAGCGTCGCGGGCTCGTGATTTTGTGCTCGGATCTCATGGACAAGCCCGAAGATGTTCTCTCGGGGCTGCAGCACTTCCGCCATCGCGGACACGAAGTGGTGGTGCTGCACATTCTCGATCCCGACGAGATCGAGTTTCCTTATACCGACACGGCGACGTTCGTCGACATGGAGAGCGGCGACCGTCTCACCACCGAGCCGTGGGAGATCGCGCGCCGCTATCGCGAGAAGCTCGCCGCGTGGACCGAGTTCTATCGCCGCAACTGCCGCGAGCGCATGATCGACTACGTGCAGATCGACACGCGCACGCCGTTCGATCGCGCGCTGCTGGCCTATCTCGAGAAGCGCGCGAGGCTGATGTGATCCTGCGCATCACGGCAGCGATCGTGCTGCTCGCCGGACTTTCCGCGTTCTCGATCTACCTGCACATGCTCGGCAAATTTCCGACCGCGAGCATCGCTGCGCGGCACCTGCGCGCGATGAAGGACCGTGTGAACTCACCGGACTCGGCGCTCGCCACCACCTACGAGGCGATGGCGGCACTCCCACGCAATCTTTCGGTCGGTGAGTATTCGGGCATCGAGCGCCGGGCCGTCACACTCGAAGGCTACGTGCAGCGCATGGTGCGCGCGGCGGATGACGACGTGCACATCGAGCTGGTCCCCGAGAAGCGCATACCCGGCGATCCGAATCTTCAGTACATCACTGCCGAAATCACGCCCCAATGGCGCCGTGGTTCGGAGCGCTGGCGGTGGCCGCGCCTGGTCGAGTTGTTCCATCCGAATTACGGCGGCACCACGCCTTGGGAAGGCGGCACGCAAATCGTGCGGCTCACCGGCTGGCTGCTATACGACTACGAATACGAAGGCGCCCCCGCGTACGGCCGCGCGCGTCTCGCGTCGTGGGAATTGCATCCGGTCACACGCATCGAGCGCTGGGATGACGTAACCGCTGCGTTCGTGGAGTACCCGCGATGAACTTTCTCAACCCGCTGTTCCTGTTCGGGCTCGCCGCGGCCTCGATCCCGATCATCATCCATCTGTTCACTCGCCGGCGTCCCAAGGAGATCCGCTTTCCCTCGCTCGAATTCCTGTCCGAGGTGAACCAGAGCGAGATCCGCCGGCTCAAGATCAAGCAGTGGCTGTTGCTGCTGCTGCGCACACTCGCGATCGCAGCACTCGCGATCGCGATTTCGCGCCCCGCCGTGCGCGGCAGCGTGGGATCCAAGAGCGGTGCGGCGACCACCGTCGTCGTGCTCGTGGATCAGAGCGGGAGCATGAGTGCTGCCGCCAGCGGCAGCCGCCAGGGCACGCTGCTCGATCAGGCGAAGCGCGTGGCCGAGGATCTCCAGACCACGCTCGGGCCGCAGGACGAGATCCAACTCGTCCCCTACGACGCCGGGCCGCATCCCGCCACACCGCGTCCGAGTTCGGACCTCGGGCGCATGCGTGCCGCCGTACAGTCGATCACGCCGACCGCGCGCGTGACCGACCATGCGAGCGCGATCGACTTCGCCGCGCGCGCGCTGAGTGAATCGCGCGCGCTCAATCGCGAGCTGTTCTGGATCTCGGATTTCCAGCGCGTGGGCTTCGCGGCGCCGGCGACAGGCGGCAACGCGGGAGCCACGACGGCGGATGCCGCGGTGCCCGCGCGCTTCACGGCACCCGACGGTCCGTGGGATCGCGCGCGCGTCTACCTCGTGCCGCTGGCACCTCGCAGCCGCGCGAACGCGTTGCTGTCCGATGCCGCGCTCGCGCCCACCGAAGGCGAACTCGCGCTATCGGTGACCGGAACTTCGTTCGGCGCGCCCGCCGGCGATCTCGCGATCGACGTGCGCGAAGCCCGCACCGACGCCGAGTTGGGCCGCGGCTTCCTCGATCTGCCCGAGCGCGGCGAGGCGTCCACACTGCTCCCGCTCGCGCGCATGCCCGAGCAGGGCGGCATCGCCCGGATCCCCGACGATGCGCTGGCGCTCGACAACACGCGTGTGTTCGCGGCCGGGCGCTCGGGAACGCTGCGCGTGCTGGTGCGCGAAGACGGCGGACCTTCGCCGCTGCGCCTCGCGCTCGAAGCCGGCGCGCCCGCATCCGGGCTCGCGCCCGAAGCCGTCGATGCCGCGACACTGCCCACGCGGTTGCGCGACGCGGACGCGGTCGTAATCCACGATGTCGAACGCCTCGGCTCGGTCGAGCTGCAGGCGGTGCTCGACTTCCACCGCGCGGGCGGCGCGCTGCTG